>JAGHTX010000155.1 GCA_018065105.1 Bacillota bacterium
AAAGGTAAATTAGAATTAGATGATTTAATTGAAAGATTTGGAATTTCAAAAGATGAACTAGAAAAAGAATACAATGCGTTATATCCTGGCGGATTGAACTAGAAGATGTAGTTTTCATGGGAATTAACCTCGTTATTCTTGAAAAAATATTGTGAATCTTGTTCAATAAAAATAGAAATATTCCATAACTATTATAGGAGGGATACATTATGAGTAAGAAAAAGAAGAATAAACGTGCTACCATGAGCGCTGAACAACGCTTGATCCATTCTCCATCTCCTATGCACCTGCAAGCCTGTATAGAAGGAGGCCGAGTTTTTCGCAATAAGAAAAAATACACCCGAAAAGGAAAGGCGAAATACAGTTATAACGAGAACGAGTAGAAATGCTCGTTTTTTCTTTCGTGTAATCATTTACATGCTCTTTTCTTATACACATTCTTAAAAAAGTGTTGTATGATAATCTCGTGTTTGTAAAATCTAACACAAGAACAAGTAAAAAGAATGTAAAAAGAGGGAGTATATGGCAATATTTTATCATGTGATCGCTCTATTAGGAGGACTAGCCATGTTCCTATACGGAATGCGCGTTATGGGAGATGGACTAAAGGCAAACTCTGGAGGAACCTTAAAAGTAGTTCTTTCCAAAGTAACCGACAAACCCATTCTAGCCTTTCTATTAGGAGTATTAGTCACTTGCATCATCCAAAGCTCTACCGCTACCATCGTTTTAAGCGTTGGTCTGGTAGGAGCTGGACTATTAACCTTCCAACAATCGATTGGAATTGTACTTGGAGCCAATGTAGGAACCGCAATTACTGCACAAATCATTCGATTGATGGACCTAAAATCTGCACAAGATAGCTTAATTTACTTTTTTAAGGCAGACAACCTTGCCCCAATGGCCTTGATCATTGGGATCGTCATCTTAATGACCACAAAACGAGAATCTCGAAAGAATATCGGAAACGTAGCCTGTGGATTCGGAATTTTATTTATGGGACTGATCTTTATGAGCGATGCGGTAGCCGTATTCGAAGACTCCTTAAGTAAATTACTAACCGCTTTTGAGAACAACTATCTATTAGGATTTGGAGCCGGGGTATTGGTTACCGGGATAATCCAAAGTTCTTCAGCGGTAGTGGGAATCATTCAATCCGTGGCAAGTACGGTCGGTGTTACTTTTAAAGGGGTATTCGCCGTTATTATCGGGGTAAACATCGGAGACTGTTTAACTACTTTCTTAGTAAGCCGTATTGGAGCCAGACCTGAACAGATTCGTACGGTCGTCGTACACGTACTCTACAACATTTGTGCCGCTATTTTAATTGTGGCAGTCCTTACCATTGGACGCAGCACAAGCTTAATTAGTGATGGTATCTGGTTTATGAAATTAAACTCAGGAGGGGTAGCCAACCTTCATGGATTGCTCCGTATGATCCCAGCCGTTTGTTTATTACCATTCACCAATCTATTTGCCAAAGTGGCCATGAAAATCGTGCCAGATGAACCAGCTGAAGAAAACGAAGATGGTCTTGTACTAAACAATCTAGTCGCTCTAGACGAACACTTGTTATCGAGTCCTATTTTGGCAATGGACCGTGTATCCCACTTATTAAGAGACATGGCCGATATTTCTTATAAGAACTATAAGAGCTGTACCGAACAAGTATTTGGATACGTCCAGGAAAAAGACAAAAAGATCAAATCCAGAGAAGATTTATTGGATCGAATCACAGACCAAACCAACCAGTACTTGATCAAAATGACTCCATATATCAAACGTGGAACGGATTTCCAAACCCAAAACTTTGCGCTAAAGAGCAGTTCGGCTTTTGAACGAATTGGGGACCTATCGTATGACATCCTAAACGTTGTACGCGATATGAATAAACAAGATATTAAGTTCTCTGATACAGCCAATAAAGAATTAACCGTATTGATTGGAGCCGTTAACGATATCTTAACTATGACCATTGAAGTCTATCGTACCAAAGATATGTATCAGGCATCTAAGATTGAACCATTAGAAGAAGTGATTGATGAACTTGCCAAAGAATTAAACAACCGTCACACAAAACGTTTATCCCAAAATAACTGTGGGGTAGTTGAAGGATTGTTCTTCCAAAACATCGTACTTCTACTAGAATCCATTTCCGATAAGTGTTCGGACATTTGTGTATACGTAACCGAACTTGTACAACCAGACATTCGAGGAAGAGAACACGAATACATCCATTCACTTCACCATTCCAACGATGCCCAGTTCCGTATCGAGTACAAGAACAATATGATCCGTTACTATGGAGAATTAGACAAAATCTAGAAACGAGACACCTCGTTTCTTTTTTCTTGTTGTATAATGGTTTTGAGGAAAAAAACTATGATCAGAATTAACCAACAAAAAATCATCCGCTTAGTAAAAAGTATGCGAAGCATTGTGATGGAAGAAGAACTACGAAAAGATGTTCACTTGAAAGGAAAGAACGATTTTGTGACAGCCGTGGATCTAAGAATATCCAACGAACTCAAAGGAAAGCTGCAAGAAATGTATCCGGACATTGGCTTTTTAAGTGAAGAAGAAGATGGGCACTTAAGCGATCCGTGCTGGATACTCGATCCCATTGATGGAACCGCGAATCTGGTCTATGGTATGAAATAAAGCTCCATTTCTCTAGGTCTATATGCAGATGGACACATTATCTTTGGCGTTGTCTACAATCCCTACAACCAGGAGTGTTATCATGCCTATCGAGGAAAAGGCGCGTATCTAGGAAAGAAAAGACTTCATGTTTCCAATAGAACATTAAACGAATCCATTATTGAAGTAGGTGTGGCAAGTACACACAAAGAATGGGTCGATGAGACCTTTACTCGTATTCGAAATATCTTTCTCCATTGTGTGGATATACGAAGAATCTGTTCTTCAGCTCTGGATCTCTGTTATATGGCCGATGGAAGAATTGATGGCTATGTAGAACCCCGATTAAAACCGTGGGATATTGCCGCTGGTTCATTAATCTTAGAAGAAGCCGGAGGAGCCATTACCGATTATCAGGGGAATCCTATCCATTTTGAAGGAAATACCAGCGTTTGTGCAAGTAACGGAACTTTCCATAAACAACTCCTAGACCTCTTGTAAAAAAACTTTTACTAGAATGTATTCGTATTATAAATAGAGTAAAATTAGAAACAAGACGACATATCTAATTATAGTCGAAAGGAGGAAATGCGTATGGAAAAAGAATTCTTTGAATTTCCTGTCATCGATATGGAACAAACAGGAAAAAGAATCCAAGAACTATGTGAGTTAAATCAAGTAGACATCCAAAAACTAGCTGACTACTTTTCCATTTCCAAACAAACGATTAAATACTGGTTTTCAGGAAGAAACATTCCTTCTTTTGAACACTTAAAAGCTCTCAGCCTTATTTTTAATCTTTCCGTAGAAGACATTATTGTTCTAAAAAAAGAATAAAATCATCCCTCTTTTCTAGAGTGTGCTAGTATAGTACTGATGTTTTAGAAAAAGAGGGATTTTTAAATGAAACACACATTTTCAAATAAAGACTTAGCCTACTTATTAATACCGCTGGTACTCGAACAATTGTTGACCTCCTTAATGGGAATGATCGATACCGTTATGGTCAGTAATATTGGCTCAGCTGCCATATCTGCTGTATCACTTGTTGACTCCATTAATATTTTAGTCTTAATGGCTTTATCCGCACTAGCTACGGGAGGAACGATTGTCGTCAGCCAATACATTGGAAATGAAGATACAAAAAAAGCCAACGAAGCCGCTCGACAAATTGTATTCTGTGTTACTGTCATTTCTTTATGCATGACTCTATTCTGTTTGTTCTTTCGCTATCCATTACTACGTATCATTTTTGGTAGTGTAGAAGCCGATGTAATGGAAGGGGCTATGACCTATTTTCTATATACCGCACTAAGCTTTCCATTTTTAGCGCTATACAATGCCGGTTCTTCGATTTTTAGAGCCCAGAGAAACACAAAACTGCCTCTTCTTATTTCTGTACTTAGTAATGTGATCAACGTGGTTGGAAACTACATCCTGATCTTTATTGTACATTGGGGTATTGCCGGTGCTGCCATTGCGACCTTGTTTTCCAGAATTATCCTGGCTTTATTGATTCTATGGAAACTACATAGTGAATCGTATGTCGTCCATGTAAGAAACTATGCCAGCATTCGTCCAAACAAAGATTTGATTCTACGCATTCTTCGCTTAGGAATTCCTTCTGGGGTAGAAAATAGTATGTTCCAATTTGGAAAACTGGCAATTCAATCAACGGTATCCACTTTAGGAACCATTGCGATAGCGGCCCAGGCTATGACAAACATTCTAGAAAACCTAAATGGGATGGCATCTTTAGCCGTAGGCATTGGTATGATGACAGTGGTTGGTCAATGTTTAGGTGCAGGAAAAAAAGAAGAAGCCATTTATTATATAAAAAAGATGACAGCCATTGCCTATGCGACAACCTTTATTAGCTGTATTCTAGTCTTTTTGGCAACCAAACCCATTACGATATTAGGAGGTATGGAAGCAGAAAGTGCCAGACTATGTATCGAAATGGTGACCGCCATTACGATTGTCAAACCAATTATGTGGACCTTGGCGTTTGTACCTGCCTATGGAATGCGAGCTGCTGGCGATGTAAAATTCTCCATGATCAGTTCCATGACAACGATGTGGTTATGCCGAGTGATTCTTTGTATGATTCTTTGTCGACAATTCCACTTTGGTCCGATGGGAGTCTGGATTGCGATGTTTACCGACTGGAGTGTTCGCGCTATTATCTTTACGTATCGTTTTTATTCAAAAAAATGGCTATCTCACAATGTTATATAGGACAAAGATTCGGTTAAGTATGTATGTACTTAACCTTTTATTGTATTCAATATTGAATATGATATAATGATTGAGGAAATTTTAAGAGGAAACTATGACAAAAATAGGTTTAATAAATTGTGTTCTAGATACAATCTGTTTCATTTTAATCTTAGTGTGTATGCCAACCTGGTCGTACTGGTTCGCCAAACGATTGATCGTCGTCTTTGTGATGATGCAGTTTTTAGCCGGAAGATTTCAGGGAAAATCGCTTTTATTCTGGGATGAATTAAAACGAATTACTTTTTCCCATGCCTGGTTCTATATCATTTCTTTCGTCATCGCCTACCAGTATACATTTACCCAATTGTTTCAATTGTTGATCATTGTCTGCATCAGTTTTGTGCTCGATGTTCTACTCGCCCGTTATACAAGAATCTGGTTTCGCGAATGGATCAAGAAAAAGGTTGTTATTTTTGGGGTCGGGGAAGCAGCGGCTGGACTTGTACAAACCATTGTGACCAATCGATTCTCTACTTATGAAGTGGTAGCCTGTGTGGATATGAATTCTCAGTTACTCATTAAAGACGATCCTGTTCTTTCTGAAAATGTGATCGATATTGAGCAAGCCGAAGAATACTTAGTAAAGAACAACATTGACTCGGTTATTTTTGCGATTCCAACCATTTCGAACAGTACTTTAAAGAAATGGATCCACCAGGTAAGTAATGAAGTAAACGAAGTTAAATTCTTACCACAGATCAACCACTCCGTAAACTTTAATACGAAGATTGATGACTTTGATGGAACCATCGTTATCAGTACAAGTGAATCGAAGAATATGTCCGTAAGTGATCGATTCTTTAAGCGCATCATCGATATTTGTGCCGGACTGGCTGGATGTATGCTCTTAGTCCCACTTACAGGATATGTGTATTATAAAAATCGAAAAGCCGGGGATAAGGGACCAATCTTTTTTACCCAGACACGTATCGGAAAAGATGGAAAAGAATTTAAGATCTATAAGTATCGCACAATGATTCTAAATGCGGAAAAAGTCTTAGAAGAATTGATGGAAAAAGATCCAGCGATTCGTTATGAATACGAAACATTTAAAAAACTTGAAAACGATCCACGTATTACCGATGTGGGAGATTTCTTACGAAAGACTTCTTTGGACGAATTCCCACAATTTATCAATGTACTAAAAGGACAAATGTCTTTAATTGGACCAAGACCTTATCTTCCTAGAGAAAAAGAAGACATGGGAAATTACTACAACACGATCATTCTGACAAAGCCAGGAATTACGGGTATGTGGCAAACTCATGGCCGTAGTGAAGTCACTTTTGAAGAAAGATTGGATCTAGACGATTATTATGCACACAACTGGTCTTTATGGTTAGACATTACTTTACTAGTAAGAACCTTTAGAACCGTTATGTTACGTGTAGGAGCGCATTAAAAGGTGTGAAAAACACCTTTTTTTCGTGTATAATGTGTGCATGACTTTTACAATCCAATTAGCGAATCGAAACATACGAATTCATTCCCTTTATAAGAATATCTATCGAATGTGTAAGGACTATCTGGTCGAAGAAGAAGCTTTTGATTTTGAAATCTTTAGTAGTGAAGAAGATATTGAAAAAGAAAGAGACAGCGAGCATTATTCTTCGGAATATTTAGAAACCTTATCCATTTATCGAAAAAATAGCGCTGCAAATGTTAGACTATTCAACGCTTTTGATGCATGGCTCGGTAATCGCAACCGATAATAATCACGCGTATATGTTTACGGCTGTATTGGGGACAGGAAAAACAACGCATACACGATTGTGGTTAAAAAATCTTCCAGAGTCTTTTGTGGTCAATGGGGATAAGCCTTTACTTCAAATAGACAAGGAACAAACGCTTGTTTGTGGAACACCCTAGTCGGGAAAGGAAGGCATGAACACAAATTGTCAGGTTCCATTAAAAGGCATTGTGATTTTGGAAAGAAGCGAAGAAAACTCCCTAGAAGAAATCTCTTTTAAAGAAGGCTTTGCGATTCTTTTTCAACAGACCTATCGTCCAAACAATCCGGTTCAACTCAAGAAAACATTAGAGCTTTTACAACAATTATCGCATTCGGTAAAGATCTATCGTATGCACGTAAATAATTTTAAAGAAGACGCTTTTCCAACTGCCTATCA
>JAGHTX010000082.1 GCA_018065105.1 Bacillota bacterium
AAATAGACATCAAATTGCCATTGCCCATTTCTAAATTCAGGTTCTACTGCAGGAATTCGAATTTCATAGTTTTGATTATAGAATTCTGGTAAGAACCAATCCCAGTTATCTACACGTTTTTCTTCATGTCCATTTGTATAATGCACATATAGAAACTCTCCGTCCATTTGATCCATGATCGAAGAATCTTCCCATTTTCTTAGATACGTTTTCATAGGAACCATTTCTACGTAACCATGGATGACATCCACTTCACTTTCAATGGCCGCTGTTTTCATGGCAGTCATATCATAACCAGTAGGTACATGTTCCAAAGCGGCTTCATATAAGGTATCCCAGATATTCTTTGTTTCTAAAATATCACTTGGTACAGTCACTGAATAATTGAGAGTACTTGTTAAATAATCGGAGCTGTCTGGATCCACACCATATGGTCTTTCTTCTGTATATAGACAAGATACTTCTCCGGTTGCGTTTGGTTTGAAACAATACACATTGACGGTATATTGATTTTCAGATGTAGTATATGTACCAAAATAATCCATATAATATGCATCGCTGTCAAATCCATAAGGTTGGGCATCTACAATTTGGGCATTATAGTATTTATGAGATCGGTTATCATAATCCCACAACTGAAGTTCAACATTCTCGAGTGAACATAAAAGCTTATTACTTCCAAACTCAATATAGTTTACGCTTGCACGTTTTATTGTTTGGACAGGCATGCCAAAATAGATAATTATATCTCCATTTTCCTGAAGCTCATACCGCATCCATTCTCCTTCAGGAACAGATAATAGCGCTTGTTGATAAACGATGTCGATAGAATTCATCATATCTTCCACTTCTTCTGGAACATGGATTTCCATTTTTCTTGTATACGTATAATCGGAATTTACATCCTGGTATGTAACATTTACGGTTTTCTTTTCTCCGTAATTTGCGCATAAAACCGTAACAGAATAATTTCCATCTTCTTCTTTCACTTCTGCTGGCATGGTGAAAGGATAATCATCCAATCCATAGAAATAGCGATGTTCCACATAATATTCATGGGAAACAACTTCTAAATCTCTTTGTTCAGAAGTAATGAATTCTCCTGTTTTCCAGTCGATAAAACGAATATCGATTGTCGTATTGATGGAATCTCCTTGATCCACATAAGCTTTACAGGTAACACCATATGTTCCCATAAAAATCATGACATATCCTTCTGGAACATTTTCTCTTGCGGCCGTTTCGAAAGTTTGCCAAAAATCGTAAACATTTTCTGGAATGGTTACGGATACAGTCTTTGTTTCTATGTCTTTTTCTTCTGGATCACAATATGTAATATAAATATCTCCTGCCATACCCGACTGCATGGCATAGTATTTTACAACATATTCCCCATTGACTTCTTCTTACGTATTGAAGTGTTCACAATGGTATGCATCGTAATTGTTTTGGGTTTCTACCCATCCTAGTTGCATTTCTGATTCGGTATAGGAATCATGCTCATATTGAACGATTTGAAAAGGAACGTTTTTTATGGTTTCCATAACTTCTTTTGTTTCAAAGTTAATGTATTGTACAGTCGCGGTGCTATCCACTTCTACCGATCCCTTTTGCATACACGCAACAATTTTATTCAATTCTACTCGTTCATGATATTTGTAGATATAACCTTCTGGAATACTATTTTCTAGTGCCTCAAGATACATAAAGTAAAAAGACATTTCATCAAAATAAGGTTCTTTAATCTCTACCGTAATCGATGGAAGTAT
>JAGHTX010000166.1 GCA_018065105.1 Bacillota bacterium
AACGGCGACAATAGTTGGGTTTACCCCTGCCAAGATAGCAAGCTGCCGGGTCTTTTTTTATGCTCTGGCATACATGCCGAAGGCTGGACCAAGTAATCGCACACCGAAGGCGTACACAGTAGGTCCAAGCTGCCGGGTCTTTTTTTATGCCTTCTTAAGAAGGACTTTTTTTATTTTTTGTTTGTGGAACATAATTGTTAAGTCGAATTAATTATTAATGTGCATTGATAATTTCAACAAAAGGGTGGTTAATCTTGATTTGTATTTGAAAAAATATCTGTTAAAATTATCTTGGAGGATTATGAAATATTTTATTAAAATTATTCGTACAAAAACATTCTCATTTGCGTTAGCTTTCTTGATCCAATTGGCTTTCATTTTTTTCATTATGAGATATCTATCGCATTTATCGGATGTCATATACAATACCTTAACCTTTATCAGCGTTTTAATGTGTATCTGGGTATTTAACAGAGATAGCGATTCGGCTAGTAAAACGCTTTGGATTTTCTTGATCCTGTTGTTTCCTTTTTTTGGGGGAGTGCTTTATTTGTTGTTTGCAGAAAGACGAATTCCTAAACAACTTATGATCAAAACTCGTTTTAATGAACAGGAACATATTCGTTATGGGGTAAAGAATAAGGACATTTTAGATACCTGTAAAGATGACATGTTAAAGAAAATGATCCATATGGCTTGGAATACCGGATACTTCAGTGTATATCCAAATAGTGAACTTCAATATTATCCTACTGGAGAAGGCCAATATAGTGCTTTGATCGATGAACTACAAAAGGCTAAGCGTTTTATCTTCATTGAAACTTTTATTATCAATAAAGGACTCATGTGGGATTCTATTCTTTCGATTCTTTTAGAGAAGGTGCGCGAGGGTGTGGATATTCGATTGATGTGGGATGATGTTGGAAGCATAAACTATGTTGATAGTAAATACGCGAAATGGTTGAATAAACAAGGAATCAAAACCTACATGTTTAATCCGGCAAAATACTCTTTGGCAATACACCAGAATAACCGAGATCATAGAAAAATCATTGTGATTGATGGGGAAGTAGCCTTTACTGGTGGACAGAATATTGCGGATGAATATATCAATGGAATTCGTCGTTTTGGATATTGGAAAGATATGGGATGCATGATTCGTGGAAAAGCCGTTGAACAGTTTACGATTACTTTCCTTCAGCTTTGGAATTTTCAATCTCATTCGATTACTTCTGCCGAACAGTTTGTTCTTCCTGATGCATTTTTCAAACATACAGAAAAAAATGATGGATATATCATTCCTTTTAGCGATTCACCAACGGATGAAAACTATACAGGAAAAGATTTCCATTTGAATATGTTACAAAACTGTCAGGAGTATTTCTGGGCAAGTACACCTTATTTGGTTTTAGATACCGAAATGATCGATGCCCTATCTTTGGCTGTTGATAATGGGATTGATGTTCGTATTATTATCCCAGGTATACCAGATAAGAAAACGGTATATCAGGTAACAATTGCCAATGTTCATTCACTTGTTCGTAAAGGGGTTAAGATTTATATCTTTGAACCTGGTTTCCTACATGGAAAGGTATGTATTGCCGATGATACTTCGGCTGTCGTTGGTACCGTAAATATGGATTCCCGTTCTTATTACCTAAATTATGAATGTGGTATATGGATGTATAAGAATAAAGCTTTAGTGGATATTAAACAGGATTTTGAAAATATGTTTGAAGCTTGTCATGAGGTTACCTTGGAAGAAGTGAACAATACGAATCCGGTTCTTCGCATCTTAAGAAGCTTTTTACGTATTACCAGCCCGCTTTTATAGAGGATTTACTATCCTCTTTTTTTTATTTTGTGAAGATTTTATACAATATTTGGTTACTATTCACCGATAGAGCAATATTAAAAGAGCCTTAGATGAAAACTCTTCTTAGAGCATCTAAGGCATTTTCTTTTCTAATACGGGCTGTTTGTATAA
>JAGHTX010000184.1 GCA_018065105.1 Bacillota bacterium
GAGTAAGTTTTTTTTCTTTAAATATTGTGTTAAAGTGTAAATAAATAAGGTCTTGAGAGGGAAAATAATATGACTCACATTGAATTTTTTCTACTTCTAGGAGGAGTAGGGCTGTTCTTGCAAGGGATGACCATCATGTCATCTGGTTTACAAAACGCAGCTGGAGAAAACTTGCAAGGGATTCTTGAAGGGGCTACAAAAAGTAAGATCCGTGCCGTTTTGGTTGGTATCTTGATTACCATTTGTATCCAGTCAAGTTCCGCAACCGATGTTATGGTTATCGGGTTTGTTAACTCGGGATTCATGACATTGTATCAAGCTATCGGGGTAATTATGGGGGCCAACATTGGTACTACTATTACAGCTCAAATTACTGCCTTTAGTTTAGGAGATTATGCTCCATTGATTTTATTTATTGGTGCGGTTTTATCTATCTTCATGAAGAAACAATTTATCAAATCAGTAGGACAAGTTATTATGGGATTTGGTATGTTGTTCCAAGGTATCACTTTGATGAAACAAGCCATCGCTCCATTAGCACAAATGCCTGAATTTGCGGCTTTACTAACTAGCCTAACAAATCCATTCTTATTGGTACTATTTGGGATTGCCTTTACTGCATTGTTACAAAGTTCATCAAGTTCAATCGTTATCTTCCAATCGTTTGCGGCTATCGGTTTACTTCCATATAGATCCGTTGTATACCTAGCAATTGGGGCAGCTGTTGGTTCGGTAACTCCAAACTTATTGGCTTCTCTAACAACGAACCGTGATGGTAAACGTTCGGCATTGTTGAACTTGTGTTTTAACTTATTCCGTGCCGCCTTGTTGATGACATTGATCTTCGTTGTTCCACAAATCTTGGATTTCATTCAATCGTTATCACCATCTGACGTAGCTCGTCAGGTTGCCAATACTCACACATTATTCGCAATTATTGCGGTAGTTGTCATCTTACCATTCAGTGACTTGATCGTTAAGTTAACTTATAAGATCCTTCCTCAATTAGAAGAAGAAATCATGGCAAAAGAAGACAAGAAATTGTTGTACATGGAAGCTGCCGAAACTGTACCTCCAGTATTGGCTTTAAAACAATCGAAAGCTGAATTGGTTCGTTTAGGAGAAATCTCATTATCGAACTTAGAAAGAGCTGTGCAATACTTCTTCAATCCAGAAGCTGACAAAGAAGGCGAAGTTGTTAATAAGATTGAAAAGACAATCGACTGGTTGGATGCACACATCGTTGATAAATTGGTTCAAATTGGAACTCGTACAGATATCGTCATGACAGAACACCAAGCCGACCAAATCCACCGTTTCACATTGATTTCAGCGGATATCGAACGTATTGGGGATTACGCACAAAACATCGTAGAATATGCGGATACATTACGTAATTCGAAAGTAGAACTTTCAGATCAAGGACGCCACGATTTAATGATGTTAGCGGACTTTGTAGTGCAAGAAGTTACATTGTGCTTAGAAGTATTTAAGACAAATGACTTTGAAGGATTGAAACAAGCCAACGAAGCCGAAGATGCCGTAGATGCACAAAAATTAAAATTGTTAGACGATCACGTAAAACGTATGATGAAAAACGAATGTAACCCTCTTGCAGGTATCGTTGTTACCGATATGGCTAACGATTTAGAAAAATGTGCAGACCACGCTTTACAAGTGGCATACGCATTATCTGCATACCACGACGAAGACGAATTTTACAGATCACAACGTTAATCTTACTAAAAAAGAACAAATTGAAAAAATTTGTTCTTTTTTCTTTTACTCCTGCTTTATAATGAGAAATATGGAAAGATATACAACCGGAAAGTTTGCCAAACTGGCCAATGTCACAGAAAGAACGATACGATATTACGATAAGATCGGTTTATTGAAACCCACCCTTGTCAGTGAAAAAGGATATCGCTATTATACGAAGGAAGATTTATTCAAGCTTCAAAAAATACTTTCTTTGCGTCATTTGGGTTTTTCCATTGAAGAAATCTTTCCTCTTGTCGTCAGTGAAGAAAATCTAAAAGACTCTTTGGATTTACAAATGTCTCTGGTAGAAAAAAGAATTGTTCATCTACAATCTTTGCTGGATTCTTTAAAACGAACATCCAACTCGATTGAAGAAAATACCTTTGACTGGAACACGATGATCTCGTTAACGCATCTAACCAATGAGGATTCCCATCTGGTGGAACAATACATGAATGCGAAGAATTTAAACGACCGTATTTCTTTGCACGATCTTTATTCCATCAACAAAGAAGGATGGTTTCCCTGGTTGTTTGATCAGATTGATTTTTCAAAAGTAACACGATTGTTGGAAATTGGCTGTGGGAATGGAAAACTCTGGGAAGGTCAGAAAAAGAATTTAAGAAATCGAGAAATATTCTTAAGCGATATTTCTTCGGGAATGGTCGAAGAAGTACGAAAAAAGCTGGGAAACGATTTTAACTGTATCCAGGTGGATTGTGAACACATCCCTTTTAAAGATGCATACTTTGATGCTGTACTGGCTAATCATGTTCTTTTCTATGTAAAAGATCTGGAGAACGGACTCGCAGAAATAGCCCGCGTGCTTCGAAAAGAGGGGATTCTTTATTGTAGTACCTATGGTTCCCATCACATGAAAGAAGTTACCCAGATTGTACAAGATTTTGATTCTCGCATTGCCTTATCCCAAACGCATCTATATGCCGTATTTGGACTAGAAAATGGGCGAGAAATCCTGGAACAGAAATTTCATGTCGTAGAAAAACGAATTTATAAAGATGCGTTGGAAATACGCGAGTCCAAACCTTTAGTGGACTACATTATGTCCTGTCATGGCAATCAGAATGAAATTATTGGTCCTCGTTTAAAAGAGTTTCGCGAATATATTGACTCTTTATTAGAAAAAGGACCGATACATATAACGAAAGAAGCGGGAATCTTTATTGCCAAGAATCCCAAGTAGAGTAGGAGGATACCCATGAGAAAATGGCTATGTGCTTTATTAGTAGCCGTATTATGTCTATGCATTCCCCAGAACCTGTCCGCTAGAGAAACAGATGGTTCCGGTGGATTGGATGATTATACAGAATTATTTTTAAGAGAAAATCCCGATGCGGATGTGGAAGAGGAAGACGAAGGGATTCAGGTTTTAAATGAATTAGGGGAAGAAAAATCGACCTATTCATATATAGCGGTCTTTATCGAATTCCCCGATATGAAACAGTTTTCTTTAGATAGTGAAGAAAGTGTGAATAATGCAGAACTTTTCTTTAACGATACCTCAAATAACACAACCATCAGCGAAAATGGTAAGACCCTTCCTTTGGTTTCGTTTAAAAGTTACATTCAAAAATACAGTTATCACAATATGGATGTGAACAGCTTTATCCTTCCTCGAGAAAATGGAAAGGTCCTCTCTTATGTGGCACCACATCCCCAAAGTTATTATAAAGAAAAGAGCACACTCAATCCGGATGGATATGACAATACGATTTTTGAAGATGGAAAAGGGAATATTGTTTATTCGGGAGGGATTAAACAACAATGGGCTCGTGAATTTGAATTGTTGAATGGAGCTATAGAATACGTTGATGCACAAATCTCCCAGTTTGGATTGACAGGGGATGATATTGATATCAATTACGATGGAAAAGTCGATGCGATTTCCTTCTTCTGTGAAGCGGGGGATTACGAACACTATGCCAGTACCTATTACTACAATTCCTTATTGTGGTCACATAAATTAAGTGGAAGTACGAAATATCTGCATACGGTTCTAGGAAAGAAAGTAAGTGCCTATAACTTAATACTAGGATACGATTCCAACCACAATGCACCTAATGGATCCTTTTCTTTAAACACACCTAGTTTTGGAACGGTGATTCATGAATTTATGCACATTTTAGGCATTCCAGACATGTATCGAACTGCCCAGCAATCTACCTATCCCGTTGGCTATTACGATGTCATGGCAGCGAATAATAAGGTGGTTTCCCAATCTACCTTGGTCATAAACGTATCAGGAGATACTTATCCGGTTTATTGGCACGATCCTTTAAAGATTATCAAAAAGGATTGTGAATCCATCGTTCTTACCAAGCCGAAGTATAAAGACAGTGGGGAACAGAATGCGATTCGAATTGCCATTCCGGATTCTTCAAATCAATACATAGTGGCCGAATATTATGATCCACCTGCATCAAATGCCGTAGGTAAAGGAGATAGTGCCGGAGTCCTTTTATATCGGATCAATTTAGACAATCTTGCCAAAGGAAACCAGAATGGTAGATCGGGACAGGCGTTAGATTATATGTATATCTATCGTCCTAACGATAGTATCAAGAATCAGGGAAATTACACATTTCTTTCCCAGGCCGTGTTAAATAAAACAAGAAATCGATATGGAACGTATTTAAACGGACAATCGCAATTTGATTCGCAAAGCCTGTATTTAGCCGATGGCAGCAATTCAGGAATTGTTGTGGAAGTAACCGACCAGGAAGAAGAATCGATTACTCTAAAGATTACGTATTCCAAGCCAATCGAAAATATTGCCTTAGCTAAACATTCTCTCCACCTGTTAGAAGGAGAAAGTACGTCTCTAGACGTTTCTATCTTGCCAGAAGATACCAATATGGATACTACCCTTAGCTGGCAAAGTACAAATCCCGAAGTGGCCAGCGTGGATGAGAACGGTGTGATTCAAGCTTTATCCAAAGGAAAGACAAATATTATTGTCAAAAGTATGAATGGTTTGGAAGATACATGTGAAGTCAGTGTGGATGAGCCTCCGTCAATTCCTATTTATCGAATGTATCAGGAAGAAAAGAACATCCATGCGTATGTGAATAGTGAAGCCAAAAAAGAAGAAATGATAGAAGATGGATGGAAGTATGAAAAGATTGCCTGGCATGCCCCAGGAAAATCTATATATCCAGTATACTTAGCGATTCATGAAAACTCGTATTTCTATACGATGAGCTATAAAGAATATTCGGATTTAGATTCGGAAGAATGGGAAAAACAGGGAGTCGCTTTCTATAGTGAAGAAAGTGAGTCAAAACCGGTCTTCTTCCTTCAAAGAAAGGATCAGTATTATTATACAAGTAGTTTCAATGAATATATGGGATTACAGGAACATGGCTGGACTCGTAAAGGAATTGCCTGGTATGCGAGTGAAAATTGACAAATCAATAGCCAGTCATTATTATCAGATTAAAGATAAAAGGGGGATATTATGAACCGAAGAGAAAAGAAAACAAGTTATTTGGCCATGTTGTTGACGATGTTATCTATTGGAGTTGCGATTGGAATGGCCTTTCAAGTTGTTAAATATGGAATATTTCCATTACGAATCGCTGGATTGCTTGTGGGAGCGTGTGCAATTATCCCTTTAATTCTTTTAGTATTTCATATTCTATTATCAAATTTTAAATTCTTTCGAATTGTGTTCTCTTTCTTGATTCTATGTACAGCCTTAGTATATGGAGCCGGAAACTATATGATCTATAAGGCAAATGAAACCTTAGATACAGTAACGCAGTTAACCAATCAAAAGGCAAATAAGGTCAGTTTGATCGTGCTGGATTCTTCCAATCAGGGATCTTTAAAAGAAATGGAAGGAAAAATGATTGGGGTTTCTACCGCTGTGGATGGCGAAGGTTCACAAAAGGAATTGGAACACATTGATGCACAAGTCGAAATCCAGGTCAAAGATTACGATAATATTTATTCTATGATCCAAGGCTTATTGGATGGAGAAGTTAGCGGTATCATTTTAAATGAAGTGTATCGTGGCGATTTGTTTGAATTAAATCCAAACTTTAATGTCATCAATACAAATGCCCACGTTTTAGATCAGGTTACTTATTTTACTAAGAATGAGAAAAAGATGGTAGAACCAGATCGTGTCAGCATTACGGAAAAACCATTCACAATTCTGGTGAGTGGAAACGATTCGTATGGAACCTTAAATGAAACCAGCCGTAGCGATGTGAACATGTTGTTGACCATCAATCCCAAAACGGCTACGGTGTTGATTACCAACGTTTCCAGAGATGCTTATGTACCGATTGCCTGTGGGGCAGATGCGGATGATAGCTGTGGACAAGGTCAAATGGATAAGTTAACACATACGGGTCTGGATGGGGTCGCAACTACGGAAAAGACCATCGAAGAATTTGTCGGTGTACCAATCAACTACAATGTTCGTATCAATTTCTCAAGCTTTGAAAATATCGTGGATGCGGTAGGCGGAATCGATGTTTATGTTGAAGAAGGATGCGCCGTAGAAGCTTTCTATGTCAATGGTACCGAAGGGGTAAAAGAAGGATGGAATCACTTGAACGGAGCACGTGCGTTAGGTTTTGTTCGTGAACGTAAAGCGTATATGGATGGAGCGAACCAACGTGTTCGTAACCAGCAGGAAGCCATTCGTGCTTTGATTACCAAGGTTTGTTCTTTCGCAACCTTCAAGAACTTTAATCAAATCATCAGCGCTTTAAACTCCGCTTTTGAAACGAATATGAGCGCTAAGGAAATCAAACAATTCATCAGTTTCCAATTTACCCAATTCCCAGAATGGAAGATTGAAGGCTATTCCATGCGATATGAACCAAACACTGGTTTCTGTTACTATCTTCAGGGAGAAGCGTATGTAGATGTTCCGTATCTGGATTCGGTAGATATTGCTCGTCAAAAAATTGAAGCCGTTATACAAGGCAAGAGTTCAGAAACAATTGAAGATCCTAATGCGGAAGGTGTAGCTGGTTCGTATTCTCCAGAACAACAATGGGAAATTATTCATGAAGGAGAATTGGAAAATGCCCAAATGGCAGGAGAGCCAATTGTGGAAGAGCCAGTGTATGAAGAGCCAATCTACGAAGAATATTACGAAGAAGTTTATTATTACTAAGAGCTAAGCGATTAGCTCTTTTTTTCTAGTGTCCCCTTCATTGAAAAAATTGTGTATTTAGTATATTCTTAAATATAGCTAAAAAAAAGCGAAGGAGTTTTTATTATGGCAATTCGTGCAAGATTAGTGGATGAAGAATTGGATGATCTACCACAAGATGTAGATGATCTTGATAAAGCATATTTTGAAAAAATGAAAAAAGAAGGTATTGATGAAGATCTACTTTCTCAATTTTTAGATTTAACCCAAAGTTTAAATACAGAGCCAGAAGAATAGGGAGGAAAACTTATGAAGTTATATAACAGTCACTCACAAAAAGTGGAAGAGTTACAACCAATTGAACCTGGAAAGGTATCGATGTATGTATGTGGACCAACCGTGTACAACTATCCACACATCGGGAATGCCCGGCCAATTGTGGTATTTGATACATTAAAGAAAGCTTTAGAACTACAAGGTTTGGAAGTTACTTTCGTATCAAACTATACAGATGTTGACGATAAGATTATTAATACTGCAATTGAACAAAACGTTAGTGAAAAAGAGATTACGGATAAATATATTAAGGCGTATGAAGATGTACGTCGTGGATTAAATGCCGATTTACCAAACGTTGCACCAAGAGTTACTGAAACTATGCAACAAATTATCGACTTCATTCAAGAGTTGATTGATAAAGGGGCTGCTTACCAAGTGGATGGGGATGTGTATTTCCGTATCGCCAGCGATCCACATTATGGAGAATTGTCTCACCAAAATATGGAAGATTTAATGGTAGGGGCTCGTATCGATGAAAATAGTAAGAAGGAAAATCCATTAGACTTTACTTTATGGAAAGCTACAGATAAAGGTATTCAATGGGATACACCTTGGTCAAAAGGAAGACCAGGATGGCACACAGAATGTGTTGTTATGATTCAAGATGTATTCAAGAAACCGTTGATCGATATTCACGGTGGAGGATTGGATCTAAAGTTCCCTCACCACGAAAATGAAATTGCCCAATGCCAGGCTTGCAACTCTACTCGTTTAGCGAATATGTGGGTGCACAACGGTATGATCAATATCGATGGTATCAAAATGAGTAAGTCTTTAGGAAACGTTCGCTGGGCCAAAGATCTAATTGCTCAATTTGGTGGAAATACAATGCGCTGGGCTATGATTTCTACACAATATCGTTCTACATTGAACTTAACCGATGAAACCATTGAGGCCGCACAAAAAGAATTAAATCGTATTCAAATGGCATTCAAACAAGCTTCGGTACAACTTCAATTAAACAATGTAGAAGCGACTGAAGAAAAAGACGAAACTTTATTAAACCAATTCATCGATGCGTTAAACAACGATTTAAATACACCAAATGCGATCGTTGCGATTTTCGATACAGTCAAAGCGTTGAACCAAACAATTCGTCAAAGAGAAGTGGATCTAAACCGCTTAAATGTATTGGTATCTACTTTAAAGGCAATGACTTATGTATTAGGTGTTCAATTTGATGAAATTCAAATGAGTGAAGAAGACAAAGAAATGTATCGCAACTGGAAAGCTGCTGTAAAGGCAAAAGATTTCGCAAGTGCCGATACATATCGTGCCACATTAATTGAAAAAGGAATTCTATAATGGAAATTGTAGAACACAATGCGACCAGTTTAGCTTGGATCGGGGATGCTGTAATGTCCTTAAAGGTCAGAGAGCATCTATTATCCAAGGGATTTCGCAAAGCCGATCTGTTGCAGAAAAAAAGCAGCAAGTATTGCAGTGCAAAAGGACAGGCAAAAATGTTGGAAACTCTGATGGATGAAGAATTCTTCAGCGAAGAAGAGAGAACCATTTTGGCTCGTGGAAGAAACGCAACCATTCACTCCAAAGCGAAGAATGCGGATGGGAAGACATATTTGCAGGCAACGGCTTTAGAAGCGGTACTGGGCTACATGTATCTTTATGGTCATGAAGATCGTTTGGAGAAGTGTATTACAAGAATTGTAGAAATAGGAGATACACTATGATCGTATATGGAAAAAATGTTTGGTCACAAATCAAGAACGATATCGAATCTATTGAGAAGGTATTTGTCCAAACGGGATTAAAAGATAAAAATATTTGGGATGCGATCGATGCCCTTCATGTACCTGTTGAAAAAATGAATCGTGCCCAATTGGATAAGCTTTGTAAAGATAGTCACCACCAGGGAATCGCCTGTCAGGTAAAAGAAATTCCAACGTATGACTTGGATGAACTTCTAGGAAAAGCGAAGGGAACCGGATTATATGTTGCTCTTGATGGTATTCAGGATCCTCATAATGTCGGAGCTATTTTAAGAAGTTGTGACTGTACGGGAGTGGATGGACTTATCTTAACCAAACACAACAGTGCTGGATTAACACCTGCCGCTATTAAATCGAGTACAGGGGCAGCGTATACTGTTCCGGTATCAATTGTCACAAATTTATCCCAGGCCTTGAAACAATGTAAGAAGGAAGGATACTGGGTCATTGGAACGGATATGGATCACGCTCGTGATTATCGTGAAGGTATCTATGATGTTCCTGTTGTTCTAGTCATTGGTTCGGAAGGAAAAGGAATGAGCCAATTGGTTAAGAAGCAATGTGACTATACCATTAAGCTTCCAATGGTCGGAGAAATTTCTTCTTTAAATGCCAGTGTGGCAACGGCTGTATGCTTATATGAAATTTATAACCAAAGAAATCCGTTAACGAAATAATCTCTTTTTTACTCATAGGAGTAAAAGGATGAATGTATACGAACAGATTTATTTGTACTTTTTAAAAGATGAACAAGCTTTTATTGAGCTTTACAATTATTTATATCCCATGATCATGACATTGATGTCTCGAAGAATGGCGGATATGTATCATATGAAGGAAGAGATGTTGGAAATAGCCCAACAGGTTCTATTCGAATGTTTGGAAAACAGTCGTGTGGATCAATATTGGCGTTTTGTTTCCTTCTATCGTACCAGTCTACAAAATCGCTGGAATGATTTTTATCATTTCGAAATGCGACACGATGTTTCGATGAAGTACGAATCGATTTCCCTGGACATGGAAATTCGCGAAGATTCCAATACTTTTCACTATGAATTTGTGAGTAGTGGAGAAAGCATTCACCATCAGGTGATGGTCCAGTTGGAACAGGAACGTCTGGATCAATTGGCCCAGAGGGAATTTTCTTATTTAGACTTAAATATCCTTTCTTTAAAGCGAATGGGTATGACGGCAATAGAAATAGCGCAAACTTTGGGGATGGAAGCCTCAAGGGTTCGCTATATTTTATCAAAATTAAAAAAATGGTATGCCATGCATTGACAATGGTATCTTTCAAATGTTAAATTAAGCTAGTTAAGGAGCGTGATTTTATGGCGGATAAAGTAACATTAACTTGCACAGAATGCTTGTCACGAAATTATGTGACTCCAAAAAATAAGAAATCAAATACTCAACGTTTAGAGATTAAAAAATTTTGCCCTAAATGTAATAAACATACGTTACACAAAGAAACAAAATAAAGAGAGGACTAAATATGGAAAAACAAGCAAGCGTCAAAAAAGAACGCACATATTCAATTTCCGGAATTATGAGCGAAATGAAACAAGTAGAATGGCCAGGAGTAAAAGGATTATTTGGAACGAGTGCTCTAGTAATCGGATTTACTTTATTATTTGGTCTATACTTCTTTATTTGTGAATTAGCTGCAAGTGGATTAATCAACGCAATCGTAGGATTAAAGTAGGAGGACACTATGGCTGAATTAAAAAAAGAATGGTATGTAGTTAATACATATGCGGGACAAGAAAACCGCGTTAAACAAAACTTGGAACGTCGTATCCAAACTATGGGATTGGAAGACTATTTATTTGATATCGTTGTTGCGGAAAAAACAGAAATCGAATATAAGAATGGTAAACCAGTTGAAAAAACACATAACTTATTCTCTGGATACTTATTAGTACAAATGATCATGTCGGATGAAGCTTGGTATGTTGTTCGTAACACACCAGGGGTAACAGGATTCATCGGTTCGAGTGGTAAAGGGGCAAAACCATTCCCTGTATCACAAGAAGAAGTGGACAATGTATTCCGTCAATTAGGAAGAAAAGATATCAATATCGTCGTTGATTTCGAAGTAGGAGATACTGTAGAAATCTTAAGTGGGGCTTTTGAAGGTTCCGAAGGAACAATTCAAGAAATGCACGATGATAAGAAAGAAGCAACTGTTATGTTGATCTTATTCGGTCGTGAAACACCTACTGACATTGCGTATGTAGACTTAAAGAAGGTTGAAGAATAAACCTTCTTTTTTGATTGGAAAATTTATGAAGACATATTGTTTAGATTTAGATGGAACCATGTATCGAGGAACGGCTATTATTGAAAGTGCAAAAGCATTTCTGGATCATTGTTTGGAAAAGAACATACCTTTTATTTTCCTAACCAACAATGCGATGCGCACGCAAGATGAAAATCGTATCCATATGGAAAAGATGGGCTATACAGGTATAAAAAATGAGATGTTCTACAATTCAGCGATGGCCAGTTGTGAATTTGTGCGAAAAAACTATGAAGGCAATAAAGTGTACTACATTGGACAGAGTGGTTTAAAAGAAGCTTTATTAGAAAATGGATTTGAGATCAGTGAAGAACATCCAGATTTTGTCTTTGTGGGATTGAATAAGAATGCTAACTATCACGATTATTCAAAGGCTCTCTCATTCTTATTAGGTGGTGCCAAACTCATTGGTACCAATAAGGATCACATTCTGGCAAGTCCTAATGGGTTTGAGATGGGAAATGGTGCCATTCTTGCCATGTTTGAATTTGCGAGCAAACAAGTGAGCCCGGATATTGCCAAACCTAGTCCAACGATGTTAGAGCTTTGTATGGAACATTTTCACTTAAAGAAAGAAGATATCATACTAGTGGGGGATAATCTGGAAACCGACATTCGTCTAGGACAAAATACGGGTGTTGAAACTATTTTTGTACAAACGGGAATTCATACCAAAGAAGACATTGATCGATTAGGGATCTTTCCGACAAGAGTGGTAAACACATTGGAAGAGTTAATTTAAAAAGGAGCGTAGGCTCCTTTTGTGCTTTTAGAACAGTTTTCCATCAATCATCAATTCAATGATCGCAAATAATGTATTCTGGATCGTATTGTTGTAGAGCATCTTGTGCGTTCCACCTTCAATAACGAATAGACGTTTTAAACCACGAACTTTTTTATAAGCGTTTTTGGAACTGTCTACACTGATGACTTCATCCTCGCTTCCATGCAGGAATAATACCGGACATTCCACCTGGGAAATACTTTCTTTGTAGTTGGCAACCACTTGTTGGAAAGTGGACGTTTGACTTTTCGAAGGCTTGGTTGGACTATCATCGCGAGTTGCCCAGTTAACGATCGCATTGGTCACTTTGCCAATGTCCATGTATTGAAAGGCGGGAGCGACTAAGATTAAACATTTCACTTTATAGATGCTGGCTAGGTAGCTGGCAATAACGCCTCCCATCGAAAAACCAATCAGGATGACTTCGTCGTATTCCTTAATGGTTTCTAACATTTTCTGTTCACAACGTTGGATCCAGTCTACCATTTTATCATCTTGTCCATTTTCAAGATCGTAGATATCAAACTGAATCACGGGAAGATTTCTTGTCGCAAAATATGTGGCCATCGCATCGTAATGATGATGTAATTTTGTGCCAAATCCATGGATTGTCAGAATGGCTGTTCTTGGCTTCTTTTTGGGAAAAAGTTTTTCGATAAACAAAAAATCACTCCTTTCTTATATACAAGATTTTTCGAGTCTTGTATAATTATTATAGAGGTAAATACTATGCATGCAACTCTTTTAATCAAAAACATTAGTTGGTTGTACACTTGTAATAAGGAGGCAGAAGTTCTGCAAAATGCTTATATCGCGCTCTATCACGATCAAATCATAGCGATTGGGCAAGATAGCTATAAGGAACTATTGGATCCTTGTACACGCATTATTGATGCAAGAGGGGAAATTGTCGTTCCTGGATTTATTGATTGTAACTTTATTGGCAGTCGTAAAGAATTGTCCGGGGATAAAATTCGTGATGAGAAAAACGCTCTGTATAGCATGTATAAAAATGGAATCCTTACCGTATTGAATCAAAAACGGAAAGAGCAAGATTTAAAACAAGATTTTTTGATTCGAGAAGTTGAGAGTGAAATTCCTATTTTAAGCTACACAGATGACTTGTCACAATTTGTGGATAAAGACTTCTGTTTGTCGTGCTGTTTCGGTAGATATGAAAAAGAATATGCTTCTTCTATGCAGCCGATTGCCTACGATTTGTTGAACTTATTCCATGTGGAACCGACTAAAATTCTTTGTGCAATGACTTCTATTCCGGCTAATGCCTTTGGATTGGATGATCGTGGAAGTATCGAAGTGGGAAAAAGAGGAGATCTATTAGTGATCCACGCTAAAGATCTAGATACCTTCTTTAGAGCCATTGGGAATTCTTCCATTCATCGAATTGTGAAAAATGGAATCCCTGTGTATCCTGACATTATACGTTGTTAAAGCGACCTTGAAGGCCGCTTTTTTCTTGTTATCCACTTGGTCTGGTTTTTAAAAGTTCGTTTCGATTTAAAACTAAGACGCGATCAATAAAGTTAATTCCAATCTGGTTATAGGCATTGGAAGCCGATTCAAATAAGATATACATTTTATCCTTATCCAGATAAATCTGTTCCATACGTTCTGGGAAGCTATACGATACAAGGGCAAAGGTTTCGGGAATTTCTGTTACCCAGTTTTCATAGACATCCAGTTTGGAGTTTTGATACGGACCATCGCTTCTGGAAAAGTATAGGAAAGAAGAATCCAGTGCGACTCCCTGTACTTTGTCATCGGTATACATTTGTTTTTCAAAGATGAAGTATCGTCCATCTTCTTTTTCTTTCGCATTGTTGATTCTTTTTAAACTAAATACCTGCAGTTTGCAGTCCTTTGGTTCAAAAGAGAAGGTTCCAACGTAAATACGATCATCGTGATACGTTAGATAGGAAGCGTTTTTTAGCGAAGGAAGGGCATATCGATATTTGTACTTGATTGGTTTATCCAATATACGTGAATAGGCTTCAATTTGTTCGGCCGCTAATATACAAAGTTCAGGAATTCCCCCTTTTTTCGAAGCAATCCAGATTTCTTTTCGTTTTGGATCGTATGCAAGTCCTCCAGCGTGTGGTTTTCCTGGAAGAATGATTTCTTTGACGAATTTATGGCTTTCTTTATCCAGAATAAAGAGCATGGAATTGTGTAGATGGCTGTGACAATAGGCCGAGATGATTATATAGTTATCGGTTACACAAAGGCCTTGTGGTGTCATTCTTGTACACATATCATATTTTCCATCTTTTAGACTGCGAGTGGCATCTAAACCAGGCACAGTATACATACCCATATTCGGCTTTTCGGCATAGAAATGCAGACTGGCCTTATAGACAGGTGGAAATAGTTTTAATCGATGTGACAATTCATCTTCACTAAGACT
Organism: Bacillota bacterium; assembly: GCA_018065105.1. Lineage (GTDB taxonomy): Bacteria > Bacillota_I > Bacilli_A > Erysipelotrichales > Erysipelotrichaceae > Floccifex. Next base: position 14,476 of record JAGHTX010000184.1, read on the forward strand.
GCCGGTATCAAAAGTGGTTCTTTTAACGGTTGTTGGATCTTCCTTCATTTCCAACGTGCGTCTGTATTCTTCACTTTGCATGTAGTAATAACCAGATGCTGAAGAAATTGCGATACAGAAGGCAATTGCGAAGATTTGGATCTTGCGAAATGGAGATAGTTTCATAGTACTATATTATCATTGAAACTCCCCAAATTCCAAACGTTGTATTTTTAGAAAATAAAGAATAGAATACAGATAGGAGTGTGTAATATGAAAAAAGTACTTTCTATTATATTAAGTCTGGTCCTATCCCTTTCTTTAGTGGGATGTGTGACAGAGAAAAAAATTAAAGAGAACATTGAAAAAGTAGATCAAGATAAATCAACCGAACCAGCCAATGTTTCCCCTTCAGAAAAGAAGGAAGATGAAAACTTTAAGAAAATGGCGGATGAAAAAGAAAAAATTGATAAGAAAAGTTTGATTGGAGACTATGAAATCGTTATTCTATCTATTTCCGGTACTACCTATGTAAAAGACTCGGAAGAATGGAAAGAAATCTTCGGTGAAGAGGAAGAAGATATCATGTCGATTCGCATCTTGAATAAGAAAAATCTAGAAATCAGCAGTTATGGCGATGTTACCAAGAATAACTACATTCTTGAAGGAAACGTGATGCGCTGGGTAGAAGGAGAACACGAATCGGAAGAAGAGTCGGTTCTTACCGCTTTGGTGATCGATGGATTGCTGGTCGTGGATCTAGACGATGCCAAGATGTACTTTGCGCGTAAAGACGATCCAGAGGGAATTGAAAAGGCAGTTAAAGTGTGTGAACAAATTGAGCAGGAAGCCCAATTAGAACAAAGTGAATCAGAAGAAAAAAAGGAAGATGAAAATTAATCATCTTCCTTATTTCGTGTCCATCTTCCAAAGATTCCACAAGGGAGAACATCTCCATTTGAGACCGGAAGTAAGTTTTCACCAACTTCTACAGATCCAGGGAAATCTTTTAGTAAAGAGTGTTTTAGGGTTTGTTCTAAAGTGGAACAAGAGAATCCTGTTGTATAACAGTTTACGATAAAGAATAAGGCATCTTTATCCAAAATCTTTTGGCATTCTGTAATCAATTCAAACAGTTGATCTTCCAGTTTCCAAAGTTCTCCATTCGGTCCTCTTCCATAGCTAGGAGGATCCATAACGATTCCATGATATGTTCGTCCACGCCTTTGTTCGCGTTTTACGAATTTTACACAGTCTTCCACAATAAAACGAATTTTCTTATCTTCCAGATTGGACAATTCCATGTTTTCCTTGGCCCATTGTACCATTCCTTTGGCGGCATCTACGTGTACCACTTCACTCGCTCCGGCTTTGGCACAAGCCATGGTAGCTCCTCCTGTGTAGGCAAACAGGTTCAATACACGAATTTCTTCTAAATCAGAGTTTTCGATGGTATCCATCATAAAATCCCAGTTTGCTGCCTGTTCTGGGAAAAGTCCAGTGTGTTTAAATCCAGTAGGACTGATTTTAAAACGAAGACCTCTATATCCGATGGTCCAGAATTCTTTTAACTTCTTCTTGTATTCCCAGGATCCTCCCCCATTTTTAGAACGGTGGTATACGGCATCGGCTTTTTTCCATTCACGTTCATCTTCGATTGGCCAGATGCACACAGGATCGGGTCTTCTTAAAATGGTCTTTGACCATCTTTCCAGTTTTTCTTTATTTCCAGTGTCAATGACTTCATAGTCTTTCCAGTTGTTCGCAATTTGATTCATATTTATCACCTCTAGTAGTATAACAGAACTTATTGATTTTAAAAGAGAGAGATTTGTTCGTTTTCCTCTTTTGAATACACAGCTTCTGGAACATAAGTGCTTATATCTTTGCCCAAAAGCCAGGCATCGGCCATCTTTTTCGAAAGGACAAAGGGCATGCGATCGTGTATTTCTTTCATGGAAGCGTTTGGCTTTGTGGTAATGATCACAAACTCTTCTTCGTTTTTTAATCCAGCTAAAAATAAAATGGATTCTTGAAAGAATTCGTGTTCCATACCCGAAAAGTCTTTTTCAAAAAAAGTGGAAGCGGGTATAATACAGCGCTCTAAATGTTTAAAAGAAAATCTTTCCTGCAGGGTTTCCAAGCGTGCGTTGATGATCAAACTTTGTTTCATCAAACCAAAGCGCTGTTTAGAAAATTCAATACGCCCTGGATAGGAAATCACCAGGGTTTGCATGGTAGGTTTTACTTCCATTTCTTCGAGTTCAAAATTTACTTTGTCTTTATAGCGACGAATAACATTCTCGCCAATCTGTATTTTGTAGCACATATCTAAATTTTACCATATACTAGTCTTGTTGAGGTAAACAGATATGAAAATGAACACATATTCCGGAAAACGTTTTGATCCAATGAAAATGACAAAAGAGGATATTGATGCCAACGATATTTGTCACGCTCTTAGCTTATTATGTCGAGGCGCTGGCCAGATTCGCTGGTTTTATAGTGTAGGAGAACATTCTCTAAATTGTATGAAAGAAGCCAAAGCGAGATGCTATTCTACAAGAGTTGTACTTGCTTGCTTGTTACACGATAGCAGTGAGGCATATTTGGCCGATGTGATTCGTCCTATTAAGAAACATCTTCAAAATTATAATGAAATTGAAGATATGGTATTAAAAACAATTTTGGAACATTTTGGTCTTGTACTCACACAAGAAGAAACAGCGCTTTGGAAGCAGGTGGATAACGACTTACTGGAAAATGAATTAAAAGTTCTCATGCCAGGAGCTGAAGTGATAGAACCGGTACAACTTGCCAGTGTTCCTAATTTTACTTTCCGTCCTTTTATAGAGGTGGAAAAGGAATTAAAAGAGAATATTGAACTTTTAAGTGCCTTATTATTTACAGAGAAACAATAAAATTTGTGAATGAAATTCAAATCTGAAACTTTGTATAAATTAGTGAAAGAAATCCATTATAATACAAGTAATGTAGTAGAAATGAGGTAACATTATGCGAGGAAATAAATTAGTTGTTGGATATATTGGAAATGGTAAGAGTACCAATCGTTACCATATGCCATTCATTCTTCAAAGACCGGATACATTTGTGGTAAAAACAATCTACAATCCTAGAATTCACCACGATGTATGGAAAGCGGTTGAAGGGGTTAACTATACGACAAATATCGATGATATTTTAAAAGATGAAGAAATTGATTTAGTGTGTGTTTGTACCATGCATCCTCTTCACTATTCTTATACCAAACAAGTTTTAGAAGCAGGAAAAAACTGCTTGTGTGAAAAGCCTTTTACACAAACGAGCGAAGAAGCAAAAGAATTGTTTGCGTTAGCCAAAGAAAAAGGATTGTTCCTATCCGCCTATCAAAATCGTCGTTACGATTCGGATTTCTTAACGGTACAAAAGGTCATTGAATCGGGTGTATTGGGAGACATTTTAGAATTGGAAATGCACTTTGATTACTATCGTCCAGAAACTCCAGAAAGTGTAAAAGAGTTCTCTCCATATATGTCCTATCTATATGGACACGGATGTCATACTCTTGATCAGGTAATTTCTTATTTTGGAAAACCAGATTCGATTCACTACGATGTTAGACAATTATTAGGACCAGGAAGAATGAACGATTACTTTGATTTGGACTTATATTACGGTATTACCAAAGTATCGGTAAAATCTTCGTATTTCCGTGTAAAAGAACGTCCTTCTTTTGTCGTTTATGGAAAGAAGGGAATGTTTGTCAAACAAACAAAAGATCGTCAGGAAGCGCACTTAAAAGAATTCTACATGCCAACCAATAAAGATTTTGGAAAAGATTTACCAGAACATTATGGTGTTCTAACTTACTACGATGACCAGGGGCTTTTCCATGAAGAAAAGGTAATCAGTGTACAAGGCGATTACGCGAGAGTATACGATGGAATCTATGAGTGTATCGTGAATGGAAAAGAACAGGTAATCAAGCCAGAAGAAACCATTCTTCAACTTGAAATGTTGGAAACAGGAGTCAAATTGTGCAAAGGTTAAAAGACCATTATTTATTTCATGCCGGAATATCCTGCTTCTTCTATTTGGCCTATGGAGCCTTTAACGTAGTCTTGAGCATGTATTGCCAGGACATTGGAATGAGTGCTTCCCAGATTGCCTATATCGTATCTTTTTCGCCTTTTATCTCGATTATTACCCAGCCTTATTTTGGGTATTTAGCCGATAAATGGAAATCGTGTCGAAAAGTGGCAATCTTACTGATGGCTCTGACTGCCATTTGTATGGTGGAGTTTGCGATTAGTTTGAATTTCTGGATACTTCTCCTATCCAGTGGATTTGTGCTAGGCTTTTTAAATGCCGTTACTCCATTAACCGATCGTATCGGGGTGGCTTCTCCTTATGATTTTGGGAAAATCCGCTTATGGGGATCCATTGGCTATGCCATCATGGCCCAAATTTCCGGTATTCTATATCAATACATTTCGCCATTTTCCAACTTTATTGTGGGAGTGTTAGGATCTATTCTAACCATTTTATGTATCTATATGGTTAGTGATCCAAAACTGGATGAAAGTACATCCAAAGAAAAGAGCATTTCTTTATTAGAAGGAATGAAGGTTTTGGTACACAATAAGGACTTTATGGTCTTTTTGGTGATCTCCTTCTTTTTTTGGGGAGCTTGTTCGGCAAACTTTAACTACCTTTCTATTTTTATTCGATCTTTAGGAGGAAGTGCGAGTCAGGTTGGAACATATCAGCTTTGTGCTACCTTGTTTGAAATTCCGATGATCCTTGCGACCGATTTTCTAATCAAAAAGATACCGTATCGAAAGATTATGATGTTCTCGATTTTGGCAAGTGTCGTAAATTTTGCCTGGTATGCCACATTACCCAGTGTTAGTATGATTATTATGGTATTTGTCTTTAAGGGATTTTCTACCATCTTATTCACGATGATTACGGTAAGAATGGTTATCCAAATGGTTCCTAGCACGTATGTATCCAGTGCCTACGGAATCCAGAGTATGTTAGGAAGAGGACTAGGAGCGATGTTGTTTCAGTTAGCCGGAGGAAGAATCATCGATATGTTTAATATGTCGATTTTCTATGTGTTCTTGGCTATTGGCGCCATACTCGCTTTCTTATGTACTTTCTTATTTAAAATGAATCAACAAGTATAGGACCCAAGGGTCCTATTTTCTTTTTAAAAAAGGTTATGATAAAATGATTCCATGAAAATTAGTATAGAAGAAATGAAACAAAAGAAAATCGATACGTATTGTATCGTAGATATTCGTGCGAAACAGGAAGCACAAAAGAATCCGATTCTTAATGCCATTCAAATGAGTGAAAAAGAAGCAATAGATACGGATTTTGAAAAATGTCCTGTGTTTGTGTGTCGTAATGGGACAATTGCGCAAAGAGTCAGTGCCTTATTCGAAGAACAAGGAAAGGAAGCGTATTATCTGGAAGGGGGATATTTTTCCATTGTGATGGATAAACTGGCCCAAAAGGATGAAGATTTTTATAAGAAGGTCGAACGAAGCATTATTAAGAAGTTTCGTCCAAAAATCTGGTCCAAGTTTACCAAAGCTCTAAAAGAGTACAAGCTAGTCAACGAAGGAGATTGTGTAGGGGTTTGTATCTCGGGTGGAAAAGATTCCATGTTGATGGCTAAATTGTTTCAAGAGTTACACGATCATACCAATGTGCCTTTTGATGTCAAATTCATTGTGATGGATCCAGGGTACAGTCCAGAGAATCGTCGTGTGATTGAAGAAAACTGTCGTAAGCTTCATATTCCTATTGATATTTATGAAACCGATATTTTTGAGAATGTGGTCCACATTCAAAAAAGTCCTTGTTACATTTGTGCCCGAATGCGAAGAGGACATCTATATGCCTTTGCGGAAAAGCTAGGTTGTAACAAGATTGCCTTGGGGCATCATTATGACGATGTGATTGAAACCATTCTGATGTCCATGTTGTATGGAGGACAGGTGCAGACAATGATGCCAAAACTGCATTCGACCAACTTTGGAAATATGGAGATCATTCGTCCTTTGTACTTTATTCGAGAAGACGATATCAAGCATTGGGCAAGATATAATGATTTATACTTTATTCAATGTGCTTGTAAATTTACGGATGATTATACAACAAGTGGAGATGAACATGCTTCCAAGCGTCAGGAAATCAAACATTTGATTCAGGAATTAAAAGAAGTGAATCCGTTTGTGGAAGCTAATATTTTCAAGAGTGTTGAGAACGTCAATCTAGAAACGGTCATTGCGTATAAAACGGATGAAGGGGTCCATCATTTTTTAGACGATTATGATAAAAAATAAACAGAAAATTTATTCCGATTGGGAAAATCTTCCCAAAGGACATTTAACAGGAGATATTCAAGAAGGCTGTCTTGTGGTAGAAGGCGGTTCTTTTCGAGGACTCTACAATCAGGGTGTATTGGATGCATTACTATTAAACAATATTCATATGCAGACCGTGATTGGTGTCAGTGCAGGAGCTATGTCAGGAAGTGCCTATGTAGCTGGTCAACTTGGTAGAGCCATTCGTATGAATCTAAGATATCGTCACGATTCTGAATATATTGGTCTGAAAGCTTTAAAAAAGTGTGGCAGTGTATTAAATATTGACTACATTTTTCATGCTCGAGAAGGCATTGAAGGCTTTGATTTAAAACAATTTAAAAATATAAAGAATCGTCGTTTTGTAGCCGTGGCAACCAATTGTGAAACCGGAATGCCAGAGTTTTTTGAAAATGACAATTGTGAAGATATAAGAAAAGCGATTGTGGCTTCGGCTTCCATGCCGTATGTTTCTCCTATGCGTATGGTAGAAGGAAAAAAGTGTTTGGATGGAGGTTGTAGTTTAAGTATTCCGTATAAATGGACTTTGGATCGTAATTTTGAAAAAATCGTTGTTATTAAAACCCAGGATCGAAGTTTTCGTAAACAAGAAAAAGAATCTACAGCTGCTGAAGTATTCTATAAAAACTATCCTGCCTTTTCCAAGGTTTTAAAAAATAGAAATTATGCCTATAATCAGGCATGCGATGAGATTGACCAGTTAGAGAAAGAAGGCAGAATTTTTGTGTTGGCTCCTTCTAAACCATTGTCCATTTCTCGTTTAGAGAGTGATGTAGAAAAACTGGGAGACCTGTATTGGCTAGGATATAAAGACACGATGGCCGTTATGAAAGATTTAAAACAATATTTGAATATAAAATAAATGGAGCGTCAATTCGCTCCATTCATTATGTTGGATATTTCCTCTACTGTATAACCTAATAGTTTAGCCGCTTCTTCAAAAGAATAGTTGCCATTCTTCATAAGATTTTTCATGCTTTTGATACATTCTTCTTCTTTTCCTTCAGTTTTTCCTTTAATTTTTCCTTGTTCTAAGTATTCCTTTTTAAAGCTTTCCATTGTAGCTTGTTCATCGTATTCTGTAAGAACCATAGTTATCACCTCTTATATGCGTATCAGGATTGGAGAATCTTATCTTTGTATGGAAGGACTTCATCAAGGGTGTAGCCTAATAGTTTAGCGGCTTCTTCAAAAGAATAGTTACCATTCTTCATAAGATTTCTCATGTTTTTGATACATTCTTCTTCTTTTCCTTCAATTTTTCCTTCAGTTCTTCCTTTAATTTCTCCTTGTTCCAAGTATTCCTTTTTAAAGCTTTCCATTGTAGCTTGTTCATCGTATTCTGTAAGACACATATCGAACACCTCGCTTCTATGTTTAACTAGAAAATCAGACATAACGTGTTGCTTGATACATTGGTCTATCGTTTCTCGTATCGCAACGGTTCGATCCCATCCTTTTCTAAGATACTCTTTCATGAGATTTACAAATGTCATGTAATCTGCCAATGGCTTACATCTTTGAAGTAATTCTTCATTTTTTCCTGGATTGATGTTGTAGGCTAAGACGGTCCATTCAAAGTTTTGGGATAAACCTTCTATTTCAAATAGAGAAGATAAAGTATACGTGCATACAGCGCTGACTTCTGTATTTCCATTATACAATACAATGCAGTTGGGTGCGGGAAATTTTAATGGTGTGGAGCTATAAATATTGAGATGATTCGTGCTGATAAAAGTTTCGTAAAATCTGGAACTATACAATAGAGCTCGAATAGGCATATTAGGATTGATTGTACTTTGATGTTCGATTAAAAAAAATTGACCATCTATTAAGAAAGATAAATCATTTTTCATACGCATATAGAGCACATCCTCTATGGTGGTGATGGTCAGATCGTCGATATTGGTGTAGTTGGAATTGTTTAGAGCGTTATACAAAGCTAAAACATTTTCTTTTTGTTCTTCGCAAAAATACTTTCTAAATAACGTATCTTTGACTTTCTTGTTTGATGTAATTGGCATAATATCCTCCTCAAATACATTCTAAAAAATCATTCTTACAAAAAAATGATATTTGGATATTTTCTAAAAAAACTTTCAGTATGTTCTTCTGCCATAAATAGTGCGCACATAGTCGATATAGTTATGATAGAATGATTAAGTAAGAAGGAGGCGATTCTCTTGGATTTATTAGAAGGATTAAATGCAGCACAATTGGAGGCCGTAACAACAACAGAAGGTATGGTCCGTGTTATTGCAGGGGCTGGTTCGGGAAAAACAAGAGCGCTTTCGCATCGTTTTGCGTATTTGGTGAATGAACTGGGGATTCTACCAGGAAACATTTTATGTGTTACTTTTACCAACAAGAGTGCAAATGAAATGCGCCAGAGAATTCATAATTTAACCGGCGATAACGATACGGGATATATCAATACCTTCCATGGTTTTTGTGTATCCATCTTACAGGAAGATAGTCACGCTGTTTCTTATCCAAAAAGCTTTTTGGTCTTAGACAATTCGGATATCGATGAAATGTTGAAAATCATTTATGAAGAAAGAGGATTAACGCTTCGAGATATGACTTTTTCTAAGGCAAGAGATATGATTGAAATCATTAAGCTGAATGAAAATCCATTGTATTACCTGGATATGATCAACATGTCCTTAGAAGTCTTGCATCAAAAATATGTAGAAGCCCAGACTACCAAAGATATTATTTTCTATGGATATTTGTATCAGGAAAAGAAGTGTTTTGGATTGGATTATAATGACTTGATTAAGTTTTCTCTATACATTTTTTCACAAAATGAAGAGATTAAATTAAAATGGCAAAAGCGTTTGGAATACATCATGATTGATGAGTTTCAAGACATTGACCAACCCCAATATGAATTGATGGAAGTTTTATGTGCGTATCATAAGAACCTGTTTATTGTTGGGGATCCAGACCAAACCATTTATACATGGCGTGGAGCGAACGTGAAATATCTGCTTGATTTTGACTTAAAGTTTAACAATGTCAAAACCATTATGATGATGAACAACTATCGTTCAACCAAACAAATCCTGGATGTTTCTAACTCCTTGATTGAAAAGAATAAAACGCGTATTAAAAAGGACTTATTTCCAACTTTAGGAGAAGGTGCACCTGTTTTGGTCTACAATGGGCAGAATTCGAATAAGGAAGCCATGTGGATTGCCAAAGAAATTGAGAATTTATTTAATGAGGGTGTATCGAGCAAAGATATTTGTATCTTGTATCGTGCTCATTATGTCACTCGTCCTATTGAAGAAGCCTTGTTAAAAGAAAAGATTCCCTATACGATCTATAGTGGGGTACAGTTCTTTGGAAGAGCAGAAATCAAAGATGCCTTATCGTATCTTCGCATGATTGCCTATAAAGACGATTTATCTTTCTTAAGGGTTTGTAACATCCCAAAAAGAAACCTAGGACAAAGAAGAATGGCTTTCTTAAAAGAGATGGCCGAGAAGGAACAAACAAGCTTATATAACACGCTTGTCAATCATATTGAGGATCCAATCTTTAAAGGAACAAAGGCAAATGAGTTTATTTCTTTGATTGAAGAATTTGCGAGCAATTATAGTGAACGACAAATTTCGGAAGTGATTTCCGAACTTCTTCATAAAAGCGAATACGAAAAAATGCTGAGAACCGAGGGATCGCAAGAACGTCTGGATAATCTAGCCGAATTGAAACAATCTATTTTTGAATACGAAACCACTTGTGGGGAAGAAAGTACATTAGAACACTATCTAACACATGTCGCATTATTTTCGAATTCCGATACAGTGGAACACTTGGATAAGATTAAATTAATGACAGTTCATGCAGCCAAAGGGCTTGAATTTCCATATGTCTTCTTATGTGGTATGAACGAAGGAATTTTCCCTTCTCGGAAAGTAAGAACTTTACATGGTATGGAAGAAGAAAGAAGACTGGCTTTTGTCGCCATGACACGTGCTCAAAAGCGATTGTATCTAACAGGGGCAAATGGACGTAATATTGATGGTTCACCACGCTATCCGTCTCGTTTTGTCTTGGATGTCAATCAAGATTTATTGGAATATGTGGAAAGACCACAAGATGGCTTGATCAAAGAAGCCAGACATTATATCGATCAATTTGAATCCAACATTCAGGCGGATGCTTCGCGAAGTGTATTCCCGGTTGGAGATCGAATTAAACATATGGCCTTTGGACTAGGAACCATATTAGAAGTGGATGAAGAAAAGAAGGCGTATCTGATTCAGTTTGATCGTATGGAAACAGCACGTATTATTTCTTTTAAGGCCAAACTGGAAAGAGAAGAAGAGGTAAAATACGATGGAAACGGTTTCCATTAAAAAAGTCTTGTTTATCTTTAGAATAAGAGTATTATGGTTTTTATTGGAGATGAAATAGATGATATTAGTAATTTTAATTCCTATTCTTTTAGGAATACTATACTTAGCTTCTTTTAAGCCAAGAGGGATAAGAAGTGAAGAAGTATGGAAACAGTTTGAAAAAGTAGAAATAGCACATCGTGGCTTTTTCAACAATAAAGAAGAATATCCAGAAAACTCCCTACCTGCATTTCAACGAGCTGTAGATGCTGGATTTGGGATTGAACTGGATGTACAAATGAGCAAAGATGGAAAGTTAGTTGTCTTTCACGATGGAACTTTAAAAAGAATGTGTAAGGATGAAAGAATGTTGATTGATCTTACCTATGATGAACTTCAACAATTTTATCTAAAACGCTCGAGTCAAAAAATCCCTTTGTTTGAAGATGTGTTAAAGGTGATTGATGGAAAAGTTCCTTTAATCGTAGAAATCAAGTATGAAGGCGATTCGATTAAAACGGTTGAAAAAACAGTGGAAATGATGAAGGACTATCCAGGTTTGTATGTGATGGAATCTTTTGATCCAAAAGTCGTGCACTGGCTTAGAAAAAATCGTCCGGATATCATTCGTGGACAACTTGCCGAAGATTATATGGAAAAAGAAGATATGAACTGGTTCACAAAACGTATCCTTACCAACTTTATGTTGAACTGGTGGACCAAACCAGATTTTTGTGCCTACGATTTCCATTGTCGTGAATTCGCCATTTTCAAACAAATGTGTAAGTTTTATCACTTTAAAAAAGTATGTTGGACCATTAAAGATGCAGTACAGTTAGAAGAAGCCCATAAGGTGTTTGATGTTTGTATCTTTGATAGTTTTGATCCAAGAGAAGAGATTTAGAGGTCTTGTGTATACAGGCCTTTTCTTTTTGAAAAAATATTTTCATAAAATGTAAGAAATTTACATTAATAAGTTGATTTTATAAAAAATCGTTCTACAATAGAAATTGTTTAGGAAAGGAAAACTCTTATATGACAAACAAAGTAAAAAGAATTGGAGTTTTAACATCAGGAGGGGATGCTCCTGGAATGAATGCAGCCGTTCGTGCGGTTGTTCGTACATGTGTGTATTTAGGAATTGAAGTCATTGGAATCCGAAGAGGATGGAATGGACTAATCAATGGAGACATTATGTACATGAAAGGTTCGGATGTGGCCCACATCATTAACCGTGGTGGTACTATTTTATATACTGCTCGTAGTGATGAGTTCCGTACCAAAGAAGGAAGAAAGAAAGCCTATAACACTTGTAAATTGTTAGGATTGGACGGTATCGTAGCCATTGGTGGTGATGGTACTTTTGCGGGATGTTTAGCATTCTCTAGTGAATATCCTATTTCGGTTATTGGTATTCCGGCTACCATTGATAATGATATTGGATGTTCTCACTATTCGTTAGGATATGATACAGCGGCTAATACGGCGATTGAATCCATTGACAAGGTTCGTGATACCATGCAGTCACACGAACGTTGTTCCGTAATTGAAGTCATGGGACATAGAGCTGGTAACTTGGCACAATATGTAGGAATTGCCACAGGAGCTACGGCAGTTCTAGTACCAGAAAATCCTTGGAATTTTGATGAAGACATTGCGGAAAAGATTCGTGCTGCTCGTTTTGCGGGAAGAACCCACTTCATGGTTATCGTTGCCGAAGGTGCAAAACGTAATTCCGATGGAAGTTTAGATAATGAAGTTGTAGGAAATGGTGGAGCTGCTCAACAAGTAGCCGAAATGATCCAAGAAGAATTAGGATTGGATCCTCGTGTAACTGTATTAGGACATATCCAACGTGGTGGTTCGCCAACAGCTCGTGATAGAGTAACCGCAACTCGTATGGGATATGCAGCGGTTATGGCTTTAGCCCAAGGAAAAACAAACCGTGTTATTGTGCAATGGGAAGGAAAAACGATGGACGTAGATATGGCCGAAGGATTAAAAATGAAAAATGTCCTTTCGGAAGAAGAAATCAACGTTCTAAAAGCTATGACTGGATCTTACGATCGTTAGGAGAAAAAATATTCCTTTAGTAAGAGTGGATATGATTTCTGGTAAATCATTCGAGTATAAAAAAGCTGTATTAGATTGTATTCATGAAGGTTTGATCGAATCTTTAGGAATAGCAGATTGGGATCGTTTTCAAAGAATTGTAGAAATTGATCGAGAGTTCTTTGAAACTTCACCAAACAAAACAGAGAATTTCATGATTATTGAATTGACTCTATTTCCAGGAAGAAGTAAGGAACAAAAGAGAAACGCAATTGAATCGATTACCAGTAAACTGTGTACTCGCTTATCCATTCAGGCTGCGGATATATTTATTGTGATACATGAGCCACCTTTAGAAAACTGACGCATGGCTGGTATTCAAAAACAATAAGTGGTTTTAAAGGATTATTTATAAATAAAAGGCTCTTTCTAGGCAGTGAAGCTAAGAAAGAGCTTTCTTGTATTATGAACTCTGATGTTTTCAAATGAAAAATGATGTAACCTATTTCATGATTTTAGCGATTTTTGGCAGATAACTAAGGATTTCTAATTCACCATGATTATTTGAATCGATATCAATATATCCGTTTAACTTATACTGCATTTGTTCTAATAAATCATTTCCATCTTTTGAATGTAGATAGTAATAAGCATTTTCACAAATGATATCAATATTATGTGTATAAGCTCTAAATAATGGGCTCAATTCGATCATAATATTTTTTAAATTAGATACGTGGATCGTTACAGAAGGATAGAAATAGTCCTTATAATAAAGCTTCCATAACTGGCAAAATTCAGGTACAGAAATAACATGCTGGATCTTCTGAATAATTTCCATTGTGTACTCTTTAATTCCTTCTTCATCAAGGGAAGCAATGTAGGTAAAGTGATCGTTTTGATGTGTAAGCATATAATCAAGTTGTAAAGCTGGTAAGTTGTTTAAAAAAGTGCCAACTTTTATATAATCATCACTTGGATTTTCAAGCGTTTGTTTATTCAGTTTCATCCATAAAAATTCTTGATATTCTGTAAGTTTTGTCTTTGGTAAAAAACCGCTCCATAATACTTTATTGATAAAAAGAGTATTGTAGTTATCAAAACGAGAATTGACTTCATACTCTTCTATTGTTGATGGAATATTGGCTTTATCACATAGTTCACGCAAATCATTTAAATTAGGGAATAGAGGCATTTCGTCCATGATGTATTTCATACTGATCAATACTTGTTCGATATGTCTTTTTTCATTCTTCAATTTTTTTATTTGTCGATTTATATAGAAACTGGCTGCTTCGGGAGTTTTCATAATAGATTGAATTTCAGGTATAGGCATGCCCGTACTGCGCATTTCTCGAATAAAAATAAGTCTTTGACAATCTTCTTCACTAAAATTGTAATAGTTATTTTCTGTATTAATACTAGGTGTAATTAAGTGCTCATTCACATAGAAATGAATCGTTCTTTTTGGAATTCCTGTTTTTAGGCTGACTTCTTTTACTTTCATTTGAATACCTCTTTTATTCAAGTATATATAAAACCGTACAGCAGGTGTATGGTCATTTTTTGTTTTTTTCTAATTTTTGTATAGAAACAACACAAAATGAATTAAAAATAACCTTTTTTTTAGAATTGACTATGCAGTAAATGCATATAGTACCATTTAAATATAGAAATAGAATAGAAAGGTTAGGAAAAGTATATGTTTGAAAAAATGTTTAGTCCAATTAAAATCAAAGGATTGGAATTAAAACACCGTGTTGTTATGCCAGCGATGGGAACAAAATTTTCTGGCAACGATAGTTATGTAACACCACAATTAATTGAATATCATAAGGCGAGAGTAAAAGGTGGAAGTGCATTAAATATCGTGGAAGTATCAAGTGTACATACACCAAGTGCACCAAGACACTTCTTATCCATTAGTGAGGATAAGTACATCCCTGGATTGAAACAATTAACCGATGCGATCCACGCAGAAGGCGGAAAAGCAGGTATCCAGTTATGGCAAGGATCATTAGCTGTAGGAATGGATCAGACTGCACAAATCTTAATGGCAAGTGACATGCCAATGGGACCGGATATCACCCTTCCTGGTATTACCGAAGCACAAATTTATGAAATTATTGATTGTTACGGAAAAGCAGCCAAACGCGCTGTAGAAGCTGGATTTGATACTGTAGAATTCCATTGTGCACACAACTATTTACCACACTCATTCTTATCTGGAGGAATCAACCACAGAACTGATGAATGGGGTGGATCTTTAGAAAACAGAATGAAATTCCCATTAGCTTGTATTAAGGCTATTCGTGAAAACATTCCCGAAGACATGCCATTGTTTATGCGTGTGGATGCACACGATGACTATTTACCAGGTGGTATGACAATTGAAGATACAATTGTTTTCTGTAATAAAGCGAAGGAAGCTGGTGTAGATGTATTAGACGTTTCGAGAGGAAATATTATTACCCCTGCCAATAAATTTGAAGTACCACCAATTGACTTAGCTCCTGGTTTCAACATTGAAAATGCAGCTCATATTCGTAAAGAAACTGGAATGATCACGATTGGTGTAGGACGTATTAATACACCAGGTCTTGCGGAAAAATATTTATCCGAAGACAAAGTGGACATGGTTGTTATGGGACGTGCACAACTTGTCGATCCTGAATTCTTAAATAAAGCGAAAGCTGGAAATCTAGAAGATATCGATTATTGTGTAGGATGTGACCAGGGATGTTTAGATGGATTTGCGGATGCAAACTGTCCACATATCACTTGTTTACGTAACCCTGCTGTTGGAAAAGAAGTTGAATTGGTTTTAACACCTGCTAAACAACAAGAAACTGTATTAATTACTGGTGCTGGTATTGCGGGTTTAGAAGCCGCTATCGTCTTACAACAACGTGGTCATAAAGCGATCGTTGTGGAAGCCTCGGATAAAGTGGGTGGACAATTCTTAACAGCTGGACAAGCTCCTAGAAAAGCAGAAATGAAAGCAGCTGTTATCGCTATGGGTAAAAAAGCAGAACATTTAGGAGCGGAAATTCGTTTAAATACACCATTCACTAAAGAAGTGTTAGAAGAAGTAAAACCACATACTGTATTTAATGCGATTGGTGCAAAACCAATTATTCCTAATATTCCAGGTGCAGATAAAGACTTTGTCGTGAACTCACACGATGTATTAAACGGTGTATCCAAAGTTGAAGGAAATATCGTTATCATTGGTGGTGGTATGGTAGGTATGGAAGTTGCTGAATACCTGGCAGAAAGAGGATGCAAAGTTACGGATCTTGAAATGATGAAAGAATATTGTGCGGATATGGGTATGGCAAGAAAATTCTGTGTGGACGAAGCGATTCAAACACTAGGAATTAATGCGATTACTGAAGTTACTGTTACATCCATTGAAGATGGTAAAGTAATTGGAACAAAGGCTGGAGAAACAGTTGAATATCCATGTGATTATGCTGTTATGGCAATCGGTTCTAGATCCAATGATGGATCCGCTATTGAAGCAGCCTGTAGAGAAGTTGGTTGTGGATATATCACAATTGGGGATGCTGGAATGGCAAGACGAGCATTAAATGCAGTAGCGGAAGCTTACAATGCAGCTCGTACATTTGATGATCCTGCTATCTATGCAAAAACTTCTAAACCTAGAAAAGTAATCGCTGTTACTGGTGTTACGGGAACAATGGGTAAAGAAACAATTAAAAACTTATTGGCTAGACCATATCAATATCATGTCAAGGCATTTGCTCGTCCTTCTGAAGTAAATAGAGGAAAGATGAAAGCAATGGCAGATCCAAATTTAGAAGTTATTTGGGGTGACCTTGCGAATTATGAGGATATCAAACGTTTAGTGGATGGTGCAGACTATGTATTACACATTGGTGCCATGGTATCACCTGCTGCAGATAAATATCCTGAAAAGACATTGTATACAAACATTGGATCTACTTTAAGTATCATTAAAGCCATCAAAGAACAACCAGATCCTGATAAAGTTCACTTTGTATACATTGGTACAGTAGCAGAAACAGGAGCTCGTACATATCCAATTCATTGGGGTCGTGTAGGAGATCCAATCAATCCATCAATCTTTGATTACTATGCGTTATCAAAAGTATATTCAGAAATGGCAGTATTTGACAGTGGATTAAAACACTGGGTATCCATTCGTCAAACAGGACAACATCCAAGTGCAGAAGGTGCTGGAGAAGAACCAATCATCTTCCACCAACCAGTGAATAACGTATTAGAATGGTCTACTTCTATTGAATCTGGAATTTGTATGGCTAATATCTGTGAAGATTGGGTACCTGAATCATTCTGGAGAAAAGCCTATAACTTATCATCTGGTCCAGACTATCGTTTAACTTGTTGGGAATTAACAGGGATGATGATGGAACCATTTGGATTAAGTATTAAAGATTTATATGATCCTGAAGTAATGCCATTATACAACTTCCATGGTCACTATTATACAGATAGTAAAGATCTAGATGATATCTTACATTTCCGTTGCATTCCTGGACAATACTATTGGGCAGGTGTTAAGAATGAAATGGAAAGAATGGCCGCAAATCCAATGATTCGTGCAATGTTCCCAACAGGTGAACAAATGAAATATCACAATAAA
Source organism: Bacillota bacterium (assembly GCA_018065105.1). Taxonomy (GTDB): domain Bacteria; phylum Bacillota_I; class Bacilli_A; order Erysipelotrichales; family Erysipelotrichaceae; genus Floccifex. The sequence goes on from JAGHTX010000184.1 coordinate 31,905, forward strand.
GAAATTGGTGCTAGAAAAGGTGGATATTACTACGCATTAGAAAATAAAGATGAAGATTGGATGAACGCATTCTTTGGTTCTAAAGAAAACCGTCCAGACATCAAATCTTGGGATGATGTTGAATTGTTCCATCCAGCTGGAGAACCAACTTATTTGGATCATGGATATGATGAATCAAAAGGATTAGAAAACTTAACTGTGGAAGATCTTCAAAAAGCAGCAGCATTTAGAGGTGGAGAATATCTTGAAACAGAGGTTCCTGCGGATATTTACACTCCAGTTACTTGGAAATGTCATGATGGACATGTGTTTAAATTATCTGTAAATGCAGTTCTACAAGGTGGTCACTGGTGTCCAGAATGTATTGCCGAAACTTGGCACTATGGTGATATCGCGAAGAAGAATCCATTCTATGCACAAGTATGGACTCCATTGCACGGTGACAATGATAACTATGTCATTGGAATGGAATTCAGCGGATTAAAAGTAGCGAACGAACTTAAAGAAAAACTAGGACTTTAATATAAATGAAGCAACAAGACAGCTTGTTGCTTCTACTTATGAAGGGAGAAATCAAAATGAGTTATGTACACGTTGTAACAGGTGGAGGAAGTGGAATTGGAAAAGCTGTTGCCACAATGCTTCCCAAAGAAGATACAGTTATCATTACAGGAAGAAGTCTAGGAAAACTTAATAAAGTAGCGGAAGAATTAAATGAAAATGGGCACCATATCGTAACGACTACATGTGATGTGTCAAAAAGAGACGATGTTAGAAAATTAGCTCAATATGCTGCAAGTTTAGGAACAATAAAAAAAGTAATTCACTGTGCTGGTGTTTCTGGAACAATGGCAAATGTTGAAACAATTGTTCGTATTAATGCGTTAGGGACAGTCTATGTGAATCAAGAATTCTATAAAGTAATGAATGATGGAGTTATTTGTGATATCGCTTCAAACTCTGGTTATATTTTACCAAACATTCTTTTACCTTCGAAAAAGACATATGCGCTTGCATTAGATGATGAAGAAGGTTTCATTAAAAAGATGGCAAAAAGAGCAAAAATTATGCACAAAGAGGATGTGGATGTTCAATTTGCGTATATGATGTCCAAAAATTTTGTTCGTTGGTATTCTAGCCAATGTGCGTTTAAATATTTGACAAATAAGAAAATTCGCGTTTTCTCTGTAAGCCCTGGATTTGTAAAGACTCCGATGACAGAAAAAGAAGAAGGAGAAGGAACAGAAAACTTATTAACTTATACTGCATTACATCGTGGAGCTGAAGCAGAAGAAATCGCCTTCTTAATCACAAGCTTAGCGGATGAAAGATGCGGGTACTTTATTGGTGCCGATGTATTAGTAGATGGTGGTTGTGTTAACAATAGTTACTCCATGATGACCGCTGCTAAGAAATATGACAACAAATCACTGATTGAAAAGTGGTAATTAAAAATAAGTATAATTAAGGAATATAATGATTCATATATTTTAATATTCGAGTACCCACAAGCTTCACCTGTCTAGATAACTGACATTGTATTCGTCAGATTTAGAT
>JAGHTX010000226.1 GCA_018065105.1 Bacillota bacterium
TTCAGGAACAACTTTGTTAGCTAATTCTTTATTTACATTGATAGCTGCACGGATAACAGCACGAGTTTGCATTTTAGCGATTTCTGGATAAGTTACAGCTAAACGTAAACCACGGTGACCCATCATAGGGTTGAATTCGTGTAAGCTGTCGATGATAGCTTTGATTGTTTCTACTGGTTTTCCTTGAGCAGCAGCTAATGCTTCGATATCAGCTTCTTCAGTAGGAACGAATTCGTGTAGAGGTGGATCTAAGAAACGGATAGTAACTCCATATCCATCACAAGCTTTAAATAATCCTTCAAAGTCTGCTTGTTGCATAGGTAAGATTTTATCTAATGCAGCTTCTCTTTCTTCTACTGTATCTGAACAGATCATTTCACGGAATGCAGCGATACGATCTGCTTCGAAGAACATGTGTTCTGTACGGCAAAGACCAATACCTTGAGCTCCTAATTCCATAGCTTTAGCAGCATCTTTTGGAGTATCTGCATTTGTACGTACTTTCATTGTACGGTATTCATCAGCCCATGCCATGATACGTCCGAATTCTCCACCGATAGTAGCATCTACAGTTGGAACGATTCCATCATAGATTGTACCAGTAGATCCATCTAATGAAATGCAGTCACCTTCTTGGAATAATTTTCCAGCTAAAGTAAATTTCTTGTTTTCTTCATCCATTGTGATATCACCACATCCAGATACACAGCAAGTACCCATACCACGAGCAACTACGGCAGCGTGTGATGTCATTCCACCACGTACAGTTAAGATACCTTGAGCAGATTTCATACCTTCGATATCTTCAGGAGAAGTTTCAAGACGAACTAATACAACTTTTTCTCCACGAGCAGCCCATTCTTTTGCATCTTCTGCAGTAAATACGATTTTACCTGCAGCAGCACCTGGAGAAGCACCTAATGCTTTAGCTAATACTGGAGCTTCTTTGATCGCAACTGGATCGAATGTTGGGTGTAATAAAGTATCTAAGTTACGAGGATCGATCATTAATACAGCATCTTTAGGTGTGATCATTCCTTCGTCTACTAAGTCACAAGCTACTTTTAAAGCGGCTTGAGCAGTACGTTTACCGTTACGAGTTTGTAACATGAATAATTTACGATCTTGGATAGTAAATTCCATATCTTGCATATCGTGGTAGTGGTTTTCTAAGATTTGACATACGTTTTGGAATTGTTCGAATACTTCTGGCATTACTTCAGCTAATGCTGAGATAGGTTGAGGAGTACGAACACCAGCTACTACGTCTTCACCTTGTGCATTGATTAAGAATTCTCCCATCAATTTCTTTTCCCCAGTTGCAGGGTCACGAGTGAAGGCTACACCAGTACCCGATTCATCAGACCAGTTACCAAATGCCATTTCTTGTACGTTAACTGCAGTTCCCCAAGAGAATGGGATATCGTTGTCACGACGGTATACGTTAGCACGTGGGTTGTCCCATGAACGGAATACAGCTTTAATAGCTCCGTATAATTGTTCTTTTGGATCTTCTGGGAAATCTACACCGATTTTTGCTTTATATTCAGCTTTGAATTGGTTAGCTAATTCTTTTAAGTCTTCAGCAGTTAATTCAACGTCTTGTTTAACTCCACGAGCTTCTTTCATTTCGTCGATTAATTTTTCGAAGTATTTTTTTCCTACTTCCATAACTACGTCAGAATACATTTGAATGAAACGACGGTAGCAGTCACGAGCCCATCTTTCATTTCCTGTTTTCTTAGCTACGACTTCAACTACTTGTTCGTTTAAACCTAAGTTTAAGATAGTATCCATCATACCTGGCATACTAGCACGAGCTCCTGAACGTACAGATACTAATAGTGGATCTTCTAAGTCACCGAATTTTTTACCAGTGATTTCTTCCATTTTAACGATTCCATCTTCAATTTGAGCCATGATTTCATCGTTGATTTTTCCATCTTCATAATATTGTGTACATGCTTCAGTTGAGATTGTAAATCCTTGAGGTACTGGTAAACCAATGTTTGTCATTTCAGCAAGGTTTGCCCCTTTACCACCAAGAAGTTCACGCATTTTTGCGTTTCCTTCACTGAAGAGGTATACGTATTTTTTTGCCATAGTTTCCTCCTTATTTTATTTAATATCTTTTAACTACTACCAAATTATAACATAACTAATCTTTATTTCATAGACAAGATGTGCTTTGAGTATGTACTTTTGTAAATTCATTCATAGATTCTTTGTATTGTCAACAAAAATATATAAAAAGTTTTCCAAATAAAAACAAGTGCTTTTGAATCAAAAACAATTATTATTTTTGCAAAGTTTCAGGACTCCAGTCTAAATCGTATCGTACATTGTTTTCTTCTAAAACACGCGATTTCTTTAATTGAAATCCCAAATGTTGATACTTTTGACACTTCTCATTTGTATCCGTATTGAGCACAACCATACGATTTTCTTCTCTAGCCATTTCAAAGATTTCTTCCATTAATTTTCGAAAGTATCCTTTTCTTTGAAATTCTTCTTTAACAACCACCATGCCAACAAATATAAACTTCTTTTTTTGAATCGCATATCTTTCTTCCAGTGCTAGTTCTCCATTGGATTCCAGTTTTTGAAGGCGATGTAGTAATGTGTATCCAAGCGTTCGATAACTGTTATAAATCATACGCAGAATGTCAAAAAAACGAAGGGTTTCATTTTCTCTTCTTAATATCGCAAAAGCCTCTCTTCCTTCCAGTCCATATATATAGTTACCATTCTGATTGGCCTTAAGATAAGAACGGATATAGCTTGAAGCCTGTATTTTACTAAAATAATGCAATTCTCCCTTTTGCGGAGGCTCAATTTCCTGCTCTACAAAAGCCTTTACAATCTCCTCTATTTCCAATTCTGTAAGTCGTAGTTTTTCCATATAAAAATTATACTTTTCTAAACATTTTAGTCAATTAAAGAGTATAATAATAATCGCAAGTTACGTAAAAAAAGAGAGAAAAAAAAGGAGTTTTGATTATGTCAATTATTTTAGCCATCTCAGGAGGCTCTATACAATCTACCCATTCTTTAAACCTGAAAGCCATTGATTTGACCCACAAAAAGAATCCATCGGTATTATTTGTCCCTACAGCCACTCACGATGAAGAAGGATATGTTTCCTATATGAAAAAGTATTATGAAGATTTAGGGTGCAGCTTTGATTCATTACTAGTCTCTTCCCAGAAATTAAATTACGATGCCATCCAAAAGAAATTTGAAAGCGCTGATTTGATCTATTTTGGTGGTGGAGATACAGAGTACATGATTCAAACATGGAAACAAGCTGGTGTAGACAAAGCAATTCTTAAGGTCCTTCCTCAAAACAAAGTATTCACGGGAATCAGCGCTGGTGCAGCCTTCTGGTTCCATTCCGATTTTGCCGATACAGATAGTTTTAAAAATCCAAACAATTGGGATTACCGCTTTGTGGAATGCTTAGGTCTATTCCCATTTACTTTCAATCCACATTATAATGAAAGTGGTAGAGAAAAATTTGACACAAGAATTCGTGAACAAAGTTATTCTGGTATTGCCATGGACAATGACACAGCCCTAATTATCGAAGGTGGTCATGCAACGGTTATCAAATCCAATGAAAATGCCCATGTATATTTTATTGATGCATGGAAAAATTTCTATAAACGAGAAATCACTTCGCTAGAATGGTGGTAAAAAAAAAGACAGTTCATCAAATGTGAACTGTCTTTTAACTTGCTTAACGATTTACTACAGAATTCCAAAGATTTGTGAAGAAGCGTACGATATCAGCCCATAAACCACTTTCTTGAGCATCTCGTACAATCGCATCTACATCGATGTGTAAAGATTTTGATAATTTCTTTAATTGTTCAAGGACTTCTTTTGAATCAATGGCAGATGTATCTACATATTTGCTCATTAAAGAAATAATACGATTTACATTTTCTTGAGATAAAATGCTTCCTAAGTTGTAATTATTAATTACATTGGTAACGATGTTAATAATGGTTTGATCGTCCACTGAACCATTTTCTTTTTTCGCTTCAGCTAATTCTTTTTTAATTTCAGCCATAGCTGCATCTAAAGTAGTTGAATCAAATCCACCATTTCCTTCATTTTCTAAAGCGATTTGGTTTGTTGTTTCAAGTTCTTCTTGTGCAACAGCAGTACGTTCTAAATCTAAAGTTTCTCCATTGGCTTCAAAAGCTTTATAAACACCAGTTAAAGCCGATTCTCCAGTAACACGAGTAATAGAAGCGACTTCAATTTCACAGTTGTATACACCAGCTGTAATCGCTGCATTGGCGTATTGTTGTTGAGTAATTTTAGTAATGTTTTGTGGTGTTAAGATGTTTACTTGAACTCCGTTACTGCTTGTCTTCTTAACCATAACAGAAGAAATAAGACTTGAAGTATCTCCTCCAACAAAGTTTAAATAACGATCAAGATCTTGACCATAAACACGCATTTCATTTACATTGTCACGATTTCCTACATTAAATAAGTTGTATGTGTTTTCTAAATCCACATCGCTTAATCCACCACCATATACAATGACTGGTTTTCCCCAGTATTCGTCGATGGTATCAACAGGCATCGCATATGCCTTTCCATTAAAACCAGAAACGGCCATGACTCCTGCTAAAACAGCAGCCACAATTTTATTCATAAATTTCATAAGATTTCTCCTTTATAAATCATCACTTCTAGTGACGTATGTATATTATCACTATCCAAAATTAAGTCAACTACATAATTTCCCACAATCTACGTGTCAATTTTGTCATAAGAATTCGAATAATTTTCTGTCGAATATTCCCTTTGTGCTGGCTGATCCTTTCCATATGGATGACTTGCCATATACATACTTCCAAAGAAAATACGGAATAATACCTGAATCAGGTAGAATATTAAAATCAAGCGTAAAATACTAAATCTTCGTCTTGGACGAACAAAAGTATAAGTAAAAGGTCCATTACGATAGAAAGTTTGATCCTGTTGCTGTGCCTGTGCCTGACGTATAAATTCTTCAAAAATATCCTGATAAGGATTTTGATAAGACGCATTTCCATAAGTGTTCTGATAAGTTTGCCCATAAGGATTCGAATTGTAGTATTTTGCACTACCATCCTTGATTGCATTATACGCTTCGTTCACTTCCTGCATACGTTTAGCCGCCTGTTCATCCCCTGGATTTAAATCTGGGTGATATTTTTTCGCAAGTTTTCTATAGGCACTTTTTATATCCTCATCGCTTGCATCTCGAGAAACACCTAATACTTCATATGGATCACGCATAAAATCATCTCCTTAGAGTGCATTATATTACTTTTTTCTAAAATTTCAATACATCACATAATTTCGCAAAATGACAAAAAAGCCGCTTATTCAGCGACTTTATTTTTTTTATTCTTCTACAATAGCGATGTGTAATTCTTCTAATTGTTTTGGATCTACTGGAGTAGGAGCTTTAGACATTGGACATTTTGCGTTCGCATTTTTAGGGAATGCGATAACATCACGAATACTATCACTTTCACTTAAGATCATTGCGATACGGTCAAACCCGAATGCCAAACCACCATGAGGAGGTGTACCATATTGGAATGCATCTACGAAGAATCCAAATTTGTTTTGAATGTCTTCATCGCTTAATCCTAATTTTTCGAAAATCTTTGTTTGAAGCTTGTTGTCGTAAATACGAAGAGATCCACCACCAAGTTCAAAACCATTTAAGATAATGTCATAAGCTTTCGCTTTGACTTTTCCCTGGTCAGTATCCAATAGAGGAATATCTTCATCCCGAGGTTGTGTGAATGGGTGGTGACAGGCAACATAACGTTGTTCTTCTTCAGACCAGTCAAACATTGGGAAATCAGTTACCCATAGGTATGAGAATTCATTTTTCTTCTTTAATCCTAATTGAGAAGCAACCCCATTACGTAAAGCACCTAAGGCGTTACATGTCTTGTTCCAAGTATCAGAAACAATGAATAATACATCGTTATCTTTTAAGCTTAGAGCTTCGTATAAACTAGCTACTTCTGCATCTGTTAAGAATTTACGAGCAGCACCAGTTAATTCGTTATCCTTAGCCTTTAATGTAACTAAACCTTTAGCTCCATTTTTCTTAGCTAAGTTTGTCCATTTATCGATTTCTTTACGAGTGATGTGGGCAAAATCAGGAACAACGATACCTTTGATTGAACCATTGTCAGCAATACAGTTTTTAAATACTTGGAATTCTGTATTGGTAAATAATCCAGTTAATTCATGTAGTTCCATTCCAAAACGATTGTCTGGTTTGTCAGAACCATAACGGTTCATAGCTTCGTCATAAGTTAAGCGTAAGAATGGTGCTTTTACATCCAATCCTTTAACATCTTTCATTAATTTCACTAACATTTCTTCAGTGAATTCAATGATTTCATCTTGTGTTAAGAAAGAAGTTTCAATATCGACTTGGGTAAAGTCTGTTTGACGATCCGCACGTAAGTCTTCATCACGGAAGCAGCGAGCAAATTGATAATATCTTTCAAAACCAGAAATCATTAATAATTGTTTATATAATTGAGGTGATTGAGGTAATGCGTAGAAAGATCCTGGGTGTACACGAGAAGGAACTAAGTAGTCACGTGCACCTTCTGGAGTACTCTTTCCTAACATTGGTGTTTCAATTTCAATAAATCCGTGGTTATCTAAATATTCACGCATAGAACGTCCAATTTTAGCACGCATGATTAATTTTTCCTGCATAACTGGACGACGTAGGTCTAAATAACGATATTGTAAACGTGTATCTTCCAAGGCATCTGTTTCATCCGCAATGATCAATGGAGTAGTCTTTGCTTCATTAACGATATAGAAATCTTCTACCGCAATTTCCACTTCTCCTGTAGCTAAATCCGGATTTGCGTTTTGTCTTTGTTGAACAACACCAGAAGCGTGAATTACGTATTCGTTACGTACTTCTTTTACTTTTTCTGAAAAACTTTCGTTAAATACCAATTGACAAATACCAGTACGATCACGTAGATCAATAAATACCAATTGCCCAAAGTTTCTTTTCTTAGCTACCCATCCAACTAATTCCACGTGTTGACCAACATGTTCTAGACGAAGAGTACCATTTGAATGTGTTCTTTCCATAATCTTTTTCTCCTATTCAATAATTTCATCCATTGTCGAAATTAAATCTTCGACAGAAATTGTATTTTGTTCTTTTTTCGCGATATTTTTTACAGTCACTTGCTTGTTTTCAAATTCGTTTTTACCAATTAGGATCGCTGTTTTAGCTTTGGCACGGTCTACTGCCTTAAATTGTCCCTTGAAAGAACGACCCATCATATCCATGTCGGCTCTATATCCGTGTGCACGAAGTTCTGTTAATACTTTGAAAGCGTAAGTACGAGCCGATTTATCTAAGCACATAACGTAAGCATCTAATTCTGGTTTTGACCCTAAATCAATTCCTTCCGCTTCTAAGGCAATTAAGATACGTTCCATACCCATAGCCCATCCAATTCCGGACATTTCTTCTGGTCCACCAAAATATGGAATCAATCCATCATAACGACCACCAGCTAATACAGTGGATTGCGATCCCATTTCTTCATTTACCGAAACAATTTCGAATACTGTGTGTGTATAGTAATCCAAACCACGAACCAATTTATCGTCGATTTCATATGGAATTTCTAATGTATCTAATAATTCACAAACAGTTTGGAAATATTCTTTACTTTCGTCGTTTAGATAATCTTTCATGCTTGGAGCTGTTTTCATGAAATCTTTATCGTGATCCACTTTACAATCCAAGATACGTAATGGATTTTGACGGAAACGACGTTTACAATCGCCACATAAATCTTCTAGGTGAGGTTCGAAGTGTTCCACCAAAGCTTCACGATATGCAGCACGGCTTGCATCATCTCCTAATGTATTTACTAGAATCTTAATATCATTGATTCCTAAAGCTTTTAACATAGAGAATGCCAATACCATAGCTTCTACATCAATATATGGGCTCTTTTGTCCTAAGCATTCCACACCGAATTGATTAAAGATTCTCAATCTTCCCTTTTGTGGACGTTCGTGACGTGCCATAGGTCCCATATAATATAGTTTGACTGGTAAATCTGGATTTGAGTACATTTTGTTTTCTACAAACGAACGAACTGTACCTGCTGTACCTTCTGGACGAATAGTAAGAGATGTTTTTGAATTTTCCAAAGTGAATGTATACATTTCTTTGTTTACCATATCACTGGAATCATTTTCTCTCTTAAATACATTTGTGTGTTCAAAAATTGGTGTACGAATTTCATCAAAGTTATATAAATAACAGAATTCGCGAAGTGTGTTTTCCAAAGATTGCCATTTATAAGAGTCTTCTGGTAAAACATCTTGACAACCTCTAGGGATTTGATAAGCCATAGTATTTCCTCCTTCTATAAAATAAATAAAAAACGCCCTTGTATAAGGACGTTTGAAACGCGGTACCACCTTATTTTTCCTTTCGGAACACTCTACAGTTATAACGGAACTACCGACTGAACTTTTCGTTTCAATTCCTCTAAAGTGTCCAATAAAAAGTTCATATTAGCTTTTCACCAACCAGCTTTTCTCTAATCTAATTCCCTTTTATCTCTCTTTATCATCGGATCTTGTGAGTTAAATATATATATATTCGTTATGAAGATTCATAACTTAGAATAGTATATCAATGTATTTCTTAATTTTCAATCTTTGCGTAACATTCTATGATTTTTTGTACCAAAGGATGACGAACGACATCACTAGCTTCAAGATGTACCATACCAATGCCACGAATGTTTTTTAATATCTGCGTGGCTTGTACCAAACCAGAATCATTCTTTTTGATCAAGTCGATCTGTGTAGCATCTCCATTAATGATCATCTTTGTCTTTTGTCCCATACGAGTTAAAAACATTTTCATTTGCGATTTTGTCGTATTTTGCGCTTCATCTAAAATTACGATGGCGTTATTTAAAGTACGACCACGCATGAAGGCTAACGGAGCAATTTCAATAATCTGTTTCTCTATAAAACGCTCTGTTGTTTCTTGTCCTAACATTTCAAATAAAGCATCGTATAAAGGACGAAGATATGGGTCTACTTTTTCCTTCATGTCTCCTGGTAAGAATCCTAACGATTCCCCTGCTTCCACAGCAGGACGAGTTAAAATAATCTTATCAATTCGTTCATTCTTTAATTCATTTACCGCATAAGCAACGGCCAGATACGTTTTCCCTGTACCCGCTACCCCTGTGGCAAATACGATATCGTTCGAACGAAACGCATCACATAGAACCGCTTGTCCCAATGTTTTGGGATAAATCACCTTTCCACTTTTTGTCTTGGAAACAGGAGCCAACTGATCGGCTTTAAAAGATTTTAAGCGATGATTTTGAGCCAATTGAATTAAATAATGCACATCCTGTTTAGGAAGCTTACGATGTATATCAATGAGTTCAAAACACTTTTGTATAACTAAAAGAACTTGAGAAACATTTTCCGTTTCCTCAACTTTCAATTCGTGAGAACGAATCACTATAGAAGTATTAAAGGCTTCTTCAATTTGAATTAAATTTTCATCTTTCATTCCGACAAGAATTTGAATTTCTTCTATAGAACGATCCGATAGATCCATTGAAATGTAAGACAAGTTCATTCCTCCTTCTAAAGAAAAAAATCTGCATTTCTGCAGATTAATTATTTACCTCTACGAGCCTTACGAGCTGCTTCTTGTTTTAATTTTTTCTTAACACCAGGTTTAACGTAATATTCTCTTTTACGAGCCTCAGCAAGGGTACCATTACGAGATACTTGACGTTTGAATCTTCTTAAAGCGTCATCTAATTGTTCGTTTTCTTTTACTACTACTTTTGGCATCTTCATTCCCCCCTCTCTGAGTACTACTAAATTTTATACGAATTATAGTCATAATTCAAGTATTTTCTTATATTTTTGTAAAGTTTCTAGTGTTTCATAGATTTCCTGAGCAACAGCCAGCTTATAGGCTAGACGACTAGGCTGTGGCTCTAATTCGATAAAATACGAATCCGTTTGATCCTGCATAGAAATCGCAAAATATACCTGTCCGGGAATAGATGCATCCGCATTTAGTGGATCTACATTTCCCATGGTACCACTTACACCAATCCCTATATCCGCATTATACGCTTTTCTACAAGCTTTGGCCATAGCTTCTACGGTTTCTTTAGAATATACACTATATGTTTCAATAATTTCTTTCGGTACCCCCTGCATTATTTTTGCTTCATTACTATACGTAATAAAGGCTCCTTTTAAAATATTTGAAGCCCCTTCCGTATCCGTGATCATAGAAGCAATCTGTCCCGAAGTGGCTGATTCCATCGTGGTAATCGTAAGATTTTTTTCAATCAATTTTTTTGTTAAATTTCGGTAATTCAATCGAATTGTTTCTTCATCATATCTTTTCATGAAACTATAATAGCACAAAAGAAAAGGATTCTGTTTTTGAATCCTTACTTATTCCAATATTTTTCAATACATTCTTTAACAGCGTTGTTGTCACCAACCCAAGGAACACGTACATTATCCCCACGATAAATATACGATTCATCCCCTTTTCCTAGGACTAAAACACAATCTCCAGCTTGACAGCTTTCAATCGCCTGGCGGATAGCTTCATAACGATCTTCAATAAAGACTGTCGTTGTTTTTGTGATTCCCGATTTGATTTGTTCTCCGATTTCTTTTGGTGATTCATCACGAGGATCGTCTTCTGTAACAATGATCAAATCACAGTATTTATCGGCAATCTCACCAAAGACTTTTCGTTTTTGAATATCACGACGACCAGCGGAACCAAAAACAGAAATCAAACGATTGTTTTGAGCGATTTCACGACCAAATTGCATAACCTTTTCCATACCATCAGGTGTGTGGGCAAAGTCAACGATGACATCAAATGGTTGTCCACAACGAATCTGTTCCATACGACCTTCAATTTGTGGAATGTTACGAGCTAAGGCAGTCAATGTTTCAATAGACATTCCTGTTTCATGCATACTTGCGATAGCAGCCAATAAATTGTAAATATTATATTCTGCCACTAAGTTCGTTTCGACCGGGTATTCTTTTCCCTTAAATACTAACGTGAATGTTGTACTATCGGATTTTAATACGATATCTTTTGCACGATAGTCACATTCTTTCTTAACCCCGTAAGAAATAACACGAGCTTTGGATGCTTCTTTTAAATCTTCAAAACGAGCATCATCGATATTTAAAATGGAAACCCCATCTTCACGAACTCTTTCCGAGAATAATAGTTTTTTTGCGGAAAAGTAATTTTCAATCGTTCCGTGGAAATCCAAGTGATCGTGGGTAAAGTTGGTAAATACCGCAACATCAAAATCAATCGCATCGACACGACGTTGTGCTAGTCCATGGCTGCTCACTTCTAGCGCACATGCACCAATACCGTGCTCTACCATATCTCTTAACTTATCCATTAAAAATAATGTTCCAGGAGTTGTTAAGTTTGGTTGTAAATGAATTTTTCCATATTCAATAGAAATTGTTCCAATATATCCACAAGGTGTTTGCGTATCACAGAAATATTTAATAATTTTTGTGATAGAGCTTTTTCCATTGGTTCCGGTTACTCCATACATAACCATATTTCCCGATGGATTGTTGTTAAAGATCTTAGCACAAGTATTCAAAGCACTAACAACATCATCCACTTTAATATAAATAGCACCATCTCTTTTATTTTCAATATCTTTGGCATGAACGATACAGATAGCTCCTTTATCAATCGCCTGATTAATAAAATCATGCCCGTCTGCACTCATTCCTGGCATACAGAAATAAATGTTTCCTTTTTCTACTTTACGAGAGTCTACACATAAACCAGTAACATTGGTTGTTGGTGCATCCTTAAATAATTTACTTAATCGCATATAAACCTTCCTCGTTAACTACATAACCTTTTTCGTTGTATGAATCCCATTTTACTACAATTCTACCAGATAGTAAATTGGACGATTTTATACGTACTGAATGATATTGGTTCGTATACCCTAAGTACCATCCCTTTTGTTCTCTTTCTATCAAGACTTCAATTTCTTCGAAACGAGCCATATCCTTTAAACGAAGTTCATCACTTAAAGCCAATAAGCGCTTTGTTCTCTCTTTTACAATAGAACCATGTACTTCCCCTTTCATACGGCTGGCTACTGTACCATCTCTTTTGGAATATGGGAAGACATGTAAGAAAGAAAATTGAATATCTTTTAAGTTTTGATATGTATCTTCAAATTCTTCGTCACTTTCCTGCACAAAACCGCACATAATATCGGTTGAAATAGATACTTCCGGAATTTGCGAACGAATATAGGCAATTCTATCTTTGTATTCCTGTACCGTATAAGGACGATTCATTCGTTTTAAAGTAATATCGCATCCAGATTGAATCGGAATATGTAGATGTCTACAAATTCTTGGTTCTTTTTTCATCAATTCAATAAATTCATCGCTGATTTCAGTAATCTCAATACTTGAAATACGATAGTAAATATTAGATTTTGTATTTTCAATCAACATTTGAAGCAATTGTGTTAAATTGAAATCCCCATCGTCATAACGACCCGTATGAATTCCCGTTAATACAATTTCCGAATGACCTTTATCCTGAAGTTGTTTGGCAATATCTAAGACCTGAATGTGGTGAAGACTTCTTTCTCTTCCTCGTGCATAAGGAATCGCACAATATGAACAGAACTGGTTACAGCCATCTTCCACTTTCAAAAAGGCTCTATGTTGACTTTCAAAAACCTGAATTGGCATGGTTTCAAAAGAATTGTATTTTGAAACATCATCGATGACTTCCATGAATTCCGGTTTTTCCAGGTAAGCTTTTACCAGCTCTACTAATTGGGACTTATGATTGGTCCCAACTAAGATTTCAGCTCCTAAGTCTTTTCTTTCGGAAGATTTCGCAAACTGAACGAAACAGCCGACCACAACCACAATACAGTTTGGATTCATCTTTTTGGCATGATGGATTTTTTGTCTGGATTTACTAGCTGCCGTATTGGTAACCGTACATGTATTGATAATATGGATATCCGCAAGAGTATCATCCTCTGTAGCTTCAAATCCATTCTTAATCATTTCCTGTGCATAGAATTCCGATTCATATGCATTAACTTTACACCCTAGTGTAGTGACCTTAAATCGCATACTATGCCTCCTTTATATGGCTTTGATATTCGATACAGGATAATAAGTAACATGCTGCTGTTTCTGCACGTAAAATATTGTTTCCTAACGAACAAGAAACAAATCCCATTTCTTCCAATTGGTCAACTTCTTTACGATCCAATCCTCCTTCACATCCAATACAGACCGTAATGGATTGAAAAGGCTGTTGTAAAGTATGGGCCAAATGTTTTGTTTCTTCTTTTTCATATGCCACAACATTTAATTCGCTTCGATAATTTTTTAAATTCGAAAGAGTTTGTACCGGTGTAATTTCGACAAGTGTAGTACGATTGCTTTGTTTACAAGCGGCCAGCGCAATGGAATTCCATCTTTCCAATTTCTTTGCTTCTTTTTTCGCATCAATATGAACGACACTGAATTTGGATTCAAAAGGAACAATACGAGTAACACCAAGTTCAACACATTTTTGAATCATCCATTCAAACTTTTCCTGTTTGATCAAAGAGGCACATAAAGTAATCTCTATGTTATTTGACTTACAAACAATCTCTTCGACAATTAAAACCGTTGGTTTTCTTTTGGCTTTGGCAAGATAAGTCTTTCCATTAGAAATAATACGAATTTCTTCGTTTTCTTTCACTCGTAATACATCAAAAACGTGATGTGCTTCTTTTTCTTCTAAATCAAGTTCCTGATCCACTTGTGCAATACTGTCGGTGAAGACTTGAATCATTGTTTTTCTCCTTCAGTGGCTAAGCGTTTCAATTCCTTAACTTCAAAAGGCTTTAATCTTCTAAATTCTCCAGGTTGTAGATTTTCTACGGTAATCGTACCAAATTGAACACGGTGTAGACGACGTACTTCGTGTCCTAATTCTTTCATCATATTCTTTACCTGGTGATTTTTTCCTTCCTGGATCGTTAATTCAAAACGACAACGTTCACGAACGATATCCGTTTCTAACATCCATACCTTGGCTGGTAAATACGAATCTTCTTTTCCTTTTAATCCTTTACGAAGTGCACGAATGTCTTCTTCTGAAAGGATTCCTTGTAAATTGACTAAATACTTCTTTTTAATATGGTAACGAGGGTGGATCATCTGGTTACAGAATTCCCCATCGTTTGTCATCAATAAAACACCACTTGTGTCATAGTCTAAACGACCCACACTGTATACTCTTTCACGAGTAGCCATATAATCTAATACCGTTTTACGTTCTTTATCATCATTACTTGTAGAGACGCAACCTTTTGGCTTATTTAGAACATAATAGGCTTTTTCTTCTTTATTGATTTCTTTTCCGTTAACTTCAATATAATCGTTACCTGAAACCTTCGTTCCTAATGTGGTAACGATTTCCCCATTCACACTAACTTTCCCTTGTACAATTAATTCTTCGGCTTTTCTTCTTGAACAAACACCCGCCTGGGCAATTACTTTTTGTAGTCTTTCCATTAAGATTCTCCTTCCACGACAAATAATTCCTCATCGTATTCTTTTTTATTTGGCAATTCTGGTAACTCTTTTAATGTTTCCAACTGGAAGGCATCTAAAAACTGGTTTGTTACCGAATATAGTAATGGTTTTCCAACCACATCCAATCGTCCGGTTGGCTCGATCAATTCACGCATTTGTAGTTTCTTCAACATCATTTCGCAATTCACACCACGAATTTCTTCGATTTCTACGCGCGTAATTGGCTGCTTATAAGCGATAATCGCTAATGTTTCCATAGCAGCTGGCGATAATGTTGCCGGCTTGGTTTGTTCGTATAAAGATTGTCCATAAGGATAGACAAAATCTTTTGTCACAAATTTAAAGCGAGAAGCATATTCCACAAGCTGAATGCCTTTACTGGAATCATCGTATTCTTGTATTAACGCTTTTAAATCTTCTACAGCTTCTTCCTTACTAATCTGTAGCGTATCCATGATTTGTCCTAAAACCAGTCCTTCTTCTCCACTAAGGAAAATCAAACCTTCTATAAGCGCTTTGCGATTATCCATTATACTTCTCCTTTCATTAACCAAATTCTCTGTTGGTCATCTATACTAAAATTTAATAATTTTTGATGTATCATATCCAGTATCGCTAAAAAAGATACAATAACCATATGCGTATTGGAACAGTCATTGCAGATTTCTTCAAACGATACAGCCTCTTTTCTATTTTTCATTCTTTCCTTAATTGTTTCCAATCGGTCTTCTACCGATATTTCCTTGATCGTAACCTTGGTTTCATAAGGCTTAAGAATGGTCATTCTTTGCATAACACGGCTCATAGCACGCATTAGTTCGTAAGGTGATTGATTTGATAGAGGTCCATCTTCGATCGGCTTTTGCCATTCTTCGATTAAAGAAGAAGCAGGTCGAGAAAACAACTGTTGACGATTTTCAAACTCTACACGAAGAGTTTGTGATATCTCTTTATATTTCTGATATTCGATCAATCGAGAAACCAGTTTTTCTCGTGTATCTTCTTCATACTCTTCTTCCACTTCAACTTTTTCGCGAGGAAGTAGTTTACGAGATTTATATTCAATTAGAGAAGCAAGTTCTGTTAAATACTCACTAGCCACTTCTAAATGAAAATCCTGCATCTGGTGAATATAAGAAATATATTGACTCGCAAGAATATCCATATTTAAATCGAATAAATCCAATTTGTTTTCTTTTATTAAGTGGAGCATTAAATCCAATGGTCCATCGAATTGATCTATACTTACCAAAAAGCTCATTTTTAATCACCTTTGCGAATTATAACAAATATTCCTTTTCAAAACAATTATATATAACATCCTATTTCGGATTCAATAAAATTAGATGTGGCATAAACGAAAAGATATGGTATTATAGTTTACATGAAACGTGTAATTATATTTTTCTGTCTGGCTTTGTTTGTGGCCTTAGTCGTACAACCCAACCTGGCTAGCTCTTTAGTAAAAAGAAACGAGGATGTTCCGGTCAATACGACTTCATCTCCACTAACCAACGAAGATGTTTCGGTACAACAATGCAAATCCAAAGCTGTCATTTGTATCGATGCAGATAATGGTGGTAGTGATTATGGATATGAAAGCGAAGATAAAATGCTTCAAAAAGATATCAACTTGGCCTTAGCTTTAAAAATAGGCGATCGATTAAGTCGAAGTGGATACCATGTAATCTACACTCGTCAAGATGATAAGGTTCCAGATTTTTACGATTCTTACGATAGTGCAGACTGGCGTATTGATAAAGCGGAATCTGGAAAAGCCAATTATTTCCTAAGTATCACCTTATACAGTGATAAAGACATTTATGCACAAGGCTATTCGATCTTTACTCAGGAAAACGATCAAATGATTTCTTTGGGAAATGAAATAGTAAATCAATTTGAATTGATCAACTATTCGGAATATAAAGGTATTGATTCTGACCACTATGAAAACTTCCCAATTCTTTCAGATAAAGATATTCCAAGTATGTTGCTTCAAATCGGACATATCACCAATGAGAATGACTACAGTCATCTAGTCGATGAAAACTTTCAAACAAAACTTGCCAATGCGATTCTTAATGCGTTTATCAAGGAAATTAACTAATGGGCCTAAAGCCCATTTTTTTATGAAAAAAAGTCGCTATTTTAAGCGACTATTTAACATATAGTATAAGTTTTGCTGCTCCACAAGCTGCTTCTTCTTCGTTTTCACTTAAAGAATACGAAGCCATAAACATTTGAGATGCGATCGTACATAACAATGTATTCTTACGAAATCCATTTCCAGAAAGAACAAGATGTTTTGCCTGTATTGGCATTTGTACATAGTAATCGTATAATTCTTGTACCATACCTTCTAAAACACCATAAATAAGTGCTCCTGGCGTAAAATTATCTTCCGTAATATTTTGAATGGATCCGGTTTTATTTGGTTCATTACGCGTTCCACTAAATGTTGTCTGCACTTTCATCCCATTCTCTTGTGCCACCTTTTCCATCCATTCATATTGCGAAGATTCATTACCCGTTGCATCTTTAAAAATACTTCGAAAGAAGTTTTCTAATATGGCATAGGCTCTTCCTCCACATAAGGAAGAAGCCACCAATAAGTATTCCTGATTTAGATACGGCCTTGTCTCTATTCCATTTCCCTGGCAAATTGTATTTGATTTTACCGATATTTGGCCACCTGTTCCCATATTCAATAGAACAAATGAATCATCCTTTAAAGCACCTAAAAAACTAGCCTGATTGTCACCAATCGCACAGGTAACCGGAATTCCTTTATATTTTCCTAATATCTCAATATTCGATGTAAATTTAGGAAGAAGACTCGTATCGATTTTTAGATGTTCTAGAGCATCCAAATCAAATTGATTTTCTTCTATTTTCCAAAAGCCAAACGAAGCTGCATTTGAAGTATGAACTAATGGAGTAATCTTTCCAGTAAGTACCATTCCAAAATAATCCATAATGGTACAAAAGGAAGTAGTCATTTCTGGTACCAAATCTTTTCGAACATTATAGATATGAGTGACCAAACCATATCCTGGAGCTACGATCGTATTTGTAGAAGCTTTAATATCTTCGAACACCCCATCTTGTAAGGCTCTCGTATCTTGCCAGGTATATAAAGGACTTTTCGCTTTTCCATCTTTGTCAACATATAGAATTCCATGCATCTGACCTGAAAGTCCGATTCCTTGAACATCTGGATGCAACAGAATAAATTCATCTAACATATTTTTCGCATGATGGATAATGCATTCTACATCCTGGATCTTTTCCCAGGAATTCTTACTTTCTATAAACGCATGACTATTTACTGTTTTAGAAACTAATACTTTTTCTATTTCTGTATCATAGACAACACCACTGATTGTAGTGGTTCCTATATCGATTCCAATTGTTTTCATATTACTTATTAAACCAGTGGTCTTCTAAATAATGACCCACTCCATCATCTGTTACAGGATGTTCGGTTACAGCCTGTGCTGCTTCCTTGCACTCCTCACAACCATTCAATAAACAAACGCCCCATCCCGCTGTTTTTAACATACCTAAGTCGTTTTGCATATCTCCGAACGCAATAACCTCACTTAATGTAATATTCTTCGTCTGGGCATAGCGTTCTACGGCTACTCCTTTATGTACTCTAGGATCTTGGAATTCAATGCTGACATGATCATCGAGTTCAAAAGTTTTTACCCAATCCCATTCTGAGCTTTTATTTTGGGCAATGCGTTCCATCAAAAGAGGAACGACTTTTCTTGACATTTGGCATTCAATTTTCCCTGTTTCATCTTCGCTGCAGAAATCAATATCTCCAATTTCAATATAAGAATGATTTCGTCTTTGGGAATCTCTTAAAAAATCATCCATTCGTTTCGCTTTAATAAAGGCATAAGCATCTTTATATAAAATGGCATTTAAATCTAAATCCCATACAAAATTTAAAATTTTTCGAATCACATCGGGTTGAAGGTAGTATAATCTTTCGATTTTGTTGGTTTCTTTTGTCCAAAGATCTCCTCCATTCATACCAATCGCAAAGTCAAATTCAAAGCTTAGATTCCATTCTTTTGCCTTATTTAATAACGACTGGTCTAATGGTCTTCCCGAAGCCGGTCCAATTAAAACGCCTTCTGCGTGTAATCGTTCTAATGCCGCTCTAGTACGAGGCATAAGATTATCTCCTTTTAGAGCTAAAGTCCCATCAATATCGGCTACAAATACTTTTATATCCTTGATCATAATTATTTTTCACTTCTTTCTAAATCTCTTTATACCATTATATCGAAAACAGTGATAAAAGATACGAATAATATTATAAGAAATATTGATTTTTATAACCCTTTTGTACAATAACTTGTAAAAGTTTGTTATAATAGATGACAAGGTGAAAAGTATGAAAGTAAATAAAGTGTTTAGTGGTGTCGTCTTTGATGTGATTCAAAAAGATGTTGTCGTAAAAGACATGGTCGTAAATCGAGACGTCGTCTTATCCCCTGGTGGAGTTGGTGTTTTAGTTGTAAAGAACGGAAAAGTTCTTTTCGTTAAACAAATGAGACACACAATTGATGAAATAACTTTAGAAATTCCTGCTGGTAAACTTGAATACGGAGAAGATCCTAAAGACACAGGTCGTAGAGAGTTAAACGAAGAAGCTGGATTGGATTGTGAAGATTTAATCAAGATTTCACATTTTGCTCCAACACCTGGATATTCAAGTGAAAAGATTTGGATTTATGAGGCAATCAATGTTACGGAAGCAAAAGAAAGACACGAAATGGATGAAGACGAAGATATCGAACTTGTTTGGATGGACTTAGAAGAAGCATATCAACAAGTATTAGAAGACAAGATCGTTGACGGGAAAACTATCATTGCCATACAACACGCCATGATTAAAAAGAAAGAAGGATATTAATAATGAACTTTGTATTTATTTCTGCAAACTATCCAGATAACTATTGGATGTTCTGTCGTGGTTTAAAAAGATATGGAGCCACTGTATTAGCTGTAGTAGATACTCCATATGAAATGTTAGACCCACGCGTTAAAGAATTCTGTGATGAATGTTATGTAGTACAAAGCTTCCACAACTATGAAGAAATCTTCAGAGCTGTAGCTTATTTCTCATTCAAATATGGAAAAATTGACTGGATCGAATCAAATAACGAAGCTTGGTTAACATTAGATGCTCGTTTACGTGATGACTTCAATGTTAAGACAGGATTCAGCCTTGCTCGTATTGAAGAATTACAATCTAAAGCTGGTATGAAAAAATACTATGCGAAAGCTGGAGTTCCAACTGCTCGTCACGCATTGGTAAAAACATTGGATGAAGCTTTAGACTTTGCGAAAAATGTAGGATATCCTCTAGTATTAAAACCAGACCATGGTGTAGGTGCTAGCTTCACATACAAATGTGAAAACGATGCACAATTAACTGGATATTTCAATGAAACAGCTGCTTACCAAATGATTCTTGAAGAATTCATCGATGGTGAAGTATTTACATTAGACGGTGTTTGTGATGCTAATGGTGATATCCGTTACTTAAGCTCAATGGAATATATTGGAAACTGTATGGATTCAGTTTCTAAACAACAATCTATCGGTTCTTATACTGCATTTAACATTTCTCAAGATTACTTTGATATCGTTCAAAGAACAATCAAAGCCTTCGAAATCAAAAACCGTTTCTTCCACTGCGAATGGTTCCGTTTAAATGTTGACAAACCAGGTCT
The DNA here is from genome assembly GCA_018065105.1 of Bacillota bacterium. Lineage (GTDB taxonomy): Bacteria > Bacillota_I > Bacilli_A > Erysipelotrichales > Erysipelotrichaceae > Floccifex. The sequence continues at coordinate 20,481 of JAGHTX010000226.1, forward strand.
AGGAAATAAAGGAGACGTTATTGGTCTAGAAGTTAACTTCCGTGCACCAGGAGGATTATGTCCAGACTTAATGAACTACTCATGCGATATGGACGTATACGATCTATGGGCTCAAGTTATCTTAACTCAAGATTGTGAACCACACCCTCGTCACTACTCTGCTGGATTCGCTGGAAGAAGAAATGCAGAACACTACAAATATACAGCACAAGAAATTGAACAAAAATATGCTGGTGAATGGATTGACACAATGTATCTACCTCCTGCATTAGCTGCTGGTATGGGTGATGTATGTATCGTTGGTAAATTCAGTACAGAAGAAAGAGTATTAGAATTCTACAAAGACGCATTCGAATTAGCTGACTAGAAAATTAGGAACGTGAGAAATCACGTTCTTTTTTTCTTGCATAAACAGCCATTATTCAGTATTCTATTTCATGTATTTCAATTTTTATATGGAAGGATGAAATAAATGATATTAAAATTTGAAATGTATGTACCCCAATTAGATAAAAATAGAAGAATTCATATTTATGTACCCGATGAATATGAAAAGAGTGGTAAGAAATATCCTGTTCTTTATATGTTTGATGGTCACAACTTATTCGAAGACAGTGAAGCTACATATGGAAAATCTTGGAATTTAGCCAATAAGATCAAGGAAACGGGAAAAGATTTAATAGTTGTAGGCATTGAATGCTCACACGAAGGAAATCAGAGATTGGCTGAGTATACCCCCTTCCCTTATGCAGATTCCGATTTTGCTCTGCTAGTCGATGCTTTAGGAAAAGAAACCATGGATTTTATTGTAGACACTTTAAAGCCATATATTGATAAAAGATTTCCAACCAAACCAGAAAGAGAGTTTACCTGGATCGGCGGAAGCAGTTGCGGTGGTTCCATGGCACTTTTTGCGATACAAGACTACAACAAGTATTTCGCAAAAGCGATCTGTTTATCCCCTTTTATTCGACCATACTACGATTATATGTTGATCAATGCCTGGCATACCCAAATTGAAGAACCGACTTCTTTATATATTTCCTGGGGAGCTTTAGAAGGACCTGGTAAACATGCCTTTATTCAGGAAACCGTAATGATTACAGAAATCGCAAATGGTTTAATGGAGCATGGAGTCAATGTTCGTTTCCATGTAAAAGAAGAAGGAATGCATTGTGAAGCCGATTGGGAACAGGAAGCTCCAGTCTATTTAAAATTTCTAGTGAACTAAAAAAACGGATTAGGTTACTAATCCGCTTTTTCTTCGGCTAAAGCTTTTGCCTGTTTTAAATAAATAGTTAATTGATCGATTTCTTTTTGAGTTGTGTGCCAGCTTGTAACAAAACGAATAACGTATCCACAATCTGTCTTTTCCCAAATTTCAAACGCAATATTTTCCTTTAAGTATAAATACTCTTCTTCTGTTACCGAAATAAAGATTTGGTTTGTAGAAGACTTGATATATAGTGGATATTTTAATTCATTGGCAATTGTTTGAATTTCTTGAGCCAATTCTACTTCTTGCTTAGCGACTCTATAGAAGGCACCATCTTGGAACAATCCAATAAATTGTTGTCCTAATACCCAACCTTTAGCGGCTAATGCACCCGATTGCTTCATCACAAAGATAAAGTTTTTCTTTAGATCCTCGTTTACGATACATACCGCTTCTCCTAATAAGGCTCCGTTTTTAGTTCCACCAATGTAGAATAAATCACACCATTTAGCGATATCGTCTAGTGTATAATCAACCCCGGATTCTAAGGCAGCTCCTAAACGAGCTCCATCCATCATAAGGTATAAACCTAACTCATCACATACTGTACGTAAGCTTTCAAATTCTTCTCGTGTATATACGGTTCCAAATTCTGTAGCGTTTGAAATATATACCATTTTTGGAAAAGCCATGTGACCAAATTGTAGCATAGATTCTGCATATACTTTTCTGACAGCATCTGCAGTAACCTTCCCATTTACATGTGGTACAGGAATTACTTTGTGACCAGTGGCTTCAATAGATCCAGCTTCGTGTACATTAATGTGTCCAGTATTACAAGCAATAACAGCTTCATAAGAACGTAGTACAGAACGAATCATGGTTAAGTTAGCCAATGTTCCCCCCATAATGAACCAAATGTCCGCTTTACGACTAGGCATTTGCGCTTGAATCAATTGTCTAGCTAAATTTGATTGTTCATCACTTTCATATCCTTTATAAGAATTTTCTCTTGTACGAACTAGGATATCCATAATTTCAGGAATACATCCTTGTCCATAATCGTTTTGGAAAAATAACATTTTTTCTCACTCCTTTAATACGATATTATTATAACAATAATAAAAAAAACTGTCGAGTTTTCGACAGTTTTATGAGTCAAGAATTAATTAAATTATTTATTTTGGAAAGGAACAACTTTTAATTTTTTAGATTTGTCTTTTTCTAAGAAGTTACCCATTCCAGCTCTTTGGTCTTCAGTTTCGAAGCAGTCACCGAATAATTTTTCTTCGATAACGATTGCTTGATCCATATCTACTTGTAATCCATCGTTAATAGCTTTTTTACAGTTACGAACTGCGATTGGAGCGTTTTTAGCGATTGTAGCAGCCATTTTTTGAGCAGCTGGTAATAATTCTTCTAATGGATATACAGCGTTTACTAAACCAATTCGGTAAGCTTCGTCAGCTTTGATGTTACGAGCTGTATAAATTAATTGTTTAGCGATTCCTACAGGAACAACACGTGCTAAACGTTGAGTTCCACCAAATCCTGGAGTGATTCCTAGACCAACTTCTGGTTGTCCGAATACTGCGTTTTCTGAACATAAACGGATGTCACATGACATAGAGATTTCGCATCCTCCACCTAAAGCGAATCCGTTGATTGCAGCGATTACAGGGATTGGGAAAGTTTCGATTTTACGGAAGATGTCATTTCCTTTTTTAGCGAATGCTTCACCTTCAGCTTTAGTTAATGTAGACATTTCTCCGATATCTGCACCAGCTACGAATGATTTTTCTCCAGCTCCTGTTAATACTAAACAACGAGTTGTTTCTAAATCAACTGCATCTAAAGTTGCATCTAATTCTTCTAATACTTGAGAGTTTAAAGCGTTTAAAGCTCTAGGACGGTTGATAGTGATAGTACCAACGAATCCTTCTTGTGCATAAGTAATAAATTCCATTGTTTTTCTCCTTTATAAAATAGATAACTCCGAAGAGTTATCTATAGATTGTTTATTAAAGTGCGTCTACAGGTGTTTTAGTACGATCTGCGTTATATTGGTAGAATCCTTTACCTGATTTAACACCTAAGTTTCCACCACGAACCATTTTGCGTAGTAATGGACAAGCACGGTATTTAGAATCACCAGTTTCTTTGTAAAGAACGTCCATGATTGCTAAACAGATGTCTAATCCAATGAAGTCACCTAATTCTAATGGTCCCATTGGGTGGTTAGCTCCTAATTTCATAGCTGTATCAATACCTGCGATATCAGAAACACCTTCCATTTTAATGAAAGCAGCTTCGTTGATCATTGGTACTAAGATACGGTTAACTACGAATCCAGCAGCTTCGTTAACTTGTACAGGTTGTTTTCCGATTTCAACAGAGATTTCTTTGATTTTTTCAACAACTTCTGCAGGAGTGTTAACACCAGCGATAACTTCGATTAATTTCATACGATCAGCTGGGTTGAAGAAGTGCATACCAACAACTGGGCGGCTTACTTTAGCACCGATTTCAGTGATTGATAAAGATGAAGTGTTAGAAGCGAAGATGCATCCTTCTTTACAGATTTTGTCTAATTCTGCGAAAGTAGTTTGTTTAACACCCATGTCTTCGAAAGCAGCTTCAACGATTAAATCGCAATCAGCACATAAGTCTTCTTTTAATCCTGAAGTGATAGAAGCTAAGATTCCATCAACTTTTTCTTGTGTCATTTTTCCTTTAGCAACTAAACGGTCGTATCCTTTAGCAATTTTAGCTTTTCCACCGTCAGCCCATTCTTGTTTAATATCACATAAAGCAACTGTATATCCTTCTACTTGAGCGAATGCTTTAGCGATACCTTGTCCCATAGTTCCGGCACCAATTACACCGACTTTCATGATTTTTTCCTCCTATTAATTTTTATTTTTTATATAAACCTAGGATACCCAGCAGGTATCCTAGAATTTAACAAAATTAAGCAGCTTTAGCTTTTTTAATTTCTTCGATCATTTGTGGAACAACTTTGAATAAGTCTCCAACAATTCCGTAGTCAGCTACACCGAAGATTGGAGCTGATTCGTTTTTGTTAACAGCAATGATTAATTCAGAGTCTTGCATACCAGCAGTGTGTTGGATAGCTCCTGAAATACCTAATGCTACATAAATTTTTGGGTGAACTGTTTTACCAGTTTGTCCAACTTGGTGATCAGATCCGATCCATCCAGCATCTGTACAAGCACGAGAAGCACCTACAACTCCTCCACCTAATACTTCTGCTAATTCTTCAGCTAATGCGATACCTTTTTCAACGTCTTTGCTGATTCCACGTCCAACAGAAACGATGATGTCAGCTCCGATTAAGTCTACTAATTTGTTAGCAGCTTTTTCGATGCTTAATACTTCAGTTTTGATATCTTCTGCAGCTAATTTAACATCAACTTTAGTGATAACTGCAGCGTTTGCTTTTTCTTCAGTCCATTCACCTTTTTTCATAACTCCAGGACGAACTGTTGACATTTGAGGACGGAAACGAGGGCAAATGATAGTTGCCATTAAGTGTCCACCGAATGCAGGACGAGTCATCTTTAAGTTACGGTCTTCGTAATCGAATGTAGTGTTGTCTACATCGATAGTTGATGATTCACGTAAGAATTCAACATATCCTTTAGTATCGATGTCTAAGTGAGTAGCATCAGCTGTTAAACCTGTGTGTAAACGAGCAGCTACACGTGGTGCTAAGTCACGACCGATGTTAGTTGCACCGATTAATAATACTTCTGGTTTGAATTCATTTGATAAGTCACATAATACTTTTGTATATGCATCTGTTGTATAGTTCTTTAATAATGGGTGGTCTGCAATAATTACTTCGTCAGCTCCATAACCAGCTACTTCTTTAGCTAATCCTTCGATTTGGTCACCTAAGATAACGGCAACAACTTTACAACCGATTTCACCAGCTAATTTAGTTGCTTCAGAAACTAATTCGAAGTCTGTAGATTGTAATTCACCTTGTCTTTGTTCGCAATAAACCCAGACATTTTTGTATTCTGTAAAATCTGCCATGTTCAGTTCTCCTTCCTTAAATTAAGTGCTTTTTAGCAAGAATTCCTGCCATTTGAGCAGCTACATCATCACCATTTAACATTTGTCCAGCACCTTTTTGAGGTGGAGTGAATGATTTAAATACGTTTGTTGGAGATCCTTTTAAACCGATAGTATCAGCTTCGATAAGTGGATCGTTTTCTACTTTTGGGAAGTCGATGATTTCGATAGGTTTTTCGAAACATCCGAAGATTCCTGCAACGTTCATGTAACGTGGTTCGTTTAATTCTTTAACGCAAGTTACTAAACATGGAGTTTGAACTTTAATTTTCATGAATCCATCTTCTAATAAACGTTTGATAACTAATGCATTTCCATCTTTTTCGATTTCAGCTGCATATGAAACTTGTGGTAAGTTTAATTTTTCTGCGATTTGTGGTCCTACTTGAGCAGTGTCACCGTCGATAGCTTGACGTCCACAGAAGATAACGTCGTCTTCTTCAACACCGATGTAGTTGATACCAGCAGCGATAATTTGAGAAGTTGCGAAAGTGTCAGATCCAGCGAATTCACGTCCACTGATTAAGAAACCTTTGTCAGCTCCACGAGCGATACATTCACGTAACATTCCTTCAGCTGTTGCAGGTCCCATTGAAACAACGTCAACTTCACATCCTGTTGCATCTTTTAATTTTAAAGCAGCTTCTAAAGCAGCTAAGTCATCAGGGTTAGTGATTGTTGCCATAGAAGCACGATCTAATTGACCATTTTCTTTTACGGCTACTTTACCTGAAGTATCAGGTACTTGTTTTACACAAACTATAGCTTTCATTATTATCGTCCTCCTACTTCAATAAATCTCCGCCGATTACCATCATTTGAACTTCAGAAGTTCCTTCGTAGATTTCAGTAATCTTAGCGTCACGCATCATTCTTTCGATTGGGTAGTCACGAGTATATCCGTATCCACCGAATAATTGTAAACAACGACGAGTTACATCAGATGCTGTACGAGAAGCGATTAATTTAGCTTCAGCAGCTTCTACTGAGTAACGTACTTTAACACCGTTCATAGCGTCTTGTTTTTTCATTGCGGCTCTATAAACTAAGTATTTAGCAGCATCAACACGAGCTTTCATTTCTGCTAATTCAAATTGAGTGTTTTGGAAAGCAGCGATTGGACGACCGAATTGTTTACGTTCTTTAACATAAGCAACTGTTTCTTCGATTGCACCTTCAGCAATACCTAATGCTTGTGCAGCGATACCAATACGTCCACCGTCTAATGTAGCCATTGCTAATTGGAATCCACGTCCTTTTTTACCTAACATGTTTTCAGCAGGAACGATACAATCTTCCATGATTAATTCACATGTAGATGATCCACAGATACCCATTTTTTCTTCTGGTTTCCCAACAGAGAATCCTGGGAAGTTTCTTTCAACGATGAATGCTGAAATTTCTTTTGATTTACGACCACGTTTGTCAACTACTGTACCTGTGATAGCAATAATGATAAATACGTCTGCATATCCAGCGTTAGTAATGAAAATTTTTGAACCGTTTAATACCCAAGCGTTCTTTTCTTCATCAAATACAGCAACTGTTTGTTGTCCTTGAGCATCAGTACCAGCACCTGGTTCAGTTAAACCGAAGGCACCTAACCATTCACCACTACATAATTTAGGTAAGTATTTAGCTTTTTGTTCAGGAGTTCCGTTTTCGAAGATTGGAGCAGCACATAAGCTTGTGTGTCCAGATAAGATAACACCTGTTGTAGCGCAAACCTTACTTAATTCTTCAATAGCCATGATATAAGATAATACATCAGCACCAGCTCCACCTACTGATTTAGGGAAGTAGATACCCATCATACCTAATTTAGCCATCTTTTCTACAGTTTCAACTGGGAAGTAGTGCTCTGCATCAACTTTTTTTGCAAGAGGTTTTACTTCGTTTTCTGCAAACTCTTTCAACATTTGTTGCATCATAGTTTGCTCTTTAGATAATGAAAAATCCATATAATGAAGTTCTCCTTTCGTTAAATTAATACGACTTCATAGCATGAAAAGACGTTTTCATACAACTAGATTTTACAACAAATATCTTTATAGTCAATTGTTTTGTTAATAAATTAACAAGTCATTTTTATTCTATAAATAGATACTATCGATTCAATATAAAACATATAATTTTTATTATTCATTTATTTCAAAACAAAAATGACCCGATTTTTTACAGGTCATCTAATCTTGCAGCCATTTCCATTTTACCAGTGTTTTCGTCGATGTAAACGGAAGTAAAACGGGTGTGTTTTTGACATATTCTTTATAGTCTTCCCGTTGTCTATATCGGGCATTTTGTAGTTTTTCTAACTCTTTCATCTTACAAAGCATGTAGTAAGTAACTACACAAAGAACGCTAAAAGAAAGTATTTCTTGGGCTATATTTTGATATGCAGTAAATCCAGAAACGTATAAACCGATCCAAATTACGATTTCTCCAATGTAATTAGGAAAACGCATATATTTAAACATCAAGACATCACAATAATGATGGGGATGGTAATTCTTATAGTCATTTTTCACGAAATCTGAAATCATCTCAAAAAGAATACCAACATACATAATCCCAATACCGATCATACAGCCTAGATCTGGACTAACTTTGTTAATCAAACGAAAATATAAAGGAGATAATAATAGTATGTAAAAAACAGAATAGGCGATCCACATTCCCTGTTTAACAATAAAGGGAGTGTGTCTTCCATCGTTTTCTTCCATTTTGGCAACCTTCACATACTTTTCATTGGTATTTTCCCGAATCGTAAGAAAAGCAGCTAGAACTAGTCCGTGTCCTATAATCCCTACACACAACAGGATCATTTTCGGTGTAAGCTGTTCTAAATAAAGAAACATCAGTGCCAGACAAATCCCTACAATCGAATAAGCCATGCCCAGTGTAGTAAAATATTTTAGTTTCTGAAATCCTACGGATGTACAAATCAAACTGATTAAAAACAATATTAATAATTCCATTTTCTAAGCCTCAGACCTATTGTATCACAAATAAAAAACAAGTCCATTTCTGAACTTGTTTACCAGTCACTATCCCAATCGGTTGAACTAGAATCCCAGGAATCCGAACTGTCCCAGGAAGAATCGTTGTCCCAACTGCTTCCCCAGTCATCATCGTCATCATCATCCCAACTGCTTGAACTAGAACTACTGCTACTGCTAGAAGAGACATGATCTTTTTGATAATCACTGTCGTCGCTGATATCCGAATAAGGTTTGTTACTAGAATACGAATAGGAATCAATATAATCATCGTAGTTATTAAACAATTCGCCATCAATATCCGTTGTATAGATCCAATCGTTTTCTTTATCATCATAAACATACCATTTTGATTCGGCTACATCATGATAGTAATTTTGATTGTTGTAGTTATAATATCCACTGGATGGTGAAGTAAAAATCCAATAGACACAATAAAAAATACCAGCGCTCAGTGCAAGAATAAGAAGAAGTGCAGTAATACCATAAACATCACTAAAAAAGATATGTGCTAATTCACTCAATAGTCCAGGCTCGTCTTTTATCTTTGAACTATAGTTTGTATTCCCTTTAATATCTTTATTTCTCTTCTTTTGATTAATTATTTCTTCTCGTAACCTTTGATAGATTTCATTGACCGCATATGCTTCATCTTTTCCTTTATAACGGACGGCTCTGGATCCATCGGATTTATTTTTATAAACGACAAAATCGCCACTGTTCTTATCCTTATAGATTCCAAAAGCCTGCTTCTCTTTAATATCTTTTCCAATAAAGAAACGAGTTACTTTTTCCGGAGGCAGTTTATTCAAAGAATACCAGGATTTTAATTCTTCAATAGTCTGGGGTTCGGAATTGGCACTTCTCTCCGCCTTTTCGTTGGGTCCCCCACAATATGGACAAACCATAAGGGAAGCATCTATAAGTTTGCCACAATGCGGACACTTTACTTTATCATTCGAATCCTTTTGTTCCCTATATGTTTTAACTTTATTCGAAATCAAACGACAAGCTTCTTCCACGGCAGATGTTTCATCACTTCCCCTATAGAATACATTTCGTTTTCCTTCATGGGTGATTTCATAAACAATATATTTGCCATCTGTC
>JAGHTX010000143.1 GCA_018065105.1 Bacillota bacterium
CACCCCTGCTAATATCATGCCCTATTAAGGGTTCGTTTTATGACATGATTAATGTTTGATAGCTCACAATCTAGCAAACTCACTATTTTGGTGGTTAAGCCTTTATTTTTATCTTCTTCGGTAATCTTTCTTAATACCTTGCATGGATTTCCTACCGCAATGACACCATCTGGAATGTCCTTGTTGACTACACTTCCTGCTCCAATTACCGTATTACTGCCAATGGTAACCCCTGGTAAAACGCATACTTGTGCTCCAATCCATACATTGTCGCCTACCGTAATAGGCAGAGCAATCTCTAACCCTAAATTTCTTTGTTCTACATCCAAAGGGTGACCCGCTGTAGAAAAAACGCAATTTGGGGCAATGAAGACATTGTCTCCAAATGTAACTTTTGCACCATCCAGTATCGTACAATTGTGGTTGGTATAAAAGTTATTGCCTACAGAAATATTGACTCCATAATCACAATAAAACGGTGGAGTTATATACAATCTTCCTTTCACAGAACCAAGAATTTTACGAATGATTTCTTGCTGACGCTCGTATTGGGAAGGTCGACAAAGGTTATATTCATAGCACAGTTGTGCACAATCATCTCGCATTTTTAATAGAGCCGGTTCATAATTGGCATCGTATAGATAGCCTGCCTGTGCTTTTTCCCATTCGGTCATTTCTTATTCCTCATCTGGTGCTTGTCCATCATGAGCTAACCATTTACATTCGGTTAATTCCATGTTTGTAAAAGTCGCAGTAAAAGAAGAATCTTCTGGACTGCATGCATAAATTCCAAATTGAATTTCCTCAACAGCCTTCCACATGTGACAAACACGCATTTGTGAGAATGTCTTACCATCCGTAGAACACTCAATACAGAAATCATCCTCACGACGACTAAAACGATACCACATAGATTTAATATCAGCTGGAATCGCTGTGGTAGCCCAATCGGAGTATCCCATGTTTGTGGCAACACTTCCTAAGTGTTGGAATTCTTCATTTTCATATTCAATGGAACCTTTTAACCAGTTTTCACTATCTAAATACATCACAATTCCACATTGGTCAAAACGGTGATGACTTTCTTGGAAATCGGTCTTTACAATAAAGGAAAAGAACTTTTCCGAAGTCTTCATTTGGAAAGCTGGTGCATTATCATTACGGAAATGATAATACGTTCTTTGCCAAAGATCGGTATGTGGATTTGTTGTAATTGTAATCTTATCTTCTGTAATAGAACAAGCTTTTGGTTCTCTTGTCCAAGACCGTTCTTTAAAATTCATATTTTTATGCTCCTTTTAAAATATTTTCTTTTCTATAGCTAAATGAAATAAACCTTTTAATAAATACGAGTTAAAGTCCGAAACATTATTAAATGTTGGCATGTATTGTTCTGGTACACTTTTTGCACAATAGGATCGTACATCCAATAAAACAGCTTCGTTGATCAAATCACCTGTGCAAATGATTCTTGATGGATTTAATAGAGCAATGGCAGCTCCTATGGTTTTACACAGAATCGGCACACAGGTTCCTTCTACCATTAATTCTGGTAGTTTTTCCATTTCCTGATCAAAAGGCATAAAACCAACCAAACCAGCAATGCCATGACTTCCACTAATGACCTGTCCTTTGTGCATTGTCACCGTACCAGGATATTGATGTTTGGTAAATCCAGCAAAAGTAACTACATCGTTTTTGGCCTGTTCGAACGATTCAAAACCATACGCTACGGCATGTAGATCGTTAATCATCGTTACTGAAAGGTTAGTTTCTTTTACAATTTCCATTAGATTTTTTCCTTCCAGCTCTTTAATATCCGTATAACAAAGCAAGTCATTTCTAATAACTCCTGGAAAGGCAAATAAAATCTGCTGGATATTATTTCGTGTATTGACAAGCAAACGTACTTCTTCTTGTAGAAGTTCCAAAGTTAGAAATTCATAGTCTTTTTGAATCTTTTCTTGAATACTTCCTAATGCATCGCATATATAAAAATCGACAATACGTTTTTTATTCTGAATAAATGTATTCACGAAGATATAATGCTCATGTTGTGCATGGATTTTAAAACGATACGATGCTCTTCCGGCCTCATGAAATTCTTTTTGTTCACTTACAGTCAAGTATCCACAATTCCGCAGCTCATTTAATAACGTATTACAAGTAGCTACGCTCAGTCCTGTTTTCTTGGATATCTGCTGTTTCGTATAATACGTGCCATCAAGCATACTTTTATAGATACGCCTCTTATTCTCGATACGAATATCTGCTGAATTCATTCGTGTAAACTCTCTTCAACCATTATTATAACCCTTATAATAATACGGAGCAAACGAAACTCATCTAAAGTTTTTTATCTAAATAACAGGCATAAAAGATAGAGATAATGCCTAAGGCAAGCGAAATCTGAATGATATACTGATTCGCTAACTCATTGTTGCAGAAGATGGCCAAGGCATTTAATGTACCATGACAAAGGATACATGGAAGTAAGCTTTTTCCTTTATAGAATAAGATCACAAAGGTGAAACCTATCGCAATCGCATAGAATACCTGGCATAAATTCGGCAACAATTGGGCACCACTTCCATTGATTAAATTGACAATGTGTCCCATTCCAAAAGTAATACTTGATATGATAATCGCTTTATTCACATTTTCTTTTTCCAAGGCTTTGAATAAGAAGCCACGAAACAACAGCTCTTCTAAAAAGCCAGTTAGTAACATTGTAGGAATAGTTAAGATGGTAACCAGAATGGATTCGTTTATTTGCACTCCAAACCATAAATTCACACTGGCTAATAATAGTAACGGGATAAAATATAAAGCTCTTTTATATGGATAAGCTGGTATTTTCAATCCATAGTATTCCATTCGATGATTGTTTCGTACAAAAGAATACAGAATCAAAGATAAACAAAATGTCCATACTAAACTGATCGAACTGGAAAGATGGATAGAACGAGAGATGGAATCAGCTAGACTGCATCCCACAACATAAACAGCGATCATGACAATCGCAAAACGCAATTCACTTTTTTCATATAACTTTTTCATAAATACACACTCTCTTTCGTTATAATTATCCTAATTGTTTTCTTAATAAATACGAATTTTAGAGAGTAAGATGCATAATTCGTTCAGTAAGATACAAAAAAAGTGCATTACGCACTTTCCTTTTCCAATACAATCAATCCACATTCCGTTGGATGATCTAGATAAATTGTGTTTTCCTTTCCTTTGTACGAAAGCAATTTTAATAGAATCGTAAAGTCTCCTCCCGCACCTATGATCATAATCAAGCCAAACAACAATAGGTCAAAAGAGCCTGTCCATACGGATACCAAAGAAGGTACAAAACCTAATAGTAAACCTGGCATAATCGAACCTATAATGTATTGATTCTTTTTTAATGGTTCCAGACAGGTACAATAGGGTGTCAACATTTCAACGATAAAACCAAATTCAATGGATTTAAATTTATGAGGTACACATATTCCCCAGAAAAAGCCATGAATCAATTCGTGAACTATGGTAAATACCACAAAAGAAATGGCTAACAAGAGAAAATGAGTATTCTTATCGATTGTATTCTGGCTTATAAACAGAATGAAAAACAGCGCACAAAATGGAAGCCCTAAAACAATAGCCATAATATTGGCTAAGCTAATGGAAATGGTCAAATCTTTTCGAGCGTATCCCTCTTCTGCCTTTTGATCCAATATCTTCTGAATCTTTTCTGTACGAATTTTTTCTTTTTCTGTTAATTTCCGTTCTTCTTTCATATTAATCCTCTTTGGCGAAGCGATTGATCGCGTTTAGTAATAAAACAAGGGAGAAAATCATACAAACCATTTCTTCAGCCGGTTGTGCATGAATCAAACCGGTAAATCCCCATAATCTATTAAACAACAATAAGAATGGAATATACAACAACAATTGTCGCACAATGGTAATCCCAAAGGCATAAAAGGGTTTTCCAATCGCATTAAAAGTATTTCGGGCAATCGAAGTACTTCCGACAAAAGGAAGCATCCACAAGAAAGCTCTTAAAGCCTGTGTTCCTAGACCAATCACATCTCTTGAAGTCGTAAACAAACCAATCAAAGTGGGTGCAAAAACACCATATAGAACCATAATGCCTAGTTCAAGCAGAGTGGTTTCTACCACACCTGCTTTGATCAATTCTTTTAATCGATTAAATTCTCTGGCACCAAAATTGTATCCCATCAAAGGCTGGCATCCGGCAGCCATTCCCTGGTATACATATTGTCCAAAACTCATGATTTTATTGGCAATTCCCATTCCCGCTACGGCAAGGGCTCCATAACTGGCGGCTAGATTGTTGTTGACAAGAATGGCCGCTGTTGAAAAGAATTGTTCAAGCGTATGTGGAATCCCAACCAGCATGATTTCTTTAATAATGGTAGAATCCATGGATAATAGCTTCATGGAAGGTTTTAAGATTGTTTTTCCACTGAAGTAATAGAACAACATAATGCCCATCCCGATTCCATTTCCTAAAACAGTGGCAATCGCTGCCCCTTTAATTTCCAATCCCAGACTGAAAATAAAGATAGGATCCAGGATAATATTGGCCAGTGTTCCAACAATCATACCAACCATGGATAAAAAAGTAGATCCTTCCGAACGAAGGAGCTGTCCTATCGCATAGTTTCCCATAGTAAATAAAGAACCTAGAAACATTACCGAAACATATTGTCTGGTATAGAGAAACGTTTCTTCTTTTGCGCCAAGAAGTGATACAAGAGGATTTAAGAACAACATTCCTAATATGGTTAAGATCACACTAGAGATTAGAATGAGCTCAAAGCCAATGGTTAGGGTATGATTAGCCTCTTCTTCTTTATTCGCTCCAATACAACGGGCAATATAGCTAGCGCCCCCATTTCCTACAATACCGGATATGGCGATCAATATCATCATTACCGGATAGGCTAGATTGGTAGCCGCTAATTGATAATCGTTGTGTAGTAACCCTACAAAATAAGTATCTACTAAATTATATGCCACCATAAATAACATTCCCATGGTTACAGGAAGTCCCATTTTTAACACCGCTTTATAAGGTGTTTCTTTTGCCATCGTATAGATTCTTTTATCTTCTTTCATAAAAATCATCTCCATACAAATTAAAGACTGATTCTATAAAAAACTCAAGTTTTATATATACAGTATTTCTATTTTGATAAATTAAAAGAAGAAATTCTCATTTCTCCTTATATCAATTCATAATGTTTTAGTGCCTTTGTGATTCCATCTTTTAAGATATCATCGGTAACATAGGTGGCAAGTTCATTTAATTCGTCCACCGCATTTCCCATCGCAATTTTATTTCCAGCTGTTCGAAACATAGCTTTGTCGTTATATCCATCTCCGAAAGCGTAGCTATTTTCTTTGTCTACATGAAAGTATTCCAAACAATACGCAATAGCTGATCCTTTATCAAAATCTTTGGTCGAACAATCCCCGTGTCCATGTCCACCATGATCATTAATGACCAAATATTCTTTTAATGGACCATTCATCATTTCATCGCGTTGTTCTAATGTCTTATACCAGATATCAAAAGTATAGATAGGCTGTCCTGTGTATGGAACAACGTGCTTAGCCCCATACTCTTTTTTTACTTGTTCCACTTGATTCTCATCCAAATGATAAGGAATGATCTGTTCATCACTGACCAAGATAGCTCCTCCATTATGGGCGTCAATTAGATCCGTATACATTTTTAACTCTTCGGGTGTAAAAGCTTTTCCAAATAATTTCTTTCCTTCATAAAGAATATATCGCCCATTGGCACACACTACCCCGCTGACCTGGTCTCCAAATAAACTATTGGCATAAATAGGTGCTCTACCGGTACAGATAAAGGTCTTTTCTCCTTTTTCTTTTAATAGCGCTAGGGCTCTTGTATTTCCTTCTGGCACATCTTTTCGAATCGCCAGTGTACCATCAATATCAAAAAATAATAAATGCATCTTGTTTACCTCTTTCTCAAATTATATCAAATTTTTCGACCGGAAAAGAAAAAGAGTATGTTTTCCATACTCTAAATAAATTCATCGCTTTGAAAACGCGATAGATGTTCTAATGGTAAGATCAATCTTCCTTTAAAGAAACCACACCCATCGTTAACCAGATTGTTGTTGATGGCGCCAAACATATTGACATCAACTTTAGATAAGTCCAAGTCGTTTAACAAGTTTACTCGTTCGTACGCGTCTCTATAATAAGGATTTTCCATCAAATAGGCCAAATCACTACGACTTCTTTCATTTTTTTGTTTCTTTTCATATTCTAAGTGGTTGGCTTCTCCAATTTCCGAAAAATCATCCATTTCTTTCGTACGAAGTTGGATTTCTAGATACGACTCTGATAATTCATCAAATAAAGTTATATGCAAAGAGCGATATCCAGATTTTCGAGGATGTTCAATGTAGTCCTGATAATATGGTCGAAGTTCATTGTTCAAGATCGGAGAAGAAGAAATGTCTTCCATCTGGTCTTTGACAATACGAAAGCTTCGCTTTTCTAAAAATTCAGGTAAAAGATTGGCAATCTGATATAAATATTTTAGCTCGGACTCCTCGCGATTTTCTCCGGGTGCTAGATGGCATCTTGGCATCGAAATCACGATACGATACGCAATTAAGTCTCGAAATGCGTGTAGTTTTCTAGATAATAGGTTTATCGAAGGAAACTCCCCATGTTTTTCGTGATAGTCCTTGATAAAAGATAAAATATATCCATTCAATTTGGATTCAGCACGAATTAAGGATTTGATTCTTCCCTTAAAGGTAAATGCCAAAAAGGGATACTGAACTGTCATTTCTGTATACAATTCACGAATACGTTGGGATTGTGATTTAAGGAAATAGTTGTGTTCCAGCACATCAATCATTCCTTCTAACATTTCGCAATGTACAAGATCTAATTCGTTGTGTTTTTCTAATGCATCCTTTTCTAAATCTCGATGATATTTTTGAAGAATACGAAGCACTGTATCTCCATTGTATAAATAATCATTTAGTGTTATCACGTATTTCACCTCAACTGTCGTATAGTATATCATAAGAATTCTTTGGTGCAAAAAACATTTATGTGCATTCTTTCCAGTTAAATGTCCATCTTTTCCACTCCCATTTACACTCTCCTTTTGTGCGTTATAATA
>JAGHTX010000140.1 GCA_018065105.1 Bacillota bacterium
TAAAAAAGAACATTCTATGACGCCAAAGAAACTTGTAGATGAATTAGTTGGATTTGAAAAATTATTTTTTAAAACTATGTTTACTGGTTCATTGTACAAAAAAATCTACAGGCTTTATGAACTAGAAAATTAAGTAGTCTTCGAATAGTGGAACAATTCTAGAATTGTTTCAATTTGTTAGATTTAGTATGATAGTGTTGGTAATAGAAAAGAGTGATGATTATGTTTGAAAACTTAACAGAACAAGCTATAAATGTGACAAAGGAAATTATTGAAGTATCTAAGTTAAAAAAAGGACAAATTTTAGTCGTTGGATGCTCTACCAGTGAAATCTGTGGAGATAAGATTGGTACAAATTCGAATTTAGAAGTGGCTAAAGCCGTATTTAAAGGAATTTATGAAGTAGCACAAGAAAAGGAAATTTACATTGCCGCTCAATGTTGCGAACACTTGAATAGAGCGATTATCGTAGAACAGGAAGCCGTACCATTTAGTGAAATAGTCAATGTAGTTCCTCAACCAAAAGCAGGAGGTTCCATGGCTACAACGGCTTATGTTTCTTTTAAAAATCCGGTGGCGGTAGAAGAAATTAAAGCGGATGCAGGTATTGATATTGGTGGAACTTTAATTGGAATGCATCTTAAGAAAGTAGCCGTACCAGTTCGTTTGGTAAACAATAAAATTGGAGAAGCCAATGTCGCAGCAGCTCGTACACGTCCTAAGTTTATTGGTGGAAATCGAGCTTTCTATAATGAGGATCTAAAGTAAAAGACTGTAACTTCGGTTACAGCCTTTTTTCTGTTAAAACATTTCTGTCCATGCAAATAGTGTTCGGTCCTCATCTATCGATTTGATTTCTTCCATTTCTTGTGGTGTCAAATGGAAGTCAAAAAGTTGCAAGTTTTCTTTTAAACGATGTATGTGTTTAGATTTAGGTACCACTGAAATATTTCGCTGTACTAAAAATTTAAGCGCAATCTGGTGTGGCGTTTTGTGATATTTGTTCGCGATTTTTTGTAAGATCGGATTTCCTGCAATGTTCTTTTGTGCTTGGGCAAGAGGTGACCAGGCCTGCATCGCAATATTCTTTTTGTTTAGCTCTTGTTGGAATTTTTCTTTTTGAAAGAAAACATGGCATTCTACCTGGTTAACCATAGGAATCATTGAACAGTTTTTCATAAACGATTCAAATCTTCTTCCATGATAGTTAGAAATTCCGATGGCTCGAACTAATCCTTCCTGATACGCTTCAACTAAAGCTTTATACATTTCCTGTTCTTGTGTATATGGTTCATGTAAAAGAAGTAGATCCATATATTCTACTTGTAGATTTTTTAAGGATTGTTGAATGGCTTTCTTTGTCTTTAGATAACTATTGCTGTTTCCATAGATTTTTGTGGTAATAAATAGCTCTTCTCGAGCAATACCGCTTTGTTGAATACCGATTCCAACTTCTTTTTCATTCCCGTACATCTGTGCGGTGTCGATCAATCGATATCCAAGCTGAATGGCTTGAGAAACCGAATCAATGCATTCCTGTCCTCTCAAATCCCAGGTACCTAATCCTACCAATGGCATTTTTACCTTGTTGTATAACGTGATATATTCCATAAATTCTCCTAATATTGTGATTTAATGCTCTTTCTTAAATTGAGCGATCAAATAGTCTAAACTATCCATTTGATCCGTTACTATATGTAAGTTCTTTAATAGCTGTGAACGATGTTTTCCTAATATTTTCAATAGCTCCTTTGTGTTTCCTTGTTCTTTTAGTTGAGAACATACTTGAATCAGAATTTCATCCAATCCTGCATCTATTAGATTTTGAACCCAGCACATATCTTCTTTGGTATAATCTGGCATTATTTTCATTCCTTCAAATCTATAGTAATAGCTTATGGTAAAATATGTCTAATAG
>JAGHTX010000077.1 GCA_018065105.1 Bacillota bacterium
CAAAGTGGTTATGTAGAAGCTATGGCACATAGTGATAACGATGAAATCGATGGAAACTGGACTATTGATGAAACCTTGTTGTTTGATCAGGATGGAGGACACGGTATGTTGTTTGAAACGTTTGATGGACGATATATGTTTGCCCTACATACGCCAAATATCTTCTATCATGAACATCCAGCCTTTTATGAACTAGAATACAAAGATGGAAATTTCTCGATTAAGAAGTAGGTAAGTTTATGATTCGTAATACACAATATGGAAAAGTAGAAGGATTTGAAAGAAATGGTGTGGAAGTCTATTATGGCATTCCTTATGGAAAGTATGAGAGATGGACACCTTGTTCAGATCCAGATTGTTTTGAACTACTAGATTGTAGACAAGAGTCACCTATGGCCTATCAAATGGTGAACAATAAGATTGAAGGATGTCACGATTGTCTAAATTTAGATATTTATACCCAATCCCATTTTAAGAATAGACCGGTCTTGGTTTTTATTCATGGTGGAAACAATCAAACCAGTCATTCTACCGAAATCGAAGGCGATATTCTGGTTACTAAAAATGAAGTGGTCTATGTCTCTATCAATTATCGTTTAGGACTTTTAGGTTTTAATAACCTTCCTTCTATTGCCCATCCAACGGGTAATTTTGCGATGCTGGATATTGCCAAATCTTTAGAATGGATCAAGAATAATATTTCCAATTTTGGAGGAGATCCAAACAATGTCACCGTATCTGGTTTTTCAGCCGGTGGAAGAGATGTCATGGCTATGTTGATCAGTCCAACTTTTAAAGGCTTGTTTGAAAAGGCCATTGTATATTCGGGAGGAATGACGACCTGTTCGCAAGAAGAAGCCCAAAAGAAAATTGCGGATACACTCTCTTCTCTGGTTTTAGAAGATCAAGTTTGTGCATCGAAAGAAGAGGCTGTGCAATTCCTGTTATCGGATACAGAAGAAACAAGAGAGTATTTATTCTCTATTGATGAGAAACGTCTGATTCCTTTCTTTGCGGGAGCTGCGATTCGTATGGCTAGATTTCCACATTTATACGAAGACGATGTTGTTCTTCCTAAAGGTGGATTTGATAATCCATGCATAAATGATGTTCCTGTTTTAATGGTAACAGGATCGGAAGAATTCTCTATGTTTGGAATTTTTGATTCAAATTTTCAATCCATAAAAGATAAAGAGAAGAGTACTACATTTCTTTTGAAACATGGAGGAGACTTTTATCGTAATTTTAATACCCAGCATTCCGCATTGAATTTAAAGGGGTATCAATCGAATATCTATGTATGCCAGATCAACTATGGAGATTTAGAAAGTTCTCATAGAATTGTTCCTTTTGGTTCTTTCCATGGAATATTTGTTCCGATGTTTGTGGATAAGGGACAATATTATACTTTGTATGATTTTCATGAGAAAGACTATCAAAATATGGCAAATTGTTTCCATACCTATTTGAAACAATTCTTAGAAACGGGAACATGCTGGCCAGCCTGGACAAAAGAGAATAAGAATACTTTAGTTCTGGATGGCAATAAAGTAGAAATAAAAGATGTATATATGAGTAATGCTGAAATCATTGAGAATATGAATAGAGATCCTTTGAATAAAGAAGATAAAGAGATACTTATTCATTCCATTTTAAATGGTCGATGGTTTTCTAGTGATTTGGATGCCTACTATAAGAATCCAAGTCTTTGGTAAGGAGAAAAAATGTCAACGGTTAAAGATAGACAAGTAATTGATTTTAGTTATGAAAATGAGGGAAATCTTATCTTAGAAATTGTAGATGATATGGAATGGGGGTATACCATTCGTAATGAACATGCCCATGTCATTCAGGATAAGATTAATGACTATATTGGTTATATCCTTAGTGGACAGGCGAATAAAGATCTTCCAGTGATTATCAAACTGGTAGCAGAGTATCCCATCAGTCAATATGGGTTAGATTTTCTAGAGAGAATCAAAACGTTTTTAAATAAGAAAAATATTTGTGATCTTATCTGGTCCCATTCAAGTGAAGATGGATTTAGCGATGATTTTGAAGTGGATTTAGAGAAAGTATATCCAAGACTTCGTAAAAACTGGGCGGAAAATCCTCAAGAAGATATTTCTTTGATGACTTATGAAGATAATGATTATAAAGATATCATTCTTTTTGGAGCGATAGAAGGCTATGTAGGAAGTTTTGTTCAGGACATGGGAGATTGTTACATTGGAATCACATACAATTTGATTCCCGAAGATTATGATGTACAACAATTGATGCATGCTTCTTTTAAGAATCTAAATGAACAGATACAATATCGTCGCGTAGAATCCAAAGAAGAAGGGATCTTTGGGATCGTTGCGGGAGGCAACTTTGAAGCCGAAAGTATTTTTTATCCCGATATCTGGAATCAGAACTGTGATGATTTAAACGATGATTTAGTCATCTGTATTCCTACAAAAGATATTGTATATTTGACGAAGAAACACGATCTTGTGAAAGTCAATCGAATGAAGGAGATGGCTAAGAATATGTTTGAGACCAATGAAAAAGAAAGTCCATTCCTTTTGATGAGTAAGGATGTCTTAGAATATTCCAGAGAATCACAAGAATTTAAAATTATTGGTTCTTTTATGTAACGAGCATAAATAATGTCAGATTCAACATTATTCTATGGATGTATAAAGGAGGAATTGTATATGACAATGAATGAAATTAAATGTCCAAATTGTGGTACATCGTTTAAAGTGGATGAATCGATGTATGCATCGATTGTGAAACAAATTCGTGATAAGGAGTTCCAACAAGAATTAAAGGCGCGTGCCCAAAGCATTCAAAACGAAAGTGATGCCGCTCTTAAGATGGAACAAATGAAGTCGAAGAATGAACTGGATAAACAATTGAATTTGAAACAGGAAGAGATCCAGGCTTTAAAGGCAAAATTAGAAGCGAAGGATCAACAGCTTCAAATTGATTTACTGGATGCCGCAAAAAGAAATGAAGAAACGATTGCGAAGTTGAATAATACAATTGCTTCTTTACAAGCACAATTACAGGCCAAGGATAAAGAAAATCAACTTTCTTTGGAAAAGGTACAGGCGGATCAACAAAAACGGGCGAACGATCTTCTTCACCAGAAGGATCAAAGAATTCAGGAATTATTGGCACAAATTGAAGCGAAGAATTCAGAACAGACGATTGCGCTTCAAAAGGAAGCAACCAAATCGGCTGAAGAGATTTCTTCTTTAAAGAATGAAATTGTGCAGCTAAAAACACAATTGGATTCCAAGGATAAAGAAAAGGAATTATCAGTAGATAAGGTGAAAGCGGAATTTGATCAAAAATTAAATGCGCAAAAGATGGAGTCTTCCCAAGCTGTACAGAGCATGAAGGCAGAAATGGCTCAAAAGGATAATGCCCATCAATTGGAAATTCAAAAGCTTCAAAATACGATCGAATCGAATAAGGCACAATATGAATTGGCGGTTAAGACAAACGATGAAAAGTATCAATTCCAATTAAAGGAAAAAGACGATACGATTGCGTATTACAAGGATTTAAAGGCAAAACAGTCAACAAAGGGTATTGGGGAAAGCTTAGAAATCCACTGCAGCAATGAATTTAATAAGCTTCGTCCAACGGCATTCCGTAATTCTTATTTTGAAAAAGATAACGATGCGCGTACAGGAAGTAAGGGAGACTTTATTTTCAAGGATTACGATGATGAAGGTATGGAATACATTTCAATCATGTTTGAAATGAAAAATGAAGCCGATACGACAGCCACAAAACACAAAAACGAAGATTTCTTCAAGGAATTGGATAAGGACCGAAGAGAAAAGGGTTGTGAATATGCGGTATTGGTTTCTTTATTAGAAGCAGATAATGAATTCTATAATACAGGTATTGTCGATGTTTCCTACCGTTATCCAAAGATGTATGTCATTCGTCCACAGTTCTTCATTACTATGATTACGTTGTTGAGAAATGCAGCTTTAAATTCTTTGGCTTATAAGAAGGAACTTCAAGTGGTGAAGAATCAAAACATTGATATCAACAACTTTGAAGAAAATATGGAAAAATTCAAAGAAGGATTTGCGCGTAATTACGATTTGGCTTCTAAGAAGTTTAAAACAGCAATTGAAGAGATTGATAAGACAATCATTCATCTTCAAAAAACAAAGGATGCCTTATTATCGAGTGAAAACAATCTTCGTCTTGCCAACAACAAGGCCCAAGATCTTTCAATCAAACGTCTAACAAAAAACAGTCCGACAATGGCAAAGAAGTTTGAAGACTTACATAATCAATAAGAAAGCAGCTGGAAAAGGGAGTTTATATTTCCTATCCAGCTTTTTCTTTGAAAACTTTTACCTGCATGACAATTTCTATATAAAGATAAGAATGAAGTCAGAAAGCGAGATAAAAGAATATTAGAATTTAGAAGAAAAGATTGGCACAAAAAAAGTTCTCTTTCGAGAACTTGATTTGACATATGGTGGAGCGTAGGAGAATCGAACTCCTGACCCCCTGCGTGCAAGGCAGGTGCTCTCCCAGCTGAGCTAACACCCCATTTGTTCATGCCCTTATATAATATCAGTTTTTATATAGATTTCAAGTAAAAATTGAAGAAGGGCATGATTTTTTTTAATTTTCAATTCTTGTGATAAATGTTGGATCTATTTTATAGTGTTTATTGTCTGAATTGTAGAAATATCCATAGGTTTTGTGTTCGGCTAAAATACAATCCTGATATGCAAGTACATCCCCTTCGATTAAAAAGTAATACTTGTCCTGTTGAATCAAGTAGGATTGATTTTTATGATCTTTTACGAAGAATTCTCCTTTGATTTCTTGTTGTCCATAGACAAACAAAGAAGAATATATCTTTCCTACTTTTACTTCTTCTCCATTTCTAAACTTTTGAATCCATTCTAAATTGTTTCGCATATTTTCCTCTTTTCTAACCAAAAAGAAAAGCGCCCATCACAGACAGGCACTAATAAATCTATAGGACCCATCTTTCTAGCTTTACCACCTTACATTGGCAGGTTGGTGTACGTTCTTAGAGCTAGTCTCTCCCGTACTCTTTATGGTGCCTTTAGTATACATCAAAAGAGAATTTGAGTATACTATTTTGTATGAAAAGAAATAAT
>JAGHTX010000061.1 GCA_018065105.1 Bacillota bacterium
TCTTTCCAATTCAGTAGTTTCTCATATATTTTTCTTTTTAAAATCATATCAAGTCATCCTTCATCACAGTTATGCGCACGTATTAATTATCACATATTACACGTTATGCGCACATTATAACTAGATTTTTAGTTATGCGCAAGTAATGAACACTCTTATTTTTAAGTTATGCGCGCATCAACTACTTTAGCATTAAAAAATGGATGAGATCTCCCCATCCACTTCGTTACATTCGCATTTATGAGCAGCGAAACACTCACTATTTAAATTTCTTGAATAGAGCCAAGAGAAGCTCACTTTGTAAATTTCTCACTTCATCATAAGGAATTAAGCGAAACGAAACACCTAATAATTCGCAAGCTTTTCTGCACATCAACATTCGTCCTAAGAATATATCGAAATACTCATACATTGTGCAGATCGTTTCGTCTATTTCTAAATCCAGGATAATCTGTTTCTTTTCTGAATTTACGATTCATTCATTTTTTGTTACTGCATAGTTTACACAATCATGAATATCGAAACTGGCTTTTGCCTTTGTTCGAACTCGATTTCTTCTTACATCGGTCTTATCTGCAATAATCAAAGCAGCAGAAATGAAATCGGTGGCTCCTCCCGTGGATTCACCATGATGGGCAAGTTTATGAAGGAGAAGAAGATAGCAGTCAATTTGGTTCCAATCCCGAACTACTAAAAGACTGGTGGGGAAGCCAATAGGGACTCGGATTGTATCATCCCTTCGATTTCCTTTCAGAAGGCGATTCACCCACTTTCCTGTGTTTATTACCATGGGACTTAAAAACTTAGAAGATTTTACGAATTTGAGTTTATCTGGTAGATATAGAAAAGATTCATCAAAGAAAAACAAAAAGGGACAACCTCTAAATTATTGGATTTCAGAAAAAGACGATTACATCTGTCCAGATCAAAGTGTAGTAAATACAGAATCCATGTGGAGATTTCTGGAAGATATCCAAAACGATTTTGCTTCTAGAGCCAATTGGTGCATTTCTTCGGAAATCGAAGAATCTCCATTGGTTCAATTAAACATGGAGAATACATACTATTCTCATCCTGGAGAAAAAGTTTTTATCTCAATCCAACAACAGAAGAATGTAGAATACACATGAGAATTGTATAAACCATTGTCTACCATCTCAGCAGAGTTTCTTTCTGCATTTGAGATTCAAATTCCAAAAGGAGCAAAAACAAACGACAAGATTCATATTTTAATTAAAGGAAAAAATAAGTTTAAGCATAAATTAGTTCGCTACAATTATTTAATTATAAAAATCATCTAGTGATGAAATACCAGGTCTTCTTTATGGTTCGATTCTCTTGACTTTTCTTACAATCGAATACATGTTATGCGTAAGCAATCAATTACCATATTTTAGTAACAAAAATTAGTCAAACAAGACTCACTGCGTCTCGATATCCTTGGGACACATTATCGTTATTTTCCATATAAAAGACATGCGACTTTTTAGCTCGCATGTCTTTATTACTAAGTATTTTTCTATCTCACTTTTGGAAATGAAAGTATCGTTTTAAATAAATCCCCTTCAATTTCAATCACAAAGTTTCCTCCTTGTACTTCCGTAAAGGATTTAACAATTGCCAATCCCAAACCACTTCCTGTTTCGTGTCTTGATTTGTCCCCTCGTACAAAGCGTTCTACAATTTCTTCCGAAGTGAAGTTCATTGGTTCTTCTGAAATATTTTTAAAGATAAAAGATACTGAATATTCATCTTCTTTCATGTCTAAATAAACACGACTATTTGGTAGTGCGTATTTGGAAATATTCATAAACAAGTTTTCTAGAATTCGTACACTTTTTTCTCCATCCAGCTCAACAAATATATTTCCTTTAAGATTATTGATTACTTGAAGATTTTTAGTTTGGAAGATATCTTCACTTTCAAACAATACCTGCTCACATAGAGAAACCAGATCCAGCTTCTGTAAATCTAATTCTAAATTTTGACTGTTTACTCTGGAAATTTCAAATAAATCTTGAATGCAGCTTTGCATACGATTGGTATAATGCACTAAGTTTTCTATGTATTCTTTACGAGTTGTTTCGTCTATAGATTCATCCTGTAGTAAAGTTACATAGTTTTTAATACATGTCAGTGGTGTCTTTAAATCGTGAGAAACATTGGAAATTAATTCATTTTTCATATTCTGAGATTTTACTTCTTCTTTTACAGCTTTCTCAAATCCTGTCTGGATCTTATCTAAAGATTTTCCAAACTCATCAAAGATTCCAAAATCGTTATGTTCTGTTTCGAAATCTCCATTTGCGAGTTTATTCGATTTATCTAATACTCGAATATATTGATTTTGATATTCCTGAATCTGTTGAATCACCCATACGATAAACAATAGATAGAAAATCCCGGCTAGAATGAATCCTAGTATTCCTAACCCGCCAAGAATAAGCAAGGTAAAGAGTACAATAAGGGATAATGTACAAACGAATATCGCTCTCTTATAAACAGGCGAAGATAAATCCATGTGAATTAGTAACCAAATATGATTTTTGATTCCAATCCAGCTCTTTCCAATTATGGTATTCTCTTTACAGTAATGAACCAGTCCTGTTTTGAAAATCTGCTTAATCACAAAGAAACAACAAGCGATGGAATATTGAAATAAAATCCATAGAATCACGATTCCCGCTAAAAACAATTGTGTCGGAATATAGTTTACCCAAAACCATCCTAATCCTTTCATAATATAGTAATTGGAGATATAATTAGCAGCTAATCCAAATAATGTGGTTATGCCAGATAATAGAATAAATGTAAATTCAAAATACATCTGCT
Source organism: Bacillota bacterium (assembly GCA_018065105.1). Classification (GTDB taxonomy): domain Bacteria; phylum Bacillota_I; class Bacilli_A; order Erysipelotrichales; family Erysipelotrichaceae; genus Floccifex. The sequence continues at coordinate 2,833 of JAGHTX010000061.1, forward strand.
TCATAATATTAAATGGAATCATGTCCTCTTCTATATCATATGTCATAAATAAGATGAGAACCGCAAGAATAAATGTCAATGTTAGACTTATGCCGGCAAATACCAATTCAAGAGAATTCGCTTTTGCGCTAAATAAATAATCATAGAAATAGCTATCTATTGAAATATTATGATTTAAAGAATACGTAATCTCCATATCCACAGGTAATATAAACTGAATTTCTCCCTGATCCACGTAGCCCATAACACGTATCATATCTTCGTCTGTTACATTTTCAAACTGTAACGCTCTGCAAATATATCTTCCTGCCTCCATATTCTTGAAGAGCTTAAAGCTACTAAAATCATCTTTTTCTTCAATATCCCCATTTTTACCAATGATAATACTTCCTTGAAATAGTAAATCTTTTGATGGTTTTATAGGATTGGATACTTCTTTATTGATTGAATTATCTTTTATCAAATAATAAAAAGAGGGATCCCTTTCTAGATTTTCCACAAATGACAAAAGATTATGTTTAAAAAGATTCTCTATCATCTTCTGATCCTCTTTATTTACTTCTTTGGTAAATCGTAAAGGCTGATAATCTGGATTCAGTTTCATTTCTTCTAAAATCGCAAAATCTTCTAATACCTCATACTGATTTGAAATCAGATTTCCCTTATCTAGCGGAGTTGTTTGTTCCTTCATATATCCAAATAAAGAAACGATCACAATAGAACTGCAAACAATAAATCCATGAAATAAAATATTTAATACTGTTTTCTTTTTCATAAACTAATCCTTTTCAATTTTGTATCCTATTCCCCATACCACCTTGATATATTCCGGGTGTTTTGGATCTGCCTCGATTTTTTCTCGAAGCTTTCGAATATGGACCATAATTGTTTCTGTATTAACGGCTTCTTCTTTCCATACAGATTCGTAGATTTCTTCGGAAGAGAATACTTTTCCTGGATAGGACATTAATAACTTTAAGATGTTAAATTCTTTCGGAGTTAATCGAATAAAGTTATTATCTTTAAAACACTCTTTTGTATCCAGATTTAATTCCAAATCTTTTACAACCAATGTATTAGTAGAATAGGCTTTTTCCTTTAAGCCAAGAATTTGTTCATACCTTCTTAAATGTGAATTAACTCTTGCGATTAAGACAGATACCTCAAATGGTTTGGTTACATAATCATCTGCACCCACATTCAATCCATTTATCTTGTCCATATCTTCACTTTTTGCGCTTAAGAATAGAATAGGAAAATCGTGGTTTTCTCTTAGTTTCATGGTTAATGTAATACCATCCATTCTTGGCATCATAATATCCACAATAGCAAGGTGCACATCTGCATTCACTTTTTCCAGTGCATCGATTCCATCTATAGCCAATATGGTTTCATAACCTTGATTTCTTAAAAATATACCTAAAGTTTCTCGAATTCCCTTCTCATCTTCTACGATCAATATTGTATGTTTCATGCCTTTTCCCCTTTCTGCTTTTAGGATAAATAATCTTTTTTAAATAAATATGGTGGTAATTCTTAAATTTTTCTAAAGAACTTCTACATCGTTGATAATATAACAATTTAAAAATTATGTGAATGTTTCTCTAGTATTATCTGTGTTTAACGTTAGTACTTTTGATATATTTACAATTTTGATAACGTTAATCCTGGAAAATAAGAAAAAATAAAAAGTACCTATGTTACATAGGCGCTTATAATCCATTTGAATCTATTACTCCATCCATTATGGGAGTATATCAGAATAATCAAGTTATCGACATTTTTGTATTTTTTCGTTTTTTATCTATAACTATTCCATTTCGATAATTCTATACATTTTTCAAGTGCATATAGCATTAGATATAGTATTATTTCTGCATTCTCAATAGGTGTTTTATTTACATTCTACTCATTGTACAAAATAACAGTCCAAAAATCATCCCACTATTAAACAGTATATTTTCTTTACTGCGATAACGATTTAGGAAATAATCGAGTAATTATTTCCAGTAACAAGCTTTAACATCTATTTCTTCTAATGGCGCTAATAAGCCAATTCCATTATTTACAATAAACGTTTCAAACGTATGATACTTTCCTATTGGAATAATAGAAGCTACTAGATATACACCTTTTTGCAGCTTGAAATAAAAATAATCACCTTTTAAATATGTCTTTACAATACGTTCATCTTCTTCTATCTGTTTTCTTAATCTAGGTTTCTTTTCCAAATTATTTAAAAAAATGGTAACCATTCAACCCTAGGCTGAATATCATTTTCCCAAGAAATAGTTTTATTTGATACTTTTACTTTATTCTTATTAACGTTTCTTCTAAAAGAATCTAAAGAAAAAGTTTCCATGGTATCTAAAGCCAACTTACCTTTATATTTCTTTTGATTTTTCCTACTATCATAAGCATATTGAAATCCAATCAAGTGAGGAAATTGAGAACTTTGGAACTTTATTTCGATTACTCTATCTTCTAATTCAACAACAAAAACCTTGGAATCAAACGATTTCAAATATTCAACATATTCTTTTAATGTGTACTGATTGATATCAATCCTATTCGATACTTTATTTAGCTCTACTCTCATAATCAAAAAAAAGTCCATTGCTGGACATTGAATTAAGTCTGGATCAAATATGCATATGACCGGATGCTGCGCGTAGTATTTGTTTATCGCCCGCTACGACGGGTCCCCATCGACTTTCTAATGGTCACAACTCAGCTCTCGCTTATGTCACTTATAATATACCACATTTCATTAGGTTTATAAATATAAAACATTTTATTTCTATCAAGCAAATATGAATGCATAAATCTTTTGAACTTACGTGCCACGATTGAATCTAAATAGACTCAACATGTTGTTTATACTCATAGAATATATATTTTTGGTTAAATTGTTTTCAAAAACTTCTATAAACTTCAAAAGTGTCTGTAAATAAGGCACTTTTTTAATGTACTATATGTACACTTTTTCCGTCTTTTCCATGGAGATGCAAATTTCGTCCCCGTCGCCCAACTTCTTTTTCCGACCAACCAGCAGACAAATCTTAGAAGAAATCGGCACTCGTCCCAGGGCATCCCCCATCTCAAAAAACGGCTTATTTTCAAGGTTTTCTGACTCTATGCAAAAGAAAAAGACCTCATAGGATTGCTCCTACAAGGTCTCTGTTATCTCTTTATATATGTCCTTTTCTTCTCGTCCTCATGGAAATTATTTTTTTATCTTCGTGGGGATTTGAGACAAGTGTACACTATATTATTCCATTTCGATTGTTCCAGGAGGTTTAGAAGTTAAATCATAGAATACACGATTAACTCCACGTACTTCGTTGATGATTCGACTCATAACGATTTGTAGAACATCAAATGGGATTTGAGCAGCTTCTGCTGTCATGAAGTCGATTGTACGAACCGCTCTTACAACAACCGCATAATCGTATGTTCTTTCATCTCCCATAACACCTACAGAACGAACATTTGTTAAGGCCGCAAAGTATTGATTTGGCATCCATGGTGCTTCTACACCGTGTTCATCTTTATATGCTTTTGCAGCTTTATCCACTTCTTCTCT
>JAGHTX010000043.1 GCA_018065105.1 Bacillota bacterium
CTGAAAACAAATTAATAGATTTCATCAGTATTCATAATAGTGATAGAACACCATTCTATCTTTTAGAAAAAATCATTCAATTAATGCTAATAACATAAATACTCAAATGATGGATTCTAATATGGTAATTAATAGATCTGCAGATATACACCTTATAGAAGAAGCTAAAAAAGCGTTTTGACTACTTGAGTTGTCATCGAATAGAGGGAAGATATATTTAAAAGATTCTATAAAGATCATAATAGATTTCCTTCTTTTTTATTGGTCCGTGTAATGTCACTATATCATTTCATGACCACCTTTTCGCATCAAACAGACATCATTATTATCGGAATGTTAGTCTAATAATGGGTGATTATACCTAAAATGATTTATAAAGGTATAAGTGTATCCAATGTAAAAGACATTATGTTGGATGCACTCTTTTTTATGATCTTTCTATTTGGAAAAAAAGGGGGAAAGAGGATGAAAGAGTTTCATTATTGCGAGTACTCGTTTTACGAGTACTTATCGCTCAAAGTTGGTAAAGGTCGAGTACGCAAATTTATTCATTTATTGCTAAAATTATTACAGGTGGAAATTCTATGAAAGAAACAAAGGATTATCGAAAACAGGTCGGAAAAAGGATTAGGATTGTACAGCATTTATGCGACCAAGTAGATCAGAATATGGCTGATAGCCTGGGATTATCAATACAACAGTATCGAAAGCTAATATCAGGTATGCATGAAATAGGAGTAGATAAATTGTATTTTATCATTGAAACCTTAAAGCCTGATATGAATTATGTCTTTTATGGAGATCACTCAAATGGTTTCTTTTTTGATAAAAAGATTACAGAAGAAAAAGATGTGAAAAGAATTATCAAGGAAGTAGTTGCATATACTTTAAATCTTCCCAAAAAGGACAGAGTAAACATTTGTATGACACTTATTGATGCAAATAAAACAATTTTTCAATCAATAGCACAGATGGATGAGTAGTACTAAGGCATATTTTAAATATGCCGTTTTAAAATAACCGATTGAAATGAGATCTGAATTATGTCAAATCTGATTCCAATTTGTTATTGGACTGATCTTTGAAAAGTTAATTACCTGGTAAACACATATAATGATACGTTGGATAACTCGACTGATACTGTCGGGACCATGAAATTTGGACGAGCTAATAGGCTATTTATCAGGATCCCTTAGTTTATGGGTATAAACAAATAATAAACAATCGTAAATACAGCATCAGAAGTATTTTTTTATGCTTCTGATCTACATAGGAGGATAATAAAATGAATCTACCGAGAAGAGGAGAAATCTACTATGCCGATTTGGAACCAACTAGAGGTAGTGAGCAGGGAGGAATCCGACCTGTTCTTATTATCGGGAACAACAGTGGAAACAGGCATAGTAGTATTGCATTGGTTGCTTGTATATCAAGAACAAAGAACGAAGATGGATACAAAGCAACACATTACCATATCAAGAAATGGCAGGAAGCTGGATTAAAAGAACCATCTTATGACATGCTTGAACACCAACGTACTATAGATCAGTCAAGGTTTCTGAACTATCTGGGCTCATTGGATAAGAACGAGATGATCGGAGTGGAATGGTACATTCTGGTTAGTGCTGCCATGAGCAAATGTTATAGGAGAATTATAAGAAGGAGACCTAATCATGGAAGAAAAAAGTAGTAACAATGTTGATATTTGTGATAAGGTACTTCTCACTTTCAAAGAAGCTTCAAAATACTTTGGGGTGGGAGAAAAAACTTTAAAAAATTACATATCACATCATATGGATCCGGAGTTTGTAGTACGTGTTGGTAAAAGTGATATAAGAATAAAACGAAGACCTTTCCAAAAACACATAGAAGAAAAAGTGTCGAGGATGTAAATCCCGATTTTGTACATTAGAAAAATGGGCTGGATATTTATAAAATCTTTATATATCCAGTCTTTGTTTTTGGAGGTGAGTTAATTAATGGCTGAGAAAAGAAGAGATAGCAGAGGTAGAATTTTGCAGACTGGTGAGACACAGAGAAGTGATGGCAGCTATAGATATAAGACCAGAGTAAATGGAAAAGAAATATATCTTACTAGCTGGCGATTGATACGTTCTGATGTGACTCCGAAAGGAAAAAAGGATTCTCTTTGCTTAAGAGATCAGATCAGGGAACTGAACTGGGATATTGACGAGAAGATCCATTTTCAAGGTGGAGGATACACTGTATTTTCTCTTGCGTCTAAATATTGTTCGCAAAAGGTTGGGGTAAAAAAGACAACGAAAGTAGGATACCAAACTGTATTAAATATTCTAAAGAAGGAAAAGTTTTCGTCGATGAAAATTGCTGATGTTGGAATGATTGAGGCAAAAGAATTCTTAATCAAACTTCAGAGAGATGATAGCAGAAGTTTTAGTTCAATACACTGTGTTAGAGGTGTTTTAAGACCTGCATTTCAAAGTGCTGTAGATGATAATTTGATCCGTAAGAATCCATTTGAATTTCCTTTATCTGAAGTGCTGATCGATGATTCAACAAGAAGACAGGCACTGACAAGGAAACAGATGAAACAGTTTTTGGAGTTTGTCAAAAGAGACAATCATTATTCCCAGTATTATGAAGGAATGTATATATTGTTTCATACTGGGATGCGAATTTCCGAATTTTGTGGATTGACGCATAGTGACATTGATTTAAAAAATAGAGTAGTTTCCGTAAATCGTCAATTATTGTATCGAGGGAAGAATGATATGTGGGTCGAATCGACAAAGAGTACAAGTGGAGAAAGACTATTACCAATTCCTGCAAAAGATGAGGAATTATTCAGATGCTTTGAGCATCTTTATAAAAAGGCCAAGAAAAGAAAGAGCAATCCTTCTGTTGGTAAGGTAAAGGGATTCCTTTATTTGAGTGAAGCAGGGTTGCCGATGGTTGGATATCAATGGAGCAAGAAGTTTACTTTTGCGGTGTCATCCTATAATAGAATGTATAAAGAAGAGCTGCCTAAAATCACACCACATGTATGCAGGCACACATACTGTTCACTTATGATCAAGTCAGGTGCGAATCCTAAAACGGTTCAAAAACTCATGGGACATGCAAGCATAGAAATAACGATGGATCTGTACACGCACATGAATATTGATGATATAAAGGACGATATAGACAGTCTGAACTACGAGGAAATATTCTAGTCCTATGCCAAGTGATACGACAAATATGACAAAAAAGGGGATACGCCATTTTCCCCGACAATTATGCCGTTTTCCCCAAAAGGGGAAAGCGACAAATGCCATGGGAAGTTTACCCCAAATTTTACCCCAATCTTTAGATCTTTGAAAATCACCTTATGCAACTATATGCTACAATATAGCTTGTAGAGAGGAAAAATGTTGGTTATGTTGAAAAAACGACGTATTTTTTCACAAAGCTGGCATATCTTGGTATATAAACGCATGATTAAAGTTCTATTCATCTGCCACGGCAATATATGTCGTTCACCTATGTCTGAATTTATACTAAAAGACATGGTGGAAAAAAGAGGCTTAAAAGATATGTTTGAAATTGCTTCAGCCGCTACTTCTACAGAAGAAATTTGGGGCGATCGGGGCAATCCTGTTTATCCACCATCACAACGAGAATTAAAGAAACATGGGATAGGAAATACAGCGTATACGAATTTTAGTAATAAAAGAGCACGACAAGTAAGAAAAAGTGATTATACTTACTACGATTATCTTCTATGTGCGGATTCAGCCAATATTCGTAATACTTTACGTATTGTCGGAAAAGATCCAGAACATAAGATTAAGTTATTGCTAGATTATACATCGAATCCTAGAAGTATTGCCGATCCTTGGTATACCGATAATTTTGAAATCACGTATAATGATATTGTGGAAGGATGTACAGCCTTTCTAGAAAGTGTGCTTTATGATTAAACAGAATTTACATTCTCACTGTATTTACTGTGATGGAAAAAATACATTGGAAGAAATGGTATTATCTGCCATCGATAAGAACTTTACGATTTTAGGATTATCCTCTCATGCTTATTCACCTCACGATGATGTAGGAATGAGCAAGGAAGTTCAAGAAATCTACAAAAAAGAAATCTTAGAGTTAAAAGAAAAGTATAAAGACAAAATTCAAATTTTCTTAGGATTGGAACAGGACATTACTTATCGTACGGAAGATCCAGAAAGCTTTGAATACTTAATCGGATCGAAACACTACATGGAAAAGAATGGAGAATATCGAGGAATTGATTACTCCAGCGAAGTTACAACATCTATGGTAAACGACTGGTACAATGGAAGCTTTTTAGAATATGCCAAAGATTATTACGAAGGTATGAAAGAAATAGCTACCTGGGATGAAATCGATATTGTTGGTCACATAGATCTATTAATGAAATTTAATGAAGACCAGTCTTCTATCCAATTTGATGATCCACAATATCTAGCCTATGCATACGATGCGATTGATTGTCTTGTAGAAGCTAATAAGATTCTAGAAGTTAATACCGGAGCCATTGCTCGAGGATATAGAACACTTCCTTATCCTCATCAAACTCTATTAGAATACATGGCAAAAAAAGGAGCTCGTATTCTATTGAACAGCGATTGTCATGATAAAGATTATCTAGACTGTGCGTATGAATTGTCTTTAGATTTAATAAAAAAAGCTGGATTTACTTCTATGGAGGTATTAACGGAAAACGGATTTGTATCCACTCCAATTGAAAAGTTTATAGCTTAAGAATTGTGCATATGTATTGGAACATATGCACTTTTTTAGTAGAATGAATATAGCTATTCTGACACCGAAGCATGTATATCCTGAGGGGAAAGGTAAGCCAAAAAAGAAAAAACTTTATTATTACTCTTTTTATGGTGCCCTTATGGATAATAAGGGCTTTTTATATGGAGAAAAGTTTTATGAAACAAGAAGTAAAGTTGTTAATAGATAAACTATATAAAACACAGGAATTAACTAAAGAAGAATGGGTAAAGGTAATCAAAGAAAGAGATGAAGAAAGTGCAGAGTATATCTTTTCTTTAGCGCAGCCTTTAGCCCAAAAACACTTTGGGAATCAAATCTACACAAGAGGATTGATTGAATTTACCAATATCTGTCGAAACGATTGTCTATATTGCGGGATTCGCAAGAGTAACACAAATGTAGACCGATATCGATTAACTTTGGAACAAATCTTAGAATGTTGTAAAGAAGGCTATAAATTAGGCTTTCGTACCTTTGTTCTGCAAGGAGGCGAAGATGCTGGTTTTTCTAAAGAAAAATTAGCTCAAATCATTTCCACAATAAAAAAAGAATATCCCGATGCTGCGATTACCCTATCCTTTGGGGAATGGGCATATGAAGACTATAAATTATGGAAAGAAGCCGGAGCCGATCGTTATTTGTTACGACACGAAACCGCCAGTGAAGAGCACTATAAAAAACTACACCCAAGCGATCTATCCCTTTCAAATCGTATGCGCTGTCTTCAGGATTTAAAATCTCTAGGCTATCAAGTGGGAACTGGATTTATGGTAGGCTCTCCTTTCCAAACCGAAGAAGAACTTGCCACAGATTTTCTATTCTTAAAAGAATTTAAGCCAGAAATGATCGGAATTGGACCATTCATTCCACATCATCAGACCCCATTTAGAGACAAAGAAGCAGGAAGCTTAGAACTCACAGTATATTGTCTGGGATTGTTACGATTGATGTTACCCGATGTATTATTACCGGCTACAACGGCTTTAGGAACAATATCACCAATGGGTCGTGAACAAGGTATTAAAGCGGGTGCTAATGTCATTATGCCAAATCTTTCACCACTGTCCTTGCGCAAGAAATACACACTTTACGACAATAAAATTGGAACAAGTGATGAATCCAAAAAGAATGTTGAAGTATTAAAAGAGAAAATGAAAGCCATTGGATACGAACTCGCCGTATCTCGTGGAGACTATAAAAAAATGGAGGAATAAAGTATGAGCTTAAACAATACACCCAGTGCCAATCGAATCCACATTGGATTCTTTGGACAAAGAAATGCCGGAAAATCCAGCGTGGTTAATGCAGTAACCAATCAAGATTTAGCCTTGGTATCCGATGTCAAAGGAACCACAACTGACCCTGTCTATAAAGCAATGGAACTTCTTCCATTAGGACCTGTTGTGATTATTGATACACCAGGCTTTGATGATGAAGGAACACTAGGTGAAATGCGCGTTAAAAAGACCAAACAAGTTCTAAATAAAACCGATATCGCTATTCTAGTAGTCGATGGAACGATTGGAAAAAGTGCTTGTGATAACGAACTGATTTTTCTATTTGAAAAGAAAGAAATTCCCTATCTTGTCGTCTACAATAAGAGTGATTTAGTAAAAGATGAAATCTCTTTATCCGATAATGAAATCAGTGTCAGTGCCCTAAAAAAGACAAACATTTGGGAACTAAAAGAAAAAATTGGACAAACTGTAAAACTGGAAGAAAAGAAACCAATCGTAGCCGATTTAGTAAATCCATTGGATACGGTTGTACTCGTTGTACCGATTGATGAATCCGCACCAAAAGGAAGACTGATCCTTCCTCAGCAACAAACCATTCGTGATTTGTTGGAAGCCGGAGCTATCAGTGTGGTAGTAAAAGAAACAGAATTAAAAGAAACATTAGAAAAATTGAACAACAAGGTAGCCATGGTCATTACCGATTCCCAAGCCTTTGAAGAAGTGGTCAAAGATGTTCCAAAAGGAATTCTATTAACTTCTTTCTCAATTCTAATGGCACGCTACAAAGGCTATTTAGAAACCGCTGTACAAGGTGTGGAAGCCATTGACACATTATCAGATGGAGACATTGTCTTGATTTCTGAAGGATGTACACACCACCGTCAATGTAACGACATTGGTAGTGTGAAAATTCCTCGCTGGATCAAGAATTACACAAAAAAGAATATCGAAATTCAAACAACTTCGGGAATGGAATTTCCAGAAGATCTATCAAAATATAAAATGATCATTCACTGTGGTGGATGTATGTTAAACGAAAGAGAAGTAAAATACCGTATGAAATGTGCAGTGGATCAAGGTATCCCATTCACAAACTATGGTATTATGATTGCCCACATGAAAGGCATCTTAAAACGTAGCATTGAAGTATTTAATGAGGAATAGACTATGAAAAAAATTGCGATTTATGGAAAAGGCGGGATTGGAAAATCTACCATTGTATCCAATCTATCGGTAACCTTGGCTAAAAAAGGGTATAAGGTACTTCAAATTGGATGCGATCCCAAAGCCGATTCCACTTTGTATGTAAGACAAGGAAAACCATTAAATACAGTATTAGCTGTTATGCGAACAAATAATAAAGATATGAAGCTAGAAGACGTAATCTGTACAGGAGAAGCTGGAGTCATCTGTGTAGAAGCAGGTGGACCTATTCCAGGAATGGGATGTGCTGGACGAGGTATTATCACAGCCCTTGAAAAACTAGAAACTCTAGGCATTTATAAACAATACGATTTTGACTATGTCTTCTATGATGTATTAGGCGATGTGGTTTGTGGAGGCTTTTCTATGCCAATGCGAAAAGGATATGCCGATGAAGTTTATATTGTTACATCCGGAGAAAACATGTCTATCTATGCGGCAGCCAACATTGCCAGTGCAGTGCAAGGTTTTAAAGGAAGAGGATATGCCACACTTGGTGGTTTTATCCTAAATGAAAGAAATGTAAAAAGAGAACAAGAAAAAGTGGAAGAGCTTGTTCAAGACTTTGAATCCAAATTAGTAGGAATCATTCCACGTTGCGATATTATTCAAGAAGCTGAAGAAAACAAGAAAGTATATGTAACGTACGAGCAAGAAGAGACACCGTGTAAGTCTTCTCTAGAAACATTAGCTGAGGCACTTATATGTTAAGAAGAGTAAGAGATGAAATTCTAGAAGGTGTTGAAAAGAAAATAAGTGAAGTTCACTTTCCAGCTCCCTTTTATGCCGGTCTTGAATACAGTTCGCCAGCTCGTGGAACGTGGAATATTGTACATACCGGAATGTTGATTCCAGAAAGTCATCAAATCTTTGTGTGTGCTTATGGATGTTTACGAGGGGTTGTATTAACAGCAGCGGAAATGAATGCGTTAGATCGTTATTCTTCCATCAGTATTCGAGAAGAAAATGTACTGGATGGTTCTATGGAAGAGTTAATGGTGGAAGGGGTTAGTGATGTACTAGAAAAACTACCATACAAACCCAAAGCTATTCTCCTATTCATCAGTTGTCAACACTTCTTCTTAGCCTATGACCAGCATTTAGTGTTTGACCAACTTCGTGCTCGTTTTCCAGACATTCGCTTTACGGATTGTTACATGATACCTACGCTAAGAAAAAGTGGCTTAACACCCGATCAAAAGATGCGTATACAAATGTATAGCTTCTTGGAAAAGAAGGAAACAAATTTAAAGAAGATTAATTTTATTGGAAGCAACCTTCCACTATGGAAAGAAAGTGAATTATACACTTGGTTATCTTCTAGTTTTGAAGTATGGGATTTGTATCGATGCCAAACGTTTGAAGACTATCTGGATATGGCCAAAGCGAGACTCAATATATATTACGAACCCCTAGCCCAAAAGGCAGCCCAGGATTTAGAACAACGATTATCCATTCCTTCTCAATATCTAACGTTCTCCTTTAATGAAGAAGAACTGGACAACAATTATAAAGAATTATCCCAAAGTTTAGACGTTGCTTGTCCTGACTTTGAAAAAGAGAAAATGGAAGCTAGACGTGCTTTCCAAGAATTAAAAAGGGTGATTGGAAATACTTCAATCGCAATCGATTACACATTTACCTTTAGACCGACTTCTTTAGCCAGAAGATTATTGGAAGAAGGCTTTAATGTGACAACATTATATGTGGATGTGTTTGTTGGGGATGATGAAAAAGATTTTGAATGGATTCAAACAAATTATCCAAATATAAAAATACGCCCAACCAATCAACCAGGCATGCGCTTTATTCACGAAGAAAATGAGAAAATACTAGCCATCGGGCAAAAAGCGGCCTACTTTGAAGCCACGGACCATTTTGTGAATGTAGCCGAAAGTGGAGGATACTTTGGATATCGCGGTATGGTAGAAATTTGCCGATTGATGCAAGAGGCATATCTAAACAAAAAAGATAGAAAGAACATCATCCAGAAAAAAGGGTATGGATGTGAGAGTTGTATAGTATGAGACAAGTAGTAGGATTAACATCAACTTATTCATCGGATGAATTTGGTGTGTGCAGTGCTCTATATGAATTAGGTGGTATGGTCGTCATGCACGATGCCAGTGGTTGTAATTCTACCTATACAACCCACGATGAGCCACGCTGGTACGATCAGGACAGTATGATCTTTATCTCGGCTATCTCCGAAATGGAAGCCATTATGGGAGACGATGATAAGTTTATTGAAGACCTGGTACAAACCGCAAACGAATTAAAACCAAGGTTTATCGCTTTAGTAGGCGCTCCTATTCCCTATATGATGGGAACTGATTTTGATGCGATTGCCCAAATTGTTGAAGAAAGAACTGGCATTCCTTCCTTTGGGTTTATGACCAATGGAATGCAGTATTATCCAAATGGTATTTCGATGGCCATGGAAAGAATTGTGGATTTCTATTGTACAGAAAAAAAAGAAACACAACAAAACACTGTCAACATTCTAGGGGCAACTCCTTTGGATTTCTCTATCAATGGAAGTGTGGAATCTATCCAAGAATGGCTAAAATCCAATGGATATACAGTGAATTGTACTTTAGCTATGAACTGCAGCTTGGAAGATATTCAAAATATGTCAAAGGCGTCTATCAATCTAGTTGTATCCACAGGTGGACTAAAAGCGGCTAAACTCTTAGAATCTCGCTTTGGGATTCCTTATGTCGTCGGTGTTCCATACGGAAAGAAATTCGCATCAAAACTGTTAGAAAAATTAAAATTAAAAAAGACAAGTTTAGGATGGGATAGGAAACAAGTAAAAAAAGAGAAACATTTAGCCTTGATTGGAGAGGCGGTTACCAGTATTTCACTAGCCTGTGCGATGGAAGAAGAAAACGATGTCTCTGTAATCGTACTCGATCCATTAAACGAGAATAATGAATTATATAGAACTTTGGATGTATACGTTCCAGAGGAAGATGACGTGATGGAACAAATTAAAAGCGTGGATGGTATTATTGCCGATCCGCTTTATAAAGCTTTATGCTCAAATAAGGAATTCTATCCTTATGCGCATGTGGCATTTTCTGGAAGAATTTTTGAAAAAGATCTTCCCAATTTAATCAATACAGAAATGAAAAGGAAATAAAGTTTATGTTGAAACTTGCGATATATGGAAAAGGTGGCATTGGTAAGTCAACCACAACGGCAAACTTAGCAGCTGCCTTTTCAAAATTAGGAAAAAAAGTTATTCAAATCGGTTGCGATCCTAAAGCGGATTCTACCATGAATCTGTTAGGCGGGACTCCTGTACAACCGGTTATGAATTACATTCGAGAAAAAGATGAAGAACCAGAGACGATTGAAGACATTGCCAAAGTAGGATATGGAAATGTTCTTTGTATCGAAACCGGTGGACCTACTCCAGGACTAGGATGTGCAGGTCGAGGAATCATCACCACTTTCTCTTTATTAGAAGATTTGGAACTATTCGAAAACTATCAACCCGATGTTGTTTTATACGATGTATTAGGGGATGTAGTCTGTGGAGGCTTTGCGGCACCTATTCGTGAAGGCTATGCCGAACACGTATTAATTGTCACAAGTGGAGAAAAGATGGCTCTATACGCTGCCAATAATATCTACAGTGCCGTTCAAAACTTTGAAGACCGTGGATATGCTTCGGTTAAAGGAATCGTATTAAACCGTCGAAATGTAGAAAACGAATATGAAAAAGTATCCAACTTTGCCAAAGAAAGAAATCTAGAAATCATTGCCGATATCCCAAGAAGCAATGATATTACCCACTATGAAGATCAAGGTATGACCGTTATCCAGGGAGATGCCAGTTTACCAATTTCTCAAGTCTATCTGGATTTGGCAAAAAAACTATTAGAGGAATAAACTATGAGTTATGTATATTCAATCACAGCCAAAGAATTGGTAGAAAAAGGAAGAGACAACATTCCTAATGAGCTCCAATCTTCAAAACATTTGATTTATAGTTCACCCGCTACCTTGTCTTTTAACTCCCCAGGTGCACAAGGCTTTGGTGTAAAAAGAGCAGGACTAGCCATTCCAGGCAGTGTGATGTTGTTGGTGGCACCGGTGTGTTGTGGAAGAAATACCCAGGCTTTAGCAGCACCCGATGGATTTGGAGAACGCTTCTTCTTTTTGCTACAAGATGATACGGACATTGTTACTGGAAGACACTTAAATAAGATTTCTAAAGCGGTAAAAGAAGTGGTAGATTCTTTGGAGACACCACCTAGTGTAGTTATGATTTGTATCACTTGTGTGGATGCGTTATTAGGAACCGATATGGATCGTGTATGTAAGAAGGCAAGTGAATATGTAGGCATTCCCGTTTTACCTTGTTACATGTACGCTCTTACTAGAGAAGGAAAACTACCACCAATGGTCTTAGTTCGTAAGACTTTGTATTCGCTGCTTGAAAAGAAACCACGCAAGAAAAATGTGGTGAATATCTTAGGTGAGTTTGCTCCTTTCCAAGACAATGAATTGTTTGAAATATTAAAAGGATTCGGAATTCAAAGAATCCATGAAATCTCAAAATGTAAAGATTTTGAAGACTACAAGACAATGGCAGAAGCCAATTTTAATATCATCTTAAATCCAGAAGCTAGACATGTTGCCGATGATATGAAAAAAAGATTGGGTATCCCATCGATTGAAATGACTCGCGTGTATCAAATTGATAAAATCCATAAACAATACGAATTGTTTGGAAGTGCCTTAGGGGTAAGCATTGATGATACAAAATACTATGAGGAAGCAATGAAAGTCATTGAACAGTTTAATACCTTATACCCAAACACGAGCTTTGCGCTTGGAGAATGGTGTAATGCCGATCCATTCGAATTGGCTCTTGCCCTGCTTCGATATGGACACCAGGTTAAAGAAATCTATGGAACAATCACCAATGTAAATTATGTATATATCAAAAAAATTGCTCAGATTTCACCCAACACAAAAATCTTTACGAACCTTTCTCCAACAATGTTGAACTTTAACTGCAAGGAAAGTGAAGTGGATCTATCCATTGGAAAAGATGCCGCTTATTACCATCCAGAATGTCCAAACATTCCTTGGAACGAAGACAATAAACCATTTGGATATGCGGGATTAAAAGAATTGTTTACCCGTTTATTAGAAGCCAAGAAAGGAGAATAAGTATGAAAGGATTATTAAAATATTTATCTCCATTTGCGCCAGATCAATCGGGAGCGGTATCCGTATTCTACGAACTAGGTGGAATCATTGTGATTTGTGATGCGGGAGGATGTACCGGAAATATCTGCGGTTTTGATGAACCAAGATGGTTCCAAGAGAGAAGTGCTATCTTCTCCGCAGGCCTTCGTGATATGGATGCGATTCTAGGAAGAGATGATCGTTTGGTCGAAAAACTAAAGGATGCGGCCAAATATTTAAATAAAGAATTCGCACTTATCATTGGTACACCGGTACCCGCGGTAATTGCGACAGATATGAAAGCGATGAAGCGCATGGCCACAAAAAGATGCGGTATGCCTGTTATGAGTATTGAAACCATTGGAACAAGATTGTACGATCGAGGCGCTCAAGATGCATATATGGAACTTTTCCAAACGTATGTAGAAGATACACAAGAAAAAAGTTCTAAAACAGGAATTCTAGGATGTATTCCATTAGATATCAGCGTGTTAGATCCTAAAGCCTATATTCAGGAAGAAGACTATTACTGTTACGGTATGGGCGATGGCTTAGAAGCTATTAAAAGGGCAGGTAGTGTTGAAAGAAACATTGTCGTATCACCAGCTTCTTATAAATTAGCTGTTTATCTTCAAAAAAGATTTGGAACACCATTTTCCATTGAATATCCATTTTTACCAGATTCGTTTGAAGAAGAATTGAATAATATTAAAGATAAAAAAGTATTAGTACTTCACCAACAAGTAGCAGCTCACGAGATTCGTAACCTATTACGAAAAAATGGATGTGATGTTACCATTGGCACCTGGTTTATGGAAATACCCGAATTAAAAGAAGCACAGGATTTACACTTTGAAAAAGAGAATACCTTTATCGAAACTGTACTAAAAAATGAATACGATGTCATTATTGGAGACCCAGCCTTTAAACGCGCTTTAAAAGGATTTACGGGAAAATATATAGAATTGGCGCACTTTGCGGTATCAGGAAAATTTGCGGACGCTTCGCAAAACGCATTATGGAAATAGAGGAATGGCTTATGAACCAAAAAGTCATTCGTGTATATGGAATTGTACAAGGTGTCGGATTTCGTCCTTTTGTGGACCGCATTGCCAGTGCCTTAGATTTAAAAGGCAGTGTAGCCAATAAAGGAAGTTATGTAGAAATCTTTGTACAAGGAACAAAAGAACAAATTGCCCAGTTCTTAATCGATTTGGAAAAGAAAGCACCTGAACGTTCTGCCATCCTGAAAGTGGATGTACAAGATTGTTCGGTGGAAGCTTTCCAGGATTTTTCGATTATTGAAAGTATTAAAGAAAAAGGAGATATCTTTGTATCTCCCGATATTGGAACATGTAAGAAATGCCAGCAGGAACTATACGATCCAAACAACCGTCGTTTTATGCACCCTTTTATCAACTGTACGGCCTGTGGACCAAGATTAACCATTCTAGATGCCATGCCTTATGATAGAGAACGCACCAGCATGAAGGAATTTCCAATGTGCCCGGAATGCGAAAAAGAATATACAAGCATAGAAACCAGACGTTACGATGCCCAACCTGTCTGCTGCAACGATTGTGGACCGGAAGTCTATATCATTGGTAAACCCATGAAAGGAAGAATGGCCATTACGTATACGCGTAAGGCAATTCTAGAAGGAAAGATTGTGGCCATCAAAGGAATCGGAGGATTCCACTTGTGTTGTGATGCGACAAATGAAGAAGCGGTGGCTCGTCTTCGTACTCTAAAAAGAAGACCCGCAAAACCCTTTGCGGTAATGATGCGAAACATGGAAGCTGTCCAAAAAAGATGTGTGCTTCATGATTACCAAGAAGAAATACTAGATGGGTATCAAAAACCAATCATTTTATTAGAAAAGAAAGAAAACAGTGATTTAGCACCAAGCGTAGCTCCAGACAATCCGAAAGTGGGAGTTATGTTGCCATATGCGCCTGTACAAATGTTGTTGTTTGATTATAACGATGATGTTGAAATGCGCACAGACTGTTTTGTGATGACCAGTGGAAATGTATCTGGTGCTCCAATCTGTCGAAGCGATGAAGATGCGATACAGGAATTATCGGGATTCTGTGATTTAATCCTGTCCCACAATCGTAAGATTCGTCTTCGTGCCGATGATTCGGTTATGGATTTCTACAAAGAAAAACCGTATATGATCCGCAGATCCAGAGGCTACGCTCCTTTACCTGTAATGATGAATGAAGATTTCAAAGGGCAGGTGTTAGCCATTGGTGGAGAATTAAAAAATACGTTCTGTTTAGGAAGCAATCAGCTCTTTTATGCTTCTCCTTATGTAGGGGACATGGCCGATTTAAGAACCGTAAGAGCTTTAGAAGAATCGGTTGTGAGAATGGAAGAATTATTAGAAGTTAAGCCAAGTTTGGTAGCTTGTGATATGCATCCAAAATACAACACAAGAATTGTAGCTGAAGAACAAAATCTACCACTTTGTGAAATACAACACCATTATGCCCATATCTTATCTTGTATGGCCGAAAATAATGTATCGTCCAAAGAAAAGGTCATTGGTGTTTCGTTTGATGGAACCGGATATGGATTAGACAAAACGGTTTGGGGTGGAGAAGTTTTAATTAGTGACTATACAAACTTTGAAAGAAAGGCAAGTATTGCACCATTTCTACAAATTGGTGGAGACACTTCTGCTAAAGAAGGATGGCGAATTGCGCTTTCTATGTTGATTGATCTGTATCCGGAAGAAGAATTGGAATCTATTGTATCCAGATTAAATCTATGTGAATCTACCATGATCAAACCAATGTGTGCTATGCACAAAAGAAAAATCAATGCGATTCTTTCAACCAGTGCGGGGCGTTTATTTGATGCCGTAAGTGCCATTCTAAACATTCGAAAGGTATCCAGCTTTGAAGGTGAAGCGAGTACAACGCTTATGTTTAGAGCCCAGGCCTGCACCAACAAAGATATCCGTGATGTACTACAAACACATCCAGAACTAATGGAACTAAGAAAAGAAGAAGGTCGATATATCCTTCCAACGGATGTATTGTTCAAATATATTGTGGAAGCAGTTTTAAAAGGAGAAGATTCTAACCGTTTGGCTTATGTATTCCATGCAATACTTGCCAAACAGATTGAAGAAGTTGTAAGAACACTTTCAAAAGACTTGGGCTTAAATTCTGTGGCCTTTAGTGGCGGAGTGTTCCAAAATTCGTTATTATTAGAATTGTGCGACAACGCGTTAGAAAAAGAATTCAGAGTATATCGTCATAGTCTGATTCCACCAAACGATGGAGGAATCGCTCTAGGACAGGCGATTTATGCGATGGTAAAAATAAATGGAGGAAAAGAAACATGTGTGTAGGATTAGCTGCCAAAGTAGTAGGCCTTAAAGATGGAATGGCTTTAGTGGATGCTTCTGGAGCCAAAAGAGAAGTATCGGCTGAATTGTTAGAAGATGTGGAACCTGGGGATTATGTCATGGTTCACGCTGGCATTGCGATTGCCAAGATTACTTCCGATGACGAAGAAGAAACTGATGGATTATTAGGATTGTTAGGATAAGACTATGTCAGAAATCATGCAAAGAACAAGAGAGATTATTGAATCCTACAATGGTCCAAAATTAAGAATCATGGAAGTGTGTGGTACTCATACACATGAAATCTTCCGTTTAGGAATTCGTAACATCTTGCCAGAAAATATTGAATTAATCTCCGGACCTGGATGTCCGGTTTGTGTAACACCCGTTGATTTTATTGATGAAGCTGTGTATTTGGCCTTGGAAAGAAATGCCTTAATTTGTACTTTTGGCGATTTAATTCGTGTTCCAGGAACAAAGAAAAGTTTAGCCGATGCCCGAAGTGAAGGAGCAACCATTAAAATTGTTTATACCGCTTTAGATGCGATCAAAGTGGCACAGGAAAATCCAGATCGTGAAGTTGTTTTCTTATCGGTTGGATTTGAAACGACTACACCAGCGGTATGTTTGGCAATTAAAAACGCTAAGAAATTAGGAATTAAGAATTTCTCCGTATTAACCGCCAATAAAACGATGCCAGCTGCTTATCAGGCATTAAAGTTGTCAGCAGATGCCTTTCTTTATCCAGGACATGTCAATGCGATTACCGGGGTAAAGGTATGTGAAGATTTAGCAGAACAAGGGGTATCTGGTGTTGTAGCTGGATTTACAGCGAAAGAGTTATTAACGGCGATTGCGGTCATTGTCGAAAATGCCAAAAAAGGAAAACCTTATTTTGTGAATTGTTATCCTCGTGTGGTAAAGGAACAAGGAAATCCATCCGCTGTCAAAGTCATGGAAGAAGTAATTGAACCTTGTGATTCCATTTGGAGAGGATTGGGAGTTATTCCAAATTCCGGATTAAAGATTCGTGAAGAATATAAAGAATACGATGTACGTGTAAAATTAGACATGCCACTTATTCAAGGAAAGCCTAACCCAGCCTGCCGTTGTGGGGATGTCTTACAAGGAAAATGTAAACCATGCGATTGTAAGGTATTTGGAAAGGTATGTACACCATTACATCCTGTAGGTGCTTGTATGGTATCCAATGAAGGTGCCTGCAGTGCGTATTATCAATATGGAAGGAAAGATTAGTATGTCAAATAAAAAAGTTACATTAGCCCATGGAGCTGGTGGAAAACAAACAGCGGAATTGATTGAATCGGTATTTAAACACCATTTTGCCAATCCGGAATTTACTCCAGATGATGCAGCCGTGTTGAATGTAGGAACTGGAAAGATTGCGATGTCTACCGACGGATTCATCGTTTCTCCTTATAAGTTTAATGGAGGAAATATCGGAAAGCTTAGTATCTGTGGTACCGTTAATGACTTATCTTGTATGGGAGCGAAACCTTTATACATGACTTGTTCGTTTATTTTGGAAGAAGGATTTGACTTTGATGAATTGGAAGAAATCGTAGCGGCCATGGAAAAAACAGCCAATGAAGTAGGCGTTCGTATTGTTGCCGGTGATACAAAAGTAGCTGGTAAAGGACAAGTGGATAAAGTCTTCATCACAACGACTGGAATTGGAAGCTTAACCGAAGGTTTCTCAACATCTGGTGCATTTGCCAAACCTGGAGATGCGATTTTAGTAACGGGGGATGTGGGAAGACATGGATGTACCATTTTATTAGCTCGTGAAGATTTAGGAATTGAAGCCGATATAAAGAGTGATTGTGCTCCATTATGGCACACTGTAGAGTCAATGATCAATACAACCAAAGACATTCATGTCATTCGTGATGCGACTCGTGGTGGAGTTGGTACGGTATTGTATGAAATTGCTGCCGAAAGCAACGTTGGAATTCGTTTAAATTCGCAAGATATTCCAGTGGATCCAGCTGTTAAAGGGGTTTGCGGTATGTTAGGATTAGATCCACTATACTTAGCCAACGAAGGAACTATGGTTGTGATTGCTCCAAAAGAACAGGCACAGGCATTACTAAATACTTTAAAACAAGGTAAATATACAAAGAATGCGGCCATCATTGGAGAGATTACCGATGAAATGGTGGGTAAGGTTATGATGACGACCGAAATTGGTTCACAAACTTTACTTCCTCAACCTGGTGGAGAGTTATTACCTCGTATTTGTTAGGAAATGAACAAAAGGACACATAGCGTGTCCTTTTTAGTTAGAATTCGTTTCCTGGAAATTTAGGGATTCCATTGAATCCAACTTGTAAATCTTCATCAGTAGGAATGTAGTCACTCATATCTCCATTGTGGAATTTTTCATAAGCAACCATATCGAAATATCCAGTTCCTGTTAATCCAAACAGGATTGTTTTTTCTTCTCCGGTTTCTTTACATTTTAAAGCTTCGTCAATCGCTGCACGGATGGCATGTGAGCTTTCTGGAGCTGGTAAGATACCTTCCGTTCTCGCAAACATTTCAGCGGCTTCAAAGACAGCGGTTTGTTCCACAGATGTCGCTTCCATATATCCATCGTGATAAAGTTGAGAAAGAATAGTACTCATACCGTGGAATCGTAATCCTCCCGCATGGTTTGGTGAAGGAATAAATCCACTTCCTAAAGTATACATTTTTGCCAATGGACAAATCATACCTGTATCGCAGAAGTCATACGCAAATTTTCCTCTAGTAAAGCTTGGACATGAGGCTGGTTCAACGGCAATGATGCGATAATTTTTTTCTCCTCTTAGTTTTTCTCCCATGAATGGAGAGATTAATCCACCTAAGTTTGATCCTCCGCCAGCACATCCAATGATAATATCTGGAGTAATATTGTACTTATCTAAAGCCGCTTTGGCTTCTAGACCAATAATGGATTGGTGCAATAATACCTGGTTTAGTACACTACCTAATACATAGCGATATCCTTCATTTTTAGTCGCAACTTCTACGGCTTCAGAAATAGCACATCCTAAAGAACCTGTTGTTCCTGGATGATCTGCTAAAATTTTTCTTCCTACTTCGGTTTCCATAGATGGAGAAGGTGTAACACTGGCACCATATGTACGCATAACTTCACGTCGGAATGGTTTTTGTTCATAGGAAACTTTTACCATGTATACTTTACAATCTAAATCGAAGTAAGCACATGCCATAGACAATGCAGTTCCCCATTGTCCAGCACCTGTTTCGGTTGTTACCCCTTTTAAACCTTGTTTTTTAGCGTAATAGGCTTGGGCTAAGGCAGAGTTTAATTTGTGAGATCCACTGGTATTATTTCCTTCAAATTTGTAGTAGATTTTTGCGGGTGTACCTAAAGCTTTTTCTAGGTGATAAGCTCGCATAGTTGGCGATGGACGGTAAGTCTTGTAGTATTCTTGAATTTCTTCTGGAATATCAATATAAGCTGTATCGTTGTCTAATTCTTGTGCAATCAATTCTTCACAGAAGATAGGTGCCAATTCTTCGGCTTTTAATGGTTGTAGTGTTCCTGGATTTAGTAAGGGAGCTGGTTTTACTTTCATATCCGCTCTTACGTTGTACCATTGTTTTGGGATTTCATCTTCTGATAGATAAATTTTATATGGGATTTTTTCTGTTGTCATAATCAAATACTCCTTGTAAATAATGCAATATTATTAAAACACTAGTATATTCAAATTCCCAATGATAAAATTGACTTTGGTAATAAGAAAATGTTATTACAAATTAGAGGTAGTGTATGAATTTAAATCAATTAGAGTACTTTATTAGCGTGGCAGAAACCTTGAATTTTACCAAAGCGGCTAGTAATTGTTTTATATCGCAAACAGCTATGACCCAACAAATCAAAGCTTTAGAAAGAACGGTGGGTGTTCCTTTATTTGTTCGGGATAAGCATCATGTGGAATTAACAAGCGCAGGAGAAGTCTTTTTAAAAGAAGCCAAACAAATTGTTGATCATTCTCAAAAAGCATTAAAGCTGGCAAGGAATACATCGACGGGGATTCAGGGAAAAATTACCATCGGCTTTATTTGTGGATACGGACAAGGAAGATTGGTGGATATTTTAAAGGAATTTCATAATTTATATCCAAATATTCAGATTGCGTTAATAAAAGGGAATATGAGTGTTTTATTTGAAAAAATGGAAAAGGGAGAATGCGATATCATATTTACGATTGCTCCGTATCGACAGTCTTTTGACCAGTTTGAACATTTGTTTCTAACAAGCTATCCTTTATTGGCAGCCTTGGATCCGGATAATCCTCTATCCCAAAAGAACACTTTATCGTATTCCGATTTACAAAATGAAGATTTCATTATTATGCAGCCTTATCGTCGTGCTAAGGATGAGGCAGAAGAATCTATGTTGATTTATGATAGAGGAGGATTCTTTCCCAATATTGTAGCGATGGAAGGAGATCCAGAAATCTTACTTTCCATGATTTCTGTGGGACTAGGAATTAGTATCTTACCAGAATATATCATTCGAAATTATCAGAAAGATTCGCATTTGAAATTTTTACCTCTTTTTCGTGAAAACGGAAGTGTGGAAACCATGGATTTTGAATTAAGCTGGCCCAAACAAAATAAGAACCCAATTATTGACCATTTACTGGATTTGGTTAAAAATAATAGAAAATAATGAGGTTTGTATATGAAAAGAAGAAAAAAGATTCGAAATAGGATAATCCTTCTTTTGTTAGGAGTCTTACTTTTATTGTGTTTTTTAGGCATTTATGTTCTTTTTCATTCCGAAAAAGAGGAACCAGTTAGTGAACCGGAAATCGTATATTATTACAATATTGATCAATTTAAAAAAGACGAGAACGGCTTAATGACTTTCACTGATCCTGATTACATGTACACAACAGGAATTGATGTATCTCAATTTCAACATTACATTGACTGGGAACAGGTTGCCCAGGAAAATCTAGATTTTGTGATGATTCGTGCTGGATATCGTGGAGCGATTGAAGGACTTCTTCATACTGATGAGTACTATGAGCACAATATTCAAGGTGCACTCGACAACAATATGAAAGTTGGTGTGTATTGGTACAGCACAAGTCTGAATACAGAAGAACTGGATGAAGAGATTGATTATTTGTTAGAACTGATAGAGCCTTATGATATTTCCTATCCTGTAGTATATGATATGGAACCTTATTTTCAAGACGAGAATGGGGGAAGAATTCATGTTCTAAGCGTGCAGGAAAAAACAGATCTAGCGAATTATTTCTGTGATCGATTGGAAGAGAAAGGGTATAAAACCATGATTTATGGGAATTCCGATTGGTTATACAATAACTTGGATTTCAATCAGATTCGAGATCGAGAAATATGGTATGCCGCCTATCAATCGAAACCAAGCATGATAGACAGATTTACTATGTGGCAATATTCAAATCGAGGTATTATATCGGGCATTGATACCGATGTAGATATTAATATCTATATCCAAAAAAAGGAGGACAAAGTAGATGAATAAAGAAGTTATGGGAGCCATTATTGGATTGGTAAAAACCTCTCAGAACAATCCCAAAACAGAGAATACAGATTCACTGCTTGTACAAGCCTTAAGCGATTGCGACAATGAAAAGTGGATTGAAATTCTTCATCAGGAAAAATATTTAGTCTCTCCTGGATGTAAAACTTGTGCTTCTCCTTGTGGAAATACAGATGATTATGTATTTAAGAAGGAAGAAGAGGAAGTTGATTCTATAAAGAAATTCTTATTGAATTTTTGTATCCAAAATGCGAAAAATGCGGATGCTTATACACTAATAAACCAATGTTTATGTTTTGTAGGCTACGATTTAGAGGCAAAATACTATTCTCAATTGGTTACACAAGTGAAATCCTTTTTAGCTGAAAAAAAGTAAATTCTCCTATCCTAAATAGGTTTATTTCGTGATACAATAATATCAGTGTAAAGCATAAAACAATTGAAGACATGGAAGTTTTAATGCGACTAAGGAGGATAATATGAAACAATATGGATTTGGAGTAGATATCGGTGGAACTACTGTAAAAATCGGTCTATTCGACATGGGTGGAGCCCTTTTAGAAAAATGGGAAATTCCTACTCGTACTCAAAACAATGGAGCATCTATCTTAGATGATATTACAGCTGCTGTTATGGGAAAAATGGAAGAAAAAGGAATTAAAAAAGAAGACGTACAAGGTATTGGTGTAGGTGTTCCAGGACCTGTTGGAGCTGACGGAACTGTTATGGGTTGCGTTAACCTAGGATGGGGAACATTCAACGTTGAAGCTGAATTATATCAAAAAACTGGATTACCAGTTAAAGCTGGAAACGATGCTAACGTTGCTGCATTAGGAGAAATGTGGCAAGGTGGTGGAAAAGGTCACCAAGATGTAGTAATGGTTACTCTAGGAACTGGTGTTGGTGGCGGAATCGTCATCGGTGGTAAGATCGTTGCTGGTGCTCACGGTGCTGGTGGAGAAATCGGACACATTCACGTTAAAGACGGAGAACCTGAAGCTTGTGGATGCGGTAAACACGGATGCTTAGAACAATATACATCAGCTAATGGTATCGTTCGTTGCGCACTTCGTAAATTAGCAAAAGAAACTCGTGAAACTACATTACGTAACTTTGATCCACTTACTTCAAAAGATATCTATGATGAAGCTAAAAAAGGTGATATCGTTGCATTAGAATTAGTTGATGAAACTTGTAAGATGTTAGGTGAATCAATTGCCGTAATCTGTAACGTAGTAGACCCTGAAGTTGTAGTTATCGGTGGTGGTGTAAGCCGTGCTGGTACAATTTTAACTGATGGAATCAAAAAATACTTCGTTAAGAATACATTCCGTGCTTGTGAAGGTACAGACATCACATTAGCATTATTAGGAAATGATGCTGGTATGTACGGTTGTGTAAGACAATTATTCTAATTCGTTAAATAATAATTAATCAAGCGGGGTTTTACAAGCCCCGCTATTTTAGTAGGAGTCATTATGAGTATTGGTATGAATTTTGTGATTGCCTTTTTAGCTGGATCAGTGGGAACGGTCATTGGTGGACTACAAGGCTTTATTATGTATGGTTTTATTGGATTATTTGTGGCTGCAATCTCTCATTTAGGTGGAGATATCGCCTTCTTAGATGGAACATTTATGAATTTGTTCTTCTTGCCAGCGGTTATGTTCAATGGAGATGTAGTCGGGGCTGCATGGTGTGCCAAAAAACATCCTGACTGGTTTGGTGAAAACATTGGAAAAGGAATGGCTTCGTATGGGGATGCTTCCGTTCTTCTTGCTGGAGGAATTGGTGGAGTCATTGGGTATGCGGTATTCTATGCTCTAAATCAAATTGGATTACCAGCGGATACAGGGGCTTGGGCAATGACGCTAGTAGGAATTGCCGTACGTATAGTTTTCAAAGGAAAATATTATGACAAGGGAGCGTTAGAGTTCTTTACAAGTGGATTTGTGTTCACAAACTTAGCTGGATGGGCATATCCAATCTTCTTGTCTGTCATTGTAGCAACAACTTCTGCAATTTTTGTACAAACAACAGGAATTACGAATATTGGATTCTTGGTAAGTGCATGTACTCTAATTTGGAGTTTCTTTGATCCACATTTTCCGGCAACACACCACATTACTTTAATTGCTGGACTTACTATTTCCTTAACTGGAAATATCGTTTTAGCGGTTCTATTTGGAGTAATTGCTCAAATCATTGGTATCATGTTCGAAATGATTTGTAACACAAGATGCGGTTCACACATCGACCCACCTGGAGTTGCGATTGCCCTTTGTAGCTTGGTATTAATGTTAATTTTCTAAAAAAAGAGATGGATTACTGATGTTGTAATCCATCTTTTAATTTGTTTAAAATGACGCTTAGCAACAAAGAAAGAAAAAATACGGGAATCATACGAATGAGTAAATAAGTACATTCTTCTAAAAAAGTAAAGTTAGCGATTGCTTCTGAAGTATAACCTACGATAAAGGAGGTTAAGCGTCCATATGTGTTTCCTTGGGAAAGAAGAGCAATATAGAAGTGCGTCAAATAAATATAGAAAGTCTGATTTCCAACAAAGTGAATGACCTTACTCAATCTTCCTGTAGGAATAGGGATAGATAATAGCACAATAATCAAACTTGCGACCACAATAAAGGAAAAACTGGTTGACCAGTTAAGAAAATAAGCCGATGTGATATCCTTTTGGAGTTGCATATAGTGAAGTGCATATCGAATTCCTTCAAAAATAAGTGCATTGGCTCCGAATAAGATTATCATCTTCCTGTTTCTTCGAATTCGCTCAATGTTTTTATAGATTGTATATCCAGTAATCGCATAGACTATCGGAACGCTTATCGGAATGAAATCCGTAATAGGTACATAATAAGGAATGTTGATATGCAGATCGTTGATCAACATATTGACTAACGCAAAACCAATAAGGAAGTATCGTATATTCCTAGTCTTTTGATTCGCTTCTTTATTCTTTAATCCCGGACATATCCACTTTAGGATCGGGAATAGAAGGACCACTAAAAAATAGGAATGGATATACCATAAGTGGGTTGCTCCGGACAATTCCGTTCTTCCATAGAGTATACTGGTAAGAAAATTCTTCAAATGGAAATTGGCTGGTACAAAACAACTGGCTATGGATTGTTTCTCATAGAACCAGGGATAGAATAGCTGGGATAGAAACAAGACAATTAGAGCAGGTAATAAAATATTTTTTGTCGTCTTTTTTAAGACCTTGATATAAGAATCGTTATTGAATAAAAAGAATCCCATCAAGATAAAAAAGAAGGCGACCCCATCACTAAAAAGCAATCCCCACATGATTTTTGTGTGATCCAAGGTAGTAAGGGTTAAGTTGTTGATGTGCCTTCCAATCACGATTAGACATGCTAGAACTCGTATTAAATCAACATTTACATCTCTTTTTTTCATAGAATCACCATAACACTCAATTCAGTTTAAGGAAAGGGAAAGATACATTCATTTTTAGGAAAACTTCCTTGTTTATAGTAAAGGTGTAAAAAGGGAGAGATAAAAATGAAAACTTCAAAATTATCAATGGCTTTATATGGAATGAATTTAGTTTTACATACAAGAAAAACAGTAACAAAAACAGCATGCAAATTCGCGTTTAAGCATGCCGTGTTATATGGAATTCATCGTCACGCAAAATTGAGAGTTGCTTAGTGAATTAAATCTTTCGGGATTTAATTTTTTAATTCCTTTAAAACCTATTGACATAGTAGGAAATGAAGAGTATATTGTGTTCAAGCTTAAGGAGGTAGTACAAAGTGACAATCAGACAAATGTGTTGTTGCTGGTGTATGTGTACTCGGTAACACGAATAAAAAAAAGAAAACTACAAATCAATATATAAAGAAAGAAGGATAAGAACATGACAATTTATAAAGGAATTACAGAATTAGTAGGAAACACACCATTAGTAGAAGTAACAAATTACGAAAAGGACAACGATTTACAAGCAACTGTATTAGTTAAATTAGAATACTTAAATCCAGCTGGATCGGTAAAAGATCGTATTGCGAAGGCAATGATTGAAGATGCAGTAGAAAAAGGAATCTTAAAAGAAGGCGCTACAATCATTGAACCAACAAGTGGGAATACGGGAATCGGATTAGCTGCTATGGCAGCCGCAAAAGGATTCAAAGCCATTCTAACTATGCCAGAAACAATGAGCGTAGAACGTCGTAATCTATTAAAGGCCTATGGGGCACAAATCGTATTAACACCTGGATCCCAGGGAATGAAGGGGGCTATTGCCAAGGCGGAAGAATTAGCCAAAGAAATTCCAAATAGCTTTATTCCTGGACAATTCACAAACCCTGTAAACCCAAAAACACACTTTGAAATAACAGGACCAGAAATTTGGAGAGATACAGAAGGAAAGGTAGACATCTTTGTAGCTGGTGTGGGAACTGGAGGTACAGTATCTGGAATTGGTGGATATTTAAAATCTCAAAACCCAGATGTTAAAGTGGTAGCGGTAGAACCAGCTGGTTCACCAGTGTTATCACAAGGACATGGAGGAGCTCACAAAATTCAAGGTATTGGAGCTGGATTTGTTCCAGATACACTAAACACAGAAATCTATGATGAAGTATTTCCGGTAGAAAACGAAGATGCGTTCGCCACTGGAAAAACAATCGCTAAAACAGATGGTATCTTAGTTGGTATTTCTTCTGGAGCCGCTCTTTATGCCGCAACACAATTAGCTAAACGACCAGAAAATAAAGGAAAAACAATTGTAGCTTTATTACCAGATACTGGAGATCGTTATTTATCAACAGATTTATTCAAATAGGACACATGAGACAAGCGAAAAGCTTGTCTTTTCTCTTTTATTGACATTGTATATTTAGATTGTTAAAATAAATCATATATAAACGATAGGAATATAGGAGAAAAAGATATGAAAATTTCAACAAAAGGAAGATATGCATTACGTATGATGATTGATATCGCGAGTCATCAAGATGAAGGAAACATCTCTTTAAAAGACATCGCAAAGCGACAAGAAATTTCTATGAAATACTTGGAACAAATCGTTTCTCCTTTAACGCATGCTGGGCTGATTCGTTCGACTAGAGGAGCGCAAGGTGGGTATTCTTTACTACGATATCCAAAAGACTATAATGCCCTAGAAATCATTGAAGCTGTCGAAGGAAAGCTTGCGGTCGTTTCTTGTCTGGAAACGCCAACCAATGTTTGTCCACGTTATGCATCTTGTAGCACAATCCATATGTATGAAGGATTGAACAAGGTGATGCGCGATTATTTAGAAAAATTCACCTTACAAGATTTTCTTGATCAGGGGGTTAATGATTACGTTATTTAAAAAAGAGATAATGTCAGTTATCTCTTATTTTTATTTGAATAATCAGATTAAAAGAAACTTTGGTCATATCTTTAAATACCAGGACTCTCTCTACTTCGTATACATGTTTTATTTTTCCACTCTTCGTTATGTACTTTTCTGCTTCGGTATCATAATATACAATTTCAACCTCAGGCTGTTCTTTAACGCGCGTGAGTAAAACATGAATCGCATGATTTAATTCTTCCAAATCTGTTTCACTTAATTCAATTCTATCTTCTCGGAAACGATTTGTATCCTCAATCTGGTCATCATATCCGGTAAGGGCTGCAAAAGGAGAAAATTGGGCAGCACGTTCTTCTAAACTCATATGTTTACGAGAATTTGACTGATGATGGGGCAGATAAAGTATTTTCGCATATTTTGAATTCATGCCTTATGTCCTCCAATTAAGCGGTTTCTTTCTCTAGTGGTTGCTTCTTCTTCCAAATCGGTTCCCTTAAGAATGGAATTTTTTCCATATTTATCTTTGATTTTTAAGATAGCTTCTTGAGCAGCACGCTCTCTTTTTAGAGCTTCTGCTTGTTGGGTTTCTTCTTCCTGAATTGAATCTATATTCGTAAATAAGTCATATTGCTCAAATTTTTTTTGTGGTTTACTTTGGTCTTCAGAAAGGACATGGAGTGCTGTTAAATGAAAACGACGAACGCTCAAGACTCTAGAAACAATACGATCGTATAACGCTAAACATCCTTTTTGAATGATTGTTGTAGAAGATGTGGGAGATTCAAAAGTATAGGTACCATGCGCTGATTTAGGAAGTTCTCTTCCGTACCAGTCCTTTTTTGTTTCTTTAATAAATTCAGCTTTTTCTACATCTTTTAGATTTTCGATGTCATAACCAACCGTTAGAACCATCTTATCGGTAACTAGTCTTTTTTTAACTAAATCTAGAGATAAGAGTTCAGCCATTTCTTTAAGAACGGTTCTTCCTTCTTCAAAACTATAAGGACGCATTAAGACTTGTCCTTGTCCTAAAGAATTGGATTCTGGTTTATACGCTTTAATCTCTTTGATTGTGCAAGGTTCCCATCCCCAGGCGTGATCGATTAATAATTCAGCGTTAACTCCAAATAACTTATATAATAGATCCTCATTTTCTAGGGAACAGAGTGCTATATCTCCCATGGTATACATACCATGTGCTTCCAGTTTTTTCGCATAACCTTTTCCCACTCGCCAAAAATCGGTTAATGGTTTATGTTTCCAAAGTTGTTCTCGATAGCTCTGTTCATCTAAATGGGCAATTCGTACACCATTTTTATCAGCAGGGATATGCTTGGCAACAATATCCATTGCGACCTTGCTCAGGAAGAGATTGTCAGCGATTCCTGCGGTTGCGGTGATACCTGTTTCTTGTAAGACCTCTTGAATAATAGTTTTAGCTAATTCTTGGGCGCTCATTTTATAAACATGGAGATAACTGGTTACATCCATAAAGACTTCGTCTATGGAATATACGTGAATGTCTTCGCTGGAAACATATTTATTATAGATATTGTAGATTCTTGTACTGTAATCCATATATAGAGCCATGCGTGGTTTTGCGATAATATAGCCCACAGCTAAATTAGGATTGTTGAGAATGTCCGTATTATGAAAAGAAGAGGAACGTAAAACATGTCCCGCTTTATATTCTCTTTGTTTGTTGATCTTAGTTATCTTCTGTATGACTTCGTATAATCGAGCACGCCCAGAGATTCCATATGACTTTAAAGAGGGAGACACAGCTAAACAAATGGTTTTTTCACTACGACTGGCATCGGCTACGACAAGATTTGTGGTAAGAGGATCCAGGTTTCGTTCTCGGCATTCAACAGAAGCGTAAAAGGATTTTAAATCAATCGCAATATATGTTTTTTTCATGGCTTCATTATACACAAAAATACATATTTTAGACAAAATAGAAAAATAGTCTGTACACGATAGTGAATTTGTATAGTAAAATAGCTACAAGGAGGCATACATTATGAGTATTACAGTACATTTATTTTATAAGGGTGAAAATGGAAACGCCCAAAAATTTGCGCAAGAAATGGAAAGCAGTGGAGTGGCAGAAGCCATTCGTCAAGAACCAGGAAATCTAAGATACGATTACTTTATTTCTATGAAAGATCCAGAAACCGTATTATTGGTAGATAGTTGGGAAAATCAAGAAGCAATTGATATTCACCACGATTCTCCAATGATGGCACAACTAGGTGCTTTAAGAGAAAAATACGATTTACATATGGAAGCAGAACGTTTTGTGGAAGATAGCTTCACAGCACACGATACAAGCTTTATTCGTAAGTAAGCAGGTTGACATAAAGTCTTATTTGTCAAATTATGGATATTCGTTCCTAAGTATAAATAACCAAAGCTTTTAATAAATACTATAATAGAATCACAAATACGGAGGTATAGAATATGTCAGAATTTATCATCAATGAAAAAGGGCAAGCGGTAGCACCAGCTACAGTGAAAATGACAGCGAAAGATTTTGAAAATAATAATAGAACAAGTGTGTATTGGTTAGGTGGCGGAGGAGCCATGATCAACTCACACGGAACTGTTATCATGATTGACCCATTACTAGAAGGATTTGATATGCCACTTCTTATCGATATGGTTATGGATGTGAAAGATGTACCACATGTTGAAGGTGTATTTGTTTCTCACGTAGACAATGACCACTATTCACGACCAACATTAAGAGACATCAAAGATGTAATCAAAGAAGTACACACATCACATTATGTAGCAGGATTAATGAAAGAAGAATGTGGAATTGAAGATGCGGTAGGTCATACTTGGTATGATAAAACACAAATCAACGATGTTGAAGTCGATTTCATGCCGGCAGATCACAACTGGCAAAATGGAATTGCGAAATATCAATATCGTGTGTGGGAAAAAGAAGAATACTTTGGATTCTATCTTCGTTGTAGAGATGCCAAAATTTGGTATGTAGGAGACAGTCGTTTAATGGATTATCAACTACAAATGGAAGAACCAGATGTAATCTTATTCGACTTTGCCGACAATCCAGTGCACATTGGATTAGCCGATGCCTACAAATTAGCGAATACATATCCAAACGCAAAATTAGTATGTATTCACTGGGGATGTGTAGATGCTCCTACAGCCTCTGCATTTAATGGAAATCCTCAAAACATCATCGATAATGTGGTAAATCCAGAACGTGTTATCGTATTAGCACCTGGTGAAGAATACATTGTAAAGTAAAATATCTGTGAGTCAAAGTGCAAGAAATTGCACTTTTTCTTTTCTTGTTCTTATTTGAAAACTATAATAAGTAAAGATAATTCGTAAGGAGACTTTTTATGCCAAAGGTAAGTATTATCGTTCCTGTTTATAATGCCCAAAAGGTAATCGAACGATGTGTGAATAGTATTTTAGGACAAGAATATAAAGATTTTGAATTATTATTGATGAACGATGGCAGCAAAGATGATTCTGCCAAAATATTAGATGAATTGGCCCAAACGGATTCTAGAGTACGTGTAGTGCACAAACAAAATTCTGGTGTCTCAAAAACGCGAAATTTAGCTATTTCTATGGCAAAAGGAGAATACCTTCAATTTCTTGATGCCGACGATTGGATGCGTTCAAATTCGACGAAGGAATTAGTACGTGCGATGGAAGAAAACAAGGTAGATATGGTAGTTGCGGACTTTTATCGTGTAGTAGGGGAAAATCTATCAAGAAAAGGTTCGATAGGCGTAGATAAACCTCTATCTCTGAAAGAATATGCGCAATACATGATGGATTCTCCAGCAGACTATTATTATGGCGTTGTTTGGAACAAACTATATAAGAAGAGCATTATTGAACAGTTTGATTTAAAAATGGACCCAAATTTAAGCTTTTGTGAAGACTTTATTTTTAATCTGGAATATTGTTTACATTGTCAAACCATTTATCCTTTACCAGTTCCTATCTATTATTATGTGAAAACCGAAGGATCCTTGGTCAGTCAAAACGCAAACCTATCCAGTATTTATAATATGAAGATCAATGTCTTCAAATATTATGAAAAATTCTTCAAAGAAATATTAAATGAAGAAGAATATCGACAGGAAAGAATGGATATTGCCAAGTTCTATGTGATGGCCGCAAAAGATGAATTTACCATTCCACTATTTCCAGGAACTAAGAAAATTGGGGAAGAAAAGAATCCAGTCTATTTTGATACCGAATCCAAAGATATTCCGACTCTACTATTTTATGCGAATAAGGCATATGATCGTTATCTAAATACAATCGCAGAAAAGCACAAACTGGATCTAAAAGATGTACTAGTCATTGATGCGATCTCTCGTTGTAAAGATAAGAATTTAAAAGCCGTTGAAGATTATACTGGACTATCGGGTCCACAAGTTATGTTAAGTATTCAAAAGCTTAGCTTAAAAGGCTATATTTCTTTGTTGAATGAAAGTTTAGAACTAGGCGTGCAGCTTGATTCTAGTGCTAAGACCATTTGTGAAAATATCAATCAGGCAAATGAAGATTTAGAAGCTTTGTTGAGTCAAAATATGTCACAGGAAATATTCAAAACAATGATTTCATCGAGTATTGATTGTTTAAAAGATTTCTTGAAATAAGGGAGCAATCCCTTTTTGATTATCAAAAAAAGAGCTGTAACGTAATGATTTCATTTTGTTACAGCTTTTTAAAGTTATACGCGTTTAAAAATTAGAAGGATGAATCCTACGATTAAGATTAGGAAAGAAAACCCAATAAGTAGTATGGTTGTTTCATCAATTTCTGAACTTTCTTCACTTACTTCTGTATTTTCTCTAAAATCTCCCTTTTCTTTATTCCTTGTTTCTTCCGAAAAGTCATGTTTTTTCATTTCCCTTTGTGTATCTAAAGAGAATTCTGCATCCGGCATTTCCATATCCATAGGTGGTTGTTCGCCTTCTGGTGGAGCAGGAATGTCTTGTGAATCAAAAGATTGATCATCGGGCGGTTCTGGTCTATCAAATGGAACTTGCTCATTTGGATTCTTTTGAAATGAATCCATTCTATTCATACCTTGTTTGTTCATAAAACTGTTGGCATTTTCAAAAGTATTTGTGATTGTGTATTCAGAAACAGAATCACCGATATTCAATGTAACCGTATCCCCTAATTGTAAGGATGGATCGCTTAGAATTACACAGGAGAAACTGGCAGGAATGGTTTCGGAAAGAATCGTTTCTTCTTGCGCATTGGTTAGGGTCAATACACTACCGGCTGGCGAGTTAGAAACTGTGGTAATTAAATACCCTTGGCTGGATTGACTGGACATACCTTCTTGCATAGATGCACTTCCACAAGCGATGATTCTTCCTCCTAGAATCATACATTCGCCACCCATTTCACTCGCATAATCAATGGCAGAAGATCCATTGTCGGGCACACTCACAAAGATATTTCCACCACGAATAATAATATTTCCGTTTGAGTCGAGACCATCGGCATCTCTTCCGTTTTCATTGACAATGCGTATGTCTCCTCCACGAATGTCGAGTAAAGAAGAGCCATCTTTTGAAGTCGCATTGATTCCATCATCGCTAGGATGAATCTCGATGTTTCCTCCATCAATTTGAATGTTGATTGCTTCTATCCCTTCGTAACAAGAAGGAATCGAAATATTTCCGGATTCAATGTAGATAAAGGCATTGTTCTCATCATTGGAAGCACTCATTCCATCGTCACCGGCATGGATTGTTAAATCTAACTGACAGATTCGAATACTATCGTGTGCATGAATTCCATCTTTCAGAGCATTGATTTCTATCTTTCCTCCGGTAAGAATTAGATCATCATTGCCTACAATACCGTGTGCGTATTCACTATTTATGGTTAAGCTTCCTTGACCTTGAATGGTTAAATCATCTTTGGAATAGATCACACCATCTAAAGTAGTATCTTGCACGCCTTCGCCACTTGTTAGGGTATTCTGACTGTTTGGTGCTAGATTTAAAAATACTTTATCGGCTTGTTTAATATATAGAGCGCTTGTAGTACTGTTGGATATTTCTACACCATTGAATAAAATCCAAATCTTATCATCTCCATCCCCGTCCACAATAAGGCTTCCTTCTTTTAAAGAACCCGATATTTCATAATTCCCTGCATATACAATATGAATATCCTTCCCATCGTAATACGCTCCATTACCAGAAATATCAACGCTATTTTCGTGCATTTGAATGGTTGTACTTTGACTGGCATCCCAAATATCCTTTTTATCATTTGTAGAGAACATTTGTTCTTTTTCTTCTTCGTCCTTAATGACTGTGATTCCAAGTTTTTCACCATTTATGAATAAAAGAGTCAGGATAAGCATCAATACGGTAATGAAGATACAGAGTTTGTCTAAATGCTTACTTGTAGACATTGGTCTCACCTATCCCATATAGTCTCCATTGTAGCTAACTAACATGGCGCTGTTTACTCCATTCATAGAAGAAATCGCATTGATAAAATCCGTATTATCTTTCTTTAGAAGGATTTCCATGTTTAATTCAATCAATCCGGCTTGTACGGATTTCGATTTTATAGAACAACGATCCACTTTTCTATTTAGATATTTGACAGCTTCGTTTTCCGCTTCACTGTTGGTACAAGAAAGAACGAAAATATAAGGCACTTTGTAGTTTTTACGATTCACAAAGAATAAAAGAATCAACCCGATTATAACACTTCCAACAACCGCCAAAGGAATCATACCGGAAGCTAAAATGATACCTGCTGCAATAGACCAGAACAAAAAGGCAATGTCCAAAGGTTCTTTGATGGCTGTACGGAATCGAACAATAGATAGCGCTCCGACCATCCCTAAAGATAAAACTACGTTAGAAGTAACGGCCAAAATTACTTGAGAAGTAATCATGGTTAGGGCAATTAAAGTAACTCCAAAAGAAGAGGAATACATAACTCCTCGATATGTTTTCTTATAGACAAGAAAGATGAATACACCAATCCCAAAGGCTAATACAATGGTTAATATCATATCGAACAGACTTACAGCTGCTACATTTTCTAAGAAACTTGATTTAAAAATATCGCTAAATTTCATATTTATACTCCTCCTGCTTATTTATACATTCTAGCTTGTGCATATTTTGAAAAAGCACATACGCGTCTTCCTGTTAGAGAAACTACATCTTTGATGATGTCGGGAAGATATTCATCCCATTTTACTTCTAAAATTTTAGGTGAATCTTCTATAGGAAGGGTCAAACAATTTGGGTTTAAAAATTCATGGGGGAACATATTTGTTCGAATATCGAAGTCAATGGTTACCCGAACATTCCCCGCAGGATATGTAAATGGATATCTTGTATAATCCACTATGGTCTTTGGCTTTAATCCAGATGATTTCATTTTTGAATACAGTTCTATACAAAGTGGACGCTCGCTTTCCAACATCCAGCCAAGATCTCCATTAAGAATGCTTCGTACTTCCGATAGGGAAATAGGACAGCTTTCTTTGTGACATAGGCCATTGATCTTTCCTTTTTTCTCTAAGATCATGTACGATGTATCTTTGTTGTAATAACGAATACGAAATTTCTCTCGACAATTGACTCCATCTATTTTTTCAAACAAAGCGCTATCTTTGGGAGTATCAAAGTATAAACTCCGTATTTCATAGGTCCCATTGATACAATGGCTATCTTGTTTCATAACAGCCTTGAGACGAGAGAGAAGAATTTGTTGATCTAGAAAATTGATCTCATGTTTCCATTCATGACGATACTTCATGTCTTACCTCCTTTTTTTCCTTTTACGAGCGTATCCTAACAAGTGAATATTTAAAAAAGCTTGAAAAAGAAAAAAATCGATTCATATTCGAATCGATTCTTTATAAAGTCATTAATAAACAATTTAATGACAAGGAGAGACTAGTTTTCTAATTCAATGCCATTGCACATTTGTATGTCTTTTTGTAGTATTCCATTTTCTTTATGCCAAGAAGCAAAAATGATTCCTTTTGGAGTAATTACTTGACCTTTAGCCCAGGAAAGTTTTCCTGGATTTGGAGAGAAATGTAAAGCAGTATATCCTGGTTTTGCGGGACGAATTCCTAAAATGGCACTAGGAAGTTCATATAGAGCTAAAGCTCCCCAAGCATGACAATCACTGCGGGCATAACTACCATCAGATTCAACACAAGTTGTTAAGTTATTTTTTAACATATTTCTCCATTTATTCCATAGTGAATCACTATATTCGTATAAATCAACGAGTTCTATAGCTCGGAATAAATAGAATGCACTAGCAACTGTACATTGTGGAATTTCTTCATGAAGAAGTGTATATTCTAAAGCTTTTCTTCCTTCTTCTTTTGACAAAGTGTTTGTTAGAATTGAAAAGACTTGTACGTGTTGAGAAAAAGATAAATAGTTTGGACCATCCATAATCATACCATTTTCGCACATACAACTTGTTCGGATTGCTTTTTGAATAAGTTTAGCACATTCTCTATATTCTTTTTCCATTCCTTTGTAACCTAAGTATTCAGCAATTTCAGCAGCTTTTTGAAGACCGTAGCAATACAATAAACTATCCATTGTGGATGGGCCGAATTTAGTTGCGGTAGGAACACCAACATCCCACCCATTTGCCCAATCTATAAAGCACCAATAAGCTTGCCCAAATTGGGAATTTGGGATAAACCCAACAAGGTGCTCTTCATTCAATTTATCCTCAAAGAATTCTAAAATACGTTGGATATTCGGTAAATATTTTCGCAAGAATTTCTTATCTCCAAAGTACATCATATGATCATGTAACATAAGGATGAAGTAAATGGAAAAGCTAGGTATTACATTCGGCTTGTATGCTGGATAGCAGGCATTAATTAATCCATCTGCTCTTTGACTTCTCGAAAAGTCATCAATTGCGGCCCTCGCTAAACGATCATCAGCGCTGGATGCATAAGTATAAAGAATTTCAGAACGTGTATCCATTGCATATTGTAGTTGTTCATAGAATGGACAATCGACATAAGTTTCTTGCATACAGGCTCTTAAAGAATTTTCTGAAATGTTCCATATTTCTTGTAAAGAAGTATCTGATGTCTCAA
Organism: Bacillota bacterium; assembly: GCA_018065105.1. Lineage (GTDB taxonomy): Bacteria > Bacillota_I > Bacilli_A > Erysipelotrichales > Erysipelotrichaceae > Floccifex. The sequence goes on from JAGHTX010000043.1 coordinate 35,857, forward strand.
CTTTTGTTTGTATGTGTAAAGGATACCCTGTTTCTCTATAAGAGAAGTTTTGAATGGTACATGGAGTATCCTTTGTTTGAATGGATAAACGAATAAAACGGAAAGTATTAAACCAGAATGGTTCGTAGTATTCAGTTTGTCTATCATTTCCATAACCTGAAACTGTATATATGTGTTCTGAACCTACTAAGAAACCTGTTTCTTTATCTAAACGATTTCCTTTTAAGTAGGAACCATGAATCTGTTCTTTTTGTGCATATCCTTCGGATTGTAAAATCGTGATCGTACTGTTTTCTCCGTTTATTAGCTGTAACTGTAAATAACCATTTGTAAGAACATCGTTTTCAATTTCTACGATTTCTTCTGAATGAGCAGGAATTGTAATTTTCTTGTCCATAAGTAACATTTGATTCCATTCTTCAATGGTATGATTTCCTTTTACTATATCAAATATACCCTTAAATCTTTTTTCTGTTTCATATAGAAAAGGAATAGGTCTTTCTTTTTGAAAAGCCGGTGACAAAGAAGAATTGGAAATAGCTCGATATTTTTTTGTGGTGTGCCAAAAAGAATCGTTATATCCGTTTTCTTTCCAACCTTGAAGAGAAGCTAAAGAAGTCGCAATTTCTTGCATGAATACACGATTTGTATCCGGACAATTACCATGAATTTTAATATGACTGGCACGATAAGCTTTCCAAGTAGCATCTGTATTGAAGTCTTCCTCATTAATTTTCCCAGATAAAGAAAAACCAGGTGTTTCTTTTCGCCAAATAGAGCGATTTCCTTTTTCTAGAATAGGTGGAAAGTGAAGCACGATTGCAGCAAATGTGTTTTCACCTTCTTGAAGAAAAGAACGGATATCAATTTTGTCATAAAACCAAATCTTATCGTCTCCTTTTCTTGGCCCATTACAAACAGCTTTACCATTAATAAATAATCGATAACGAGAGTCTGCAGTAACCTTGATTAGTGCTTGAGATGGCTTTTCACTTAATTTGATAGATTTTCTAAAAAATACGATTTCTGGATCTGTGGTTTGAGTCGAATCGTCAATCCAAATCCAATTATTTGAACTACTCATAAAAAATCTCCTTTTTCGATTTTCATATTAACACACACCTGCATTATATTTAACGCCATAGATTACCACATTGAAAATGGTATTTTTTTAATTTGAAATAGGAAATTGATGTTTTACAATGTATGTAGGATGGGCAAAATATGGAAAATAGATTAAAACAAATACTAAAGATATTGAGTAACCAAAGTTATAGAACCGCTGCTTCGATTGGGAAGGAATTGAATGTTAGTGAAAAGACAGTACGTAATACAATCAAGGATATTAACGTTCTGCTTAAGGGAAATGGTGCTGAAATTATATCGAAACAAAAATATGGCTATAAATTAAAAGTGAATGACATAATTTTATGGAATGAATTTAAGAACGATGTAGTTCAGGAGGACCACGGATTACCAAACAATGTAGAAGAACGTGTTGAGTTTTTGTTGAATTACTTATTATCTTTAGATCAGTATATAAAAGTATCTGATTTGGCAGATCAGATTTATGTATCAACGAATACGTTATCTTTGGTGTTAAAAAGAGTAGAAGATTTATTATTATCTTACAATATACAAATCGATCGAAAACCGTATTACGGAGTGAAAGCAATCGGGCACGAGTTTGATAAACGATGTTGTTTGATTCGTTATTTTTCAGGAAATCATGAAACATTTAAGAAGACATTTATGGTGGATGATGCCAAGTTTAGTTTTATGTTTGATGCATTAATGAAAACTCTCCCTAATTATCAAGTGTATTTTACAGAATTTGAGTTACAAAATTTAGCTATTTATTTATATTTAACCCAAACAAGAATCAAGCAGGGATTTGTCATTGATGAATTAGCACTGAAACATGACAATATTGTCTCAAAGAAACAATATATGATAGCCAAACAAATATTGGAAGACATTGCATATTCGGAAAAAATAGTGATACCCATGGGGGAAATAGATTATTTGTCGATCTATTTATTAGGAAAGCGAAATGATAATTATTTATCAAATTTCGTGATTTCAGAGAAGACCGATTATTTGGCATTTCGTATGATTGTATCTATAAAAGAAACATTTAAGATAGATTTATTAGATAATTTAACTCTACGTATGATGTTGAATCAGCATCTTGAACCATTAGATATTCGTATGCGCTATGGTATTCCTGTCACGAATCCAATTCTTGCTGATATCAAAAGAGATTATTTTCTAGCTTTTGCGGTAGCAGGACAGGCTGCTACAGTATTGAGTCAATATTACAATCATCCCATTCCAGAAGCAGAAATTGGTTGGTTGGCATTGATTTTTCAAATTGCGATTGAAAATAGAAAACAATCCCCAAAATTGAATATATTGATCGTATGCGCAAGCGGGAAGGCTAGCTCGCATTTATTGAAATCACGTTTCCAAAAAGAATTTGGAGAGTTTATTAACACAATTGATGTTTGCACTGTATCTGAATTGGGACAAAAGAATATAAATGGTATTCATTATATATTCACAACAGTACCAATCAAAATTCCAGTATCAGTTCCTATTCTAGAAATTCATGACTTTATTCAACATTATGAAGTGAAAAGCATAAAGCGCTTATTAAGCCAGCATGAATCTTTATTCATTTATGATTTTTATAGAGAAGAATTCTTTTTCTCAAGAGTATCAGGAAATACGAAGGAAGAAGTGCTTGAGAATTTGATTCAAATGGGAAGAAAAATCTATCCTCTTCCAGAAAATTTGTTAGAATCCGTACTAAAGAGAGAAAGTCTAGGTGCAACAGATTTTGGAAACAACGTTGCTCTTCCTCACCCGTTTGAAATTCTTACCAATGACGATGTAATTTTGGTCGGTATTCTTGAAAAACCTATTAAATGGAATACAAATTGGGTACAAGTCGTTATACTTATTTCATTAGGAATGAACGAAAACGAAAATACTACAAAGTTTTATAGTATAACTACCGAATTTATATCGAATGAAGAAAGTATGGAACTTTTAATTAAAGAGCCATCCTATGACACTCTATTAGAGATATTAAATTCAATTAACATCGATGAATAGAAAAAGGCGTTCAATTAAAACTGAACGTCTTCTTTTATAGTATGAAGTTTTATTTTTAATAATTTTGGAGCGTCAGACATAATAAATTGCATTTCGTCTCCATTTAATTTTCCTAAGCGTCTCCATTGTTGATTTTCAAAATATCCTTCTTCTAAAGAAAGTATTTCTGCGAATTCTCTATTGTTGCCTTGAACACTTATTGTACATCCGTTTAAAAGAACAAAGAATGTATCGTCGGATTCTTCAAGAATTAAGCACGCTCCATTTCTTCTTGTTTGAAAAGGCGAGTGATACACTGTTTTAAATGTATATTTATTAAATTTTAGATAGGAGTAACCCAAGTCTGTAGACTGTTCAGCACAAGTTGCCTGTAAAGAAGGTGTGCCATAGGCAGCTGCAAGATTTTGAATCATTCCATTGAGCAAGAACATAACATCGCTGTATTCTTTAGGATCCATAGGTATTTTTAAGCTTGGATCATCTACATCCATACTGAAAAGAAATCCTTGTAAGGAATTAAACTCTTTTTCAAGATCTTCAATTCCAAAAGGAGAATAACACATTGCATGGTAATGTCCAATCGTGTATATAGCTCTAGAGGCTGCATAACTATGTGTTGCACATTCTACG
>JAGHTX010000205.1 GCA_018065105.1 Bacillota bacterium
ATCATTTCATTTTTTATATTTATCTTAAATATTAACTATACATTCTCTTTTTTTAATTAAATTTTTCATATAAAAACACTCGTTTTTCTCACTCCAAATAAAAAGATTCATGATATACTCATACCATGAATCCAATTCTATATCTCGATGCTTACACGATAATTTTTCAAAAGAATGTCTTAGAAAATGAAATTTATCAGAAGTATTCCATCTCAAAAAATAAACAAAAAACGTATCCAATTATCGAGCAATCCATCCTCTTTCCTATCGAAGAATGGAAACCAAAAGCGGTATCGAAACCACTGGAAATTGTCTATGAAGATGAGACTTTACTCGTTGTAAATAAGCCAGCATTTATCCTTGTACACAGCGATGGAAACGATACAGAAAACTTGCAAGATTATGTCAACGCGTATCTTTTTGATCAAGGCTGGCCACACAAAGCACAAGCCATTCATCGTTTAGATTATGAAACTAGTGGACTCTTACTCTTCTGCAAAAATCCATTTTTTCAAGCCTATTACGATGCTCTTTTTGCGAGTTCCCATCCCGAAAAAGAATACTATGCTCTGGTAAAAAAGAACTTTCCTTTTAAAGAAAAAGAAATAAAAAGTGCCATTGGAAGAGATCGTCACGATGCGAGAAAGATGCGTATATCCCCAAGCGGAAAAGAAGCTACTTCTTATATTACACGTATACAATTAGGTAAAGATTCTTCTCTATTAAATGTAAAAATTACTACCGGAAGAAAACATCAAATCCGTGTGCATTTAGCTTCGTTAGGCTTTCCGATTCTAAACGATTCTTTATATGGAATGCAGATGGATTCAAGTGGTTTACTTTTACAACATCACAAAATTTCTTTCTTTTTACCAGACGATACAAGACTAAATCTTGAAATTCCACTAGATATAAGAATTCAAAAACACATGAAATGATTTCTTTAAAGAGTCATTTCTTTTTTTATGGATGATATATACATCGAATTAAAATCAAGATGTTCCTCTTTTGATAAACCCGTAAAATCTAGTACAAGTCCGAGGACAATAAAGAACCATAATACACCTACCAGACAAATCTTGATTCCCTTTTTTAATCGAGAATGACAAATGAGAATCGTTAACGGAATCGGAAAACAAAATATCCATCCAAGTATCCACCATATTTTCTTACTTTTCAATAAAACCACCTCCTTATCTTGGGATAAAAAAACGGAATAAAACATACCATAGCTGATAACCGTATAAGCAAGATATATACACCCCTACCACCAGGAAACAAAGAAAGGGAATCTCTCGTTTTTTAAAAATCAGGCAGAATAAGAGGCCAAAAACGGTGCCAATCAGTAAAGCAACACTCATTCTTTGATAGCCTAGAAGAAGACTAAAATATCCGATGAAACAAACATCGGCACTTCCTATCCAATCTTTTTTGAAACGGTATAGTACAAATATCGGAAAGAAAAAAAACAGAAGAGCGGCTAAAGAAGAAGAGAGATTCCAATACGAATAAAGAGAAAAAATACCAGCCATTATACTTGGGGCAATCCATTTTTTGGAAATGTACATCGTTTCTAGATCTTGTAGAAATAAACAATACAATAATGCCGTTAATGGTACATACATACGATGTACAGGAATCAGTAAAAGTAGAAAAACGAGATGTATATAGATAGGTATTTTTCTAGGCAATTTGGAAGAATAATAAAGGATGATAAAAAATAAAAAAGGTTTCATACTCTTAGTATAAAAACCCTTTCTTACATTTGTATTATATTTCAAAAATTTTTTGATTTATTTTTAAATCCACTTCGCTTAGATCCAGCTTATAGGCATTTAAAGAGTATTTTTTCGCTTTTCCCTTATATCCGTATTTTGTATCGCCAATTAAGGGATGCGATATGGAAGACATAAGCGCACGAATTTGATGGAATCTTCCCGTATGCAATTCGATTTCACAAATGGATTCCTTTTCCTTTTGTGCCAACACTTTCACATCCATGAAAGCTATTTGATAACCCTCCTTAGGCATATTTGAAACAATTGCTTTGGTTCCTTCTTTTCTTATGTATTTTTTAATAGAAAAAGCCTTTTGTTCAAAAGTACCTTCAACCCTGGCCTGATAATACTTATGCACTTTTCTTTCTTTTATCGCTTCATTCATAAGACGTAAGGTCTCTGCATTTTTAGCTGCTATTACCAAACCGGTGGTATTACGATCCAGGCGATGACAAATGGTTGGCGCAAACGAATTTTCTTTTTTCGGATCGAATTCCCCCTGATCAAATAAATACTTTTGAACACGAGTGACCAAACAATCTTGCATCTGATTGGAATCGCTTTGTGATAATAATCCATACGGTTTATTGACAATTAAAAGATTTTCATCTTCATAGACAATGTTAAGATCCACTTTTTCTTTTAACAATTCCACCGTTTTTTGTTCCAATACATCGGGTGGCAGGAACAAAAGAATACTGTCCCCTTCCAATAAAGTCTGATCAAAAGTACAGCGTTTTCGATTCACTTTTATCTTCTTGTTTCGAATGGCTTTATACATCATGGATTTGGATAATTTAGGAAAAGATTTCAATAGAAATTTATCCAATCTCTGGTTCGCATCGTTACTTTGAATCTTGACTTCGAGCATAAATATATTCCACACTTTCTAATAAACTGTTCTTTATAATACTTGTTTCTTGTGACAATTGCTGAATGCTTTGATGACCACAGGTTACACAGACACATTCACTGCCAATGGATTGGGCAACTTCGATATCGTGCAAGCTGTCTCCAATAAAGTAAAAGGTATCTTCGGGATAATCTTCTTTTAATTTTAGTGCTAGATCCTGTTTGGATTTGGCATAAATATTAGCGATTCCATACAGATCATCAATATAGGAATCTAAGGAGAATTGATTCACCTGTTCTAAAAGATTTTCCATTTTACTGGCCGAAAGAATAACTTGTTTCATGCCATGATTTTGCACAAATTCTAGTGCCTGCATGGCATCTTTTTGAAGCGTACAGGAAATCGAGCGATTCATATAATCATCCATATATTCATGGGCCAGCATTTCATAAGGGTGTTTGGAAAAGTCAAATCCAGCTTTTTTATAATACTCCTGAATTGGAAATCCAAACACATTTTTATATGCTTCCAGTGATTCCAGTTTCTTGTTCTCATATTTATATAGTAATCGATTTACACAATCAAAACATAAATCCACATCATCAAATAAGGTACCATTCCAA
>JAGHTX010000062.1 GCA_018065105.1 Bacillota bacterium
TGGGAAAAGGATAAGAAACACATTCAATTGTATACCGAATATTCACATCCTATCCTTATTTTTAATACATATTACTTATATCAATCAAATCGATTGTTCTAAAAGAAAAGAGCCAACAAAGGCTCTTTTATACTTTTAACTCTTTAATTGTTTTTTCTATGGCATTGGCATCTGGATCGATATAAATGGTTTTATAAGATTTCATCGTCACAAAACCAATCTTGGAACCAGGCACCTTTTTAATCTGTGAAATTGGACAATAATCAACTGGTACCGAGCTGCTGTTTTTTCCTTTGGAAAAATAAGCGGCCAAGTTAGCACAAAGACGAATGGTTTCTTCATTTGGTTCTTCCTGTTTTAATAGAACATGCGAACCATGATAATCTTTGACGTGAAACCACAAATCGTTCTTTCTGGAAATCTGGTGGGTAACATAATTGTTTTGTACGTTATTCTTACCTACATAGATATCCGCATCTTCCAGACGAAGATGAAGAATATTTGGGATTTTCTTCTTTCTACGATTGTTGTGACTCTTCTTTTCAAAAAGTATTTTATGATTGATCAATTCTTCTTTGATTTCCAGTGCATCTTCAATGGAACAGGATTGAAGCTGGATACTAAGCTGTGTGAAATAATCAATGTCTTCTTGGCAGAAATCCATTTGTTCTAAAAGAATATCCTGTCCACGTTTTAATTTATGATACTTTTGATAATACTTATTCGCGTTGGTTTTGAAATCAAATCGCATATCAATCGGAATGGAAACATCTTCTCCGGTTTCAAAAGAAGGAACGATGACAGTGGGTTGTTTCTTTAAAGAATACATATAACAGAACAACAAGTCTCCATATTCCTTGTATTTTTCATAATCCATTGATTTTTCAAAAGCATCCTGCAATTTAGGAAGCTTCTTTAACGCTTTCGCTTTTTCTTTTTCTACACAGCGGAATACATCGCCACATTGTTCTTTGATACGAGCTTTTTGTTCCACCTGGTTGTAGAGTTGATTAAAACCTTCCATCAAAGGATAAGTCTTATATTCTTTTTTCAGATGTGTCAATTCTATTCCATGGAAATCTTTCTCATACACATATAAAGTATCGCTATTGTATAGTTCTTTCATGATATCTTCATATGCTTGTCCATTTTTCATTCGATATAGAAATTCGGTAGAAAGAATAGGAGAGAAGCCATAGATCTGTTTGATTAGAGAAGTATTTTCATCAATTGATTCTACATGAAAAGGATCTTGTTTGGTTTCCTGTTCTGGGAATACATAGGTTGCGCCTGGATGCACAAAACGCTTGGAATTCTCGTAAACTGGAATTCGTTTCAGTGCATCAATGATAATACCTTTCGAATCCACGAGAATTAAATTCGCATATTTTCCCATTAATTCCAGTTGCAGATGAAACGTGTTCAAATCGCCAAACTCGTTGTATGCGCGAATGGAAAAGCTGAGAATACGATCGTAGTTTTTTTGTTCAATGGATTCGATAATTCCACTGGAAATCATCTTTCGTAACACCATCACAAAATTAGAAGGGCTTTGTGAAGAATTCTCTAAATAATTGGCTAGAAACAAACGATTTGTGTTGGAATGTACATTCATAACCAATCGAGAAGAAGGTAAGTTATACGGTTTAATAGTAAACACAATCTCTTCATCTGAGATATTGTGGATCTTATTTATTTTACAAGGAAGTAAATCTTGCAGCTGTTTTTTTATGACTGAGATTAAAATTCCATCCATTGCCATAATAGGTTTCCTCCTTTTTAACACAAGCATTTTATCACAAAAGAAAAGTCTTTGACAGTCTTATCCTATTTAGCTAAAATAGTCGTAATAAAGGAGAGAAAGTTTATGAGCAAAGGACTTTTAATTGTGATCAGTGGACCAAGTGGTGTCGGAAAAGGGACAGTACGTCGTTATTTTGAAAACGATGAACGGTTAAAACTGGCTTATTCTACTTCTATGACAACTCGTTCTCCTCGTAATGGAGAAGTGGACGGAAGAGAATATTTCTTTACGACTAAAGATAAATTTGAAGAAGCCATCAAAAATGGTGAATTATTAGAATATGCACAATTTGTTGGAAACTATTATGGAACACCTGCAGCCGAAGTAGAGCGTCTTCGTAACGAAGGAAAGAACGTTTTATTGGAAATTGAAGTACAAGGGGCTACGCAAGTGCAACAAAAAATTGAAGATGCGGTAACAATCTTCATCATTCCACCTAGCATGGAAGAACTAGAACGTCGTATCCGCGGTCGTCAAACCGAAGCCGAAGAAATTATTCAACAACGTTTATCAAAAGCGGAACAAGAAATGAAATTAATGGGACAATACAAATACATCGTTTGTAACGAAGACCCAAAACTTGCGGCCGATTTAATTAAAACGATCATTCTTCGTCATATGGAATTAGAAGAAAACGCATAGGGAGAAATAAATGAAGACTTTAAAAAGAATCATTTCGTTAATTGTACTAAG
>JAGHTX010000178.1 GCA_018065105.1 Bacillota bacterium
TAATTAAAACGATCATTCTTCGTCATATGGAATTAGAAGAAAACGCATAGGGAGAAATAAATGAAGACTTTAAAAAGAATCATTTCGTTAATTGTACTAAGTTGTATGATGCTTGGTATGGCAGCGTGTGCACAAAGTGATAACTTTGATGCAAAAGGATATACCGAAGCCTTAATGGTTTTGATTACCACTGGGGATAAAGACAAACTGGTCTCCTTAGGTATGTCGGAAGGAGAAGCAGACACTGCCTATAAAAATCTTGTGGAAAGCATGGAAGATGAAGTTAGTGAACAATTGGAAAATTACGATGTTACCGATAAAACACGCGAAAAATGGAATGAGATGCTGACAAAAATGTTCAATGTTTCAAAGTATTCTATTGATGAAGCCAAGAAAACAGACAATGGCTATACGGTAGATGTTCATATCACTCCTATTCTATTTACAGAGATGAGTGAAGATAAAACATTTATAGATGCTGTACAAGATAAGATTGTAAAAGCGTTTGACGCAAAAGAAATCACTATGGATTCTATCTATGATTTTACTTTTTATCAAACTGCAGAAATGTTAATTAAAGAATTAGATAATCCTAAATTTGGAGAAGAAATCGTAGTTACTGTTACTTACGAAAAGAATAGTGAAGGAAAGTATCAAGTTAAGGATGAAAGTGAAACAGGAATAAAGATTGGAACTGCTTTATTTAAGTAAAATTAAAAATCAGAGTTGAAATCATTACTAAATTACGTTATATTAATGGTGTTACAAGAAAACAGGAGAGGCGAATAGCCTCTCCTTCGTTTTGGAAATGAGGAGAAAAATGGAAAATCTAAAAAAATGGATTGAACCTGTTTTATTAGAAAACGATTGTAAACTGTATGAGATTTCTTGGCAAACAAACCAAAATCCTCCTGTTCTACAAATCTCTGTAGAACGAAACGATGGAACAATGGATCTTGATACATGTGCTCTTTGTTCAGAATTAATTTCTGAAGTTTTAGACCAGAAAGATTGGTACTCCAAAGAATACATGTTAGAGGTATGTTCTCCAGGGGCAGAAAGAGAATTAAGAAATGATGAAGAATTGATCTCTGCCATCGGAAAATACGTATATTGTAAATTAAAGGACCCAAAACAAGGGGTTGATCAAGTATTTGGTTACTTAGAAGAAGTAAAAGAAGATACAATTTCAATCGCTTATCAAGTAAAGGGAAGAAATAAAAATATCACAATTGATAAGACAAATATCAATTTAATTATGACAGCAGTAAAGGTATAGGAGAAATATATGAAAATCAAAATTAAAGATCTTCAAAAAGCTTTATTAGGTATTGAAGAAAAATCACAATTAAGTCCAGAAGTTGTACAAGAAGCATTAAAAGAAGCTCTTACTAAAGCGTATCGTAAACAAGTTGGATTAGACGATGTAGCGGTTCGTGTTGAAATCGAAAAAGGATGCATCGAATTATTCCACCAAAGAGAAGTTGTAGAAGAAGTATACGATGATGAAATGGAAATTTCTTTACAAGATGCTCGTATCGTAAACGTAAATGCACAATTAGGAGATTTCATTGATGAAGAAGTAGACTTCACTAAGTTTGATCGTGGAGCTGTAGTATTAGCGAAAAACGTTATTAAACAAAAAATCCGTGAAGCGGAAAAATTATTAGTATATGAAGAATACTGCGACAAAGTGGATGAAATGGTTTTAGGAACTGTAGAAAGTGCCGAAGAAAAATTCACTTTAGTAAACATCGGTAAGACAATTGCCATGATGAAAAAATCGGATTCTATCAAAGGTGAAGTGTATGCCGAAGGAAAAAAAATTAATGTCGTAATCAGCGAAGTAAACAAAGAAACAAAAGGAGCACAAGTATTAGTATCTCGTGCTACTCCTGTATTTGTTCGTCGTTTATTCGAACGTGAAGTTCCTGAAATTTATAACGGAATTATTGAAATCAAAGCCATCGCCCGCAGCGCTGGAGAAAGATGTAAAATTGCCGTATATTCACACAATGAAAACATTGACCCAATTGGAGCATGTATCGGTCCTCGTGGATCTCGTGTTCAAACAATCATCAATGAATTACATGGTGAAAAAATTGATATCTTTGAATGGTCTGACAACATTTCTGAATTAATCAAAAATGCGTTAAGCCCATCCACTGCATTAGCTGTATTCCCAAATCAAGATCCATCTGTAAGAAACGGATTGATCGTTGTTGTACCAGATAATCAATTATCGTTAGCTATTGGTAAACAAGGAAAGAATGCTCGTTTAGCTGTTAAACTTTCAAATCGTAAAATCGATATCAAATCTGAAAGTGAAATGGTTGAATACAACGAAAAATTCAATGTGGATTACATGGAATTAGCGAAACAAATGGAAGCTGAATATCAAGCTAAGAAAGAAGAAGAACGTGCATATCGTCAAAAACAAAAATCTGAAGAATTACGTAATGCGGTAGAAGAAGTAATGGATGTTGAAGATGTTCAATTCGAATATGCCCAAGAAGAAGAAATCGTATTAGTAGAAGAAGACGAAAACGCACCAGCAGCTACACTATTTGAAAAAGAACAAAAAGAAGCAGAAGTACCTGCTGAAGAAATCGTAGTGGAAGAAGAAATTGTTGAAGAAGTTGACGAAATGGAAGAAGCAGCTCGTATTGCGAAAGAAAAACGTAAAGAAAAGACTGCAAGTGATATTAAAGAATACACTTCTAAGTTCGAAAACTTTGCCAATGCGACTAAGAAAGAAGAAGCTCCTGTAAAAGCGAAGAAGAAAAAAGAAGTTGTTGAAGAAGAATTCGTGGAAGAAGAAGCCCAAGAAGAAGTAAAAGAAAAGAAATACGAGAATATGCGTATCATCTATTCAGAAGAAGAACTTGCGGAAATCGAAGAAGCTGAAGATGAAGAAGCTTGGTACGATGAAGATGTAGACTACGAAGAATACGATGAATATTACGATGATTAGGAGGCTGCATGCGTAAAATACCAATGAGAAAATGCGTAGTTACGCAAGAAAGATTTCCTAAGAAAGAATTAATTCGTGTCGTACGTACTCCTGAGGATACGATCGAAGTGGATGTAACTGGAAAGAGAAATGGTCATGGAGCTTATGTTTCAAAATCTGTTGAAACCATTGAAAAAGCGATGAAGACGAAAGTTCTAGAACGCGTTTTGGAACATGAAATTCCTTCAGAAATCTATGATCAATTATTGGAGATTATTCGTGGATAAATTCATATCGTATTGTCAAATAGCCTTTAAATCTAGACAAGTTGAGTTTGGAGACGCTCTAATTCCTTGTATTCAACATCAAAATGCTTATTGCGTGGTGATGGATGAACTTACAGGAAATAATCGAAAAAAGAAATTAAGAAACAAATGTGCTTTTTATCAGATTCCTTTATATGAGCTATCGAGCCAAAGATTTGAACAGATTACTAACAAGGCAATCAATTCTTTTGCGATTACCTCAAAAGAAATCGCCGAAGAGATGCAGAAATTGGAAGGATAGGTGATAATTATGGCAAACAATATTAAAAAGACGAACAAAGGAAATAAGAAACCTACAAACAACAATAAAGGTAATTTTAAGAAACATAACAATCACGGTGGAAATCAAAAGATAGAAGCTGTAAAGGAAATTACTTATAACGATACACTTACAGTAGGTCAATTAGCGAACTTGTTACACAAGAACAGTTCAGAAATTATCAAATTCTTATTTATGATGGGGAACATGTCAACCATCAATACTGTATTAAGCGATGAAGACATCGAATTAATCTGTATGGAAATGGGAGTCACTGTTCACAAAGAAATTATCATCGATGAAGAAAACATCGAAGAACAAATTGAAAACTTAGAGGAAGACGAATCCAAAATGGTATCTCGTCCTCCAGTCGTTACCATCATGGGACACGTTGACCATGGGAAAACTACATTATTAGATACAATCCGTAAAACAAATGTAACTGGTGGAGAATTTGGTGGTATCACACAACATATTGGTGCCTACCAGGTATCTTTACGTGGAAGAAAAGTAACATTCTTAGATACTCCAGGACACGAAGCCTTTACAGCTATGCGTGCTCGTGGTGCCCAAGTTACCGACATCGTTATTATCGTAGTTGCAGCAGACGATGGTGTTATGCCTCAAACAAAAGAAGCCATTGACCACGCTAAAGCAGCAGGTGTACCAATCGTTGTTGCGGTAAATAAAATGGACAAGCCAGGAGCCAATCCAGATCGTGTAACTAGCGAAATGGCCGAACAAGGTGTCATGCCAGAAGAATGGGGTGGAGAAACAATCTTCGTTCCAATTTCTGCAAAAACAGGAGATGGAGTTAATGACTTATTAGAATCGGTATTATTAGTAGCCGATATGCAAGAATTAAAAGCCAACCCAGATCAATTAGCTTCTGGTACTGTAGTTGAAGCCAAATTGGATAAAGGACGTGGACCAGTTGCGACATTATTAGTGCAACGTGGAACTTTAAAAGGTGGAGATTCTATCGTTGTAGGTACAGCTTATGGTCGTGTTCGTAAGATGAGCAATGACAAAGGTATGGAAATCAAAACGGCCGGACCATCTATGCCAGTTGAAATTATCGGTATGAACGAAGTTCCTCGTGCTGGGGATGTATTCATGGCATATGACACATATAAGAAAGCTCAAAACATTGCGACAGCTCGTCTTCAAAAACAAATTGAAAAAGAACGTAATGCCAATACAGCTATGTCTCTAGAAGATTTAGCTCGTAAAATTGAACAAGGGGAAACTCAAGATATTAACGTTATCGTTAAGGCCGATGTACAAGGTTCTGCAGAAGCATTAAAAGCTTCTTTCGAAAAATTGGAAGTAGAAAATGTACGTATCAACGTTATCCGTTCTACGGTTGGAACCATTACAGAGTCAGATATCATGTTAGCGACTGCATCCAATGCGTTTATCTATGGATTCAACATCCGTCCAACTGCAGCTGTTCGTAAAAAAGCCGAAGAAGATGGTGTAGAAATTCGTTTACACAACATTATCTATAAAGCCTTAGAAGAATTAGAAGCTGCCATGAAAGGTATGTTAGCTACAGTATATGAAGAAGTCGTTATTGGACAATCCGAAGTTCGTCAAACATACAAAGTTTCTAAAGTTGGTACAATTGCTGGATGTATGGTTACCGATGGAAAAGTTGTTCGTGGATGTAAAGCTCGTTTAATCCGTGATGGTATCGTTGTTTACGATGGAAAACTTGCTTCATTACGTCGTTTTGAAAACGATGCAAAAGAAGTTAACCAAGGATTCGAATGTGGTTTAACAATTGAAAACTATAACGATATTAAGGTAGATGACTATCTAGAATTCTATCAAGATCAGGAAGTGGCTGAATAATGACAGTAAAAAAAGACCGTATGGATATGTTGATTCAAAGAGAAGTGTCTAACATTCTTCAATTTGAAATCAAGGATCCAAAATTAGGATTTGTGACGGTTACGGATGTACAGTGTACAAACGATTTATCCATCGCAAAAGTATATGTTTCTTTCTTAGGAAAACAGGAAAGAAACGATGCCGGAATGAAAATCTTAAATAAATCAAAGGGATTCATTCGTTCCTTACTTGCGAAACGTATAAAAATTCGTAAATGTCCGGAACTGTTGTTTATTCAAGATACAACTTTGGATAACGCAAACCGTATTGAAAAAATCTTAAGTGACTTATAAAAATTGGTGGTATATACTACCAATTTTTTGTTTATTGTTTTAAAATCTTTGTAAGATAGAGAAGGAGAATCTTATGAAAAAATTGTTAACACTAATATT
>JAGHTX010000063.1 GCA_018065105.1 Bacillota bacterium
CCTGGCTTGGTAAAAAATACGTATGTCTTCTTCTCGATTGAACATTTAGATTTACTGGAAAGAGGAGGACGTATTGGAAAAGCTTCTTCTTTACTAGGAACCATTATGAAGATTCATCCAATTTTATCGTTTGACCGTGATGGGGAATTGTACAATATTGCCAAGGTTCGTGGTAAGGCTAAGCTTCCTTCAAAATTGACTTCGTTAGTAGAAAAGATGAAAGAAGAAAATCCAGGCATGAAGTATATTGCGATGATTGCGGATGGAAATGCCAAAGAAGAATTAAAGGATGTCCGTTCACATATGAAAGAAGCATTCCCAGATCCTGTGTATTTCATGGAATCTGAAATTGGGGCTACCTTATCTTGTTACATTGGCGATGGAGTATTGGGTGCCGGTATTCAATTTTTAGAAGACTAATCTGAAGTGAGAAATCACTTCTTTTTATTTGACATAAAAAGTGTCAAAAAGAAGGAGAAAATCGAATAAAGGAGGGTTTTCTATGAAAGAATACCAGCGCTATATTCGACTATTACTAGAACAGGAAGATGTTCTGAAACAAGGAAAGCTCTATCAGTTAGAGTATTTTCATACCTTTGGAGAAGAGGTTTCTAGAAATTATCGGTTAAAAATGCATCAGCTGCAGGCACAAAAAACATTGGAATACTATCGTTCTTATTTAGAAGAAGAGAAGTTTGTGAATGAATTAATGGTTGAGCGGAAGGTGAAGGAAGAATTAAAGATGTATGAACTGGACTTATCGGAAATCACTACGTTAAGGGACAAATCCATTTCGATATTACCACCGGTGATTGGTTCGATGTTAAAAGATGTATTTATGCGCTTATTAGCGCGTATGCATCCCGAACTTCAAAGAAAAAGAGATCCGGAGTCTTTACAGATGTGGCATGAAATTGAAGAAGCTTATATGATGGATGACTTATCGAGTCTTTTGGCATTGGAACAGGAAATCAGTGTTTTTGAAAATCAATCAATTCAGCCGATTAATGTAGAAGAGAGAATCGCAAGAGTAGAGAATCAGATTCGTATTCTTAAGGGAAACTATCCTTATTTGTTTAAGAAGATTTTGGAAGACCCTTCTTTAAAGAAAGCAGAAAAAGAAAAACTGGAGAAAGAATTTAGTATACTTTTAGGACAGATGATCCAAACGCAAAACTGTTTGGAGAAATTAAAATCGGAGGATATTGCTTCATAAAAAAAAGATGCACATCCAACTTTAGCTCCCGAGTGTGAATAGATGCATCTTTAGAACATACGAGCAATTGTTGATGAAGTTCTTACGATAGTCTTGATATTATGGTAAGAGTTGATCGTAAGATTTAAAGTGAAGTCTTTTGGCTTTCTTCAAGCCGGCTGTTGTTGCTAGAAGGTACTCTGATTAAAGGAAAATTGCGTATGTCCTTAGCTTATATATAACACAAAAGAGTTAAAAAAGATATACAGTTTTTGGGATTTGAATAAAAAAGGGGAACGTTTACATTACGCTCCCTTAATCTTGAAATTTTTTTGTAAATAAAAGATGGAAATACAGGTTGAAATGGTCCAACCAATTGGCCAGGCAGTCCAGATTCCGGTATCCATTAAGAATGTTTTGGATAATAGAATGGCTAGAACAACTCGTAAGATCAGATCGGTAAAGGTTGCAATCATGAATGGTTTCATTAAAGTGGCTCCTCTTAAGATTCCATCACTGACTAATTTTGCGCTGACCACAAAGTAGAATGGTGCAAGTATTCTTAAATATGTCACTCCGGAGCGCAGAGCATCGGCGGAAGGATTGTCTAAGAATATATGTAGCAGTGTTGGTGTAAAGAAGAAGTAAAGACAGGCAAGTGGTAGGGATAAAGACCAAACCAGCTTGATTCCGGCTTTAAATCCAGCTGGAATACGATCCAACTTTTGAGCTCCTATATTTTGACTGGCATAGTTACTTACTCCATTTCCTAAGGTTGTGAAAGAAGTAATCACAAGGTTGTTTAGTTTTACTCCGGCTGCATATCCGGCAATGACACCAGCTCCAAATCCATTGATTACCCCTTGAATGATAATGTTTCCAATCGAGATAAAGGACTGTTGAAGAACACTGGGAATGGCAATGGTCAAGAATTGTTTAAAGAGTTTGGCATCAAATAACTTATAAGCTTGTGCACTTTGAATCTTTTTCATACGCTTGAATACAACCAGAATCGATAGTAAACAGCTAACTCCCTGGCATAAGAAGGTTGCCCAGGCTACTCCGGATACGCCCATTTCAAAATTCTTAACGAATAGGATATCCACAAAAATATTGGATACCGAAGATACGGCTAAGAAATAGAATGGTGTTTTGGAGTCTCCTAAGGCGGAGAAGATTCCGGTACATAGGTTGTAGAGAAACACAAAAGGTAATCCTAATACATAGATATCTAAATATAGTTTCGAATCGGCAAAGAGTTCACTTGGGGTATGGATCATACTCAGCAAAGCATCGCCTAGAAAGAAGCCAATGGCCATAAGCAGTAAGCAGGTTACTAAACTGCAGATCATGGAAGTGGATATGGCCGATTTCATCTTGTCATATTCTTTGGCTCCAAAGTATCGGGAAGTAATGACCGAACAGCCAATGTTGCAGCCAAACGCAAAGGCAATAAAGATCAGGGTGATTTCATAACTGTTTCCTACCGAAGCTAGAGCGTGTTCTCCAATAAATTTACCGGCTACCCAGGAATCGGCCAGGTTATATAGTTGTTGGAAAATAATACTTCCAAACAGTGGTAAGCAGAATTTCCATAGTACTTTCTCAGGATTTCCGACTGTTAAATCCTTGTTCATAATAAACATCTCACTTTCTTTTCGATAGGCATTATAATACAATGACATATATATGTAAAAGATATATATGATATAAAATGCATATCAAAAGGATATAAATATGAATGTGAATTATGAATACTATAAGATTTTTTATTACGTTGCTAAATTAGAAAGCTTTACCAAGGCTGCCTCTGCACTTCAAAACAGTCAGCCTAACATTACCCGTTCGATCCATAATTTAGAGTCCCAGTTAGGTGTTCGTTTGTTTCAGCGTTCTAAAAAGGGAACAAAATTAACTTTAGAAGGGGAAAAACTATATAGTCATGTAAAGGTTGCGATTGAATCTCTTCAAAAAGGAGAAAAGGAGTTATTAGAAGAAAAGAACTTAGAAAAAGGAAGTATTACCATTGGGGTTAGTGAAATTGCCTTACATGAAGTATTATTGCCGATATTAAGTGCTTTTCGAAAGAAATATCCGGGTATAGCGATTCATTTGATCAATGAATCTACTCCTTCGGCTATGGAATCTTTAGATCGGGGACAAGTGGATTTTGCGCTGGTATCAACTCCCGTTCAAAACAATACCTATAAAACGGAAACCATTTCTTATTTTAAAGAATATGTGGTTGCCAGTTCGATGTATGAAGAACTAAAGGGAAGAAAAGTATCGATGGAAGAGTT
>JAGHTX010000146.1 GCA_018065105.1 Bacillota bacterium
ATAAAGGCAATACTTTCTTGTAAAGATACAATACCAGGAACATTTAAAGTTCCCGCTTCCAGTCTTGTTGGATATTCTTGAGGATGTTCTTTCGAGAAGGAATGAATCCCGCTTCCTCCGACTTTAAATGAAGGAATATCCACATCTCCAAAACAGAATCCACCAATACCTTGAATTCCTAATAATCCTTTATGTCCCGTAAAACATAAAACATCTATATAATCCTCTTTCATAGAAATCGGTAGTACACCTGCACTTTGAGCACTATCTACAATAAAAAGAATATGATTTTCTCTACAGAGTTTTCCAATGGAACGAATATCTTGTACTTCTCCTGTTACATTAGATGCATGATTGATCACAACAGCTTTTGTGTTATCCTTGATTTCTTTTTCTATAGACTCAGCAGTCCCATCGGTTATGGATAATTCACATCCGCTCTTATATAAAGGTCTCAATACAGAATTGTGTTCTAAATATGAAGTAATGACATGGTCCTCTTTATGAATCAGACCTTGTAGAACAATATTCAAGCTTTCTGTAATACCACTTGTAAAAATCACTTTTTCAAAAGAAGGCGCATCAAAATATTCTTGAATTAATAATCGAGTATTAAAAACAATTCTGGATGCATCTAAACTAGAAAAATGCGACCCTCTTCCTGGATTTCCAGGATGTGATAGATAGTCCATGATTCCTTTTTTTACACATTCTGGCTTATAGTAAGAAGTAGCTGCATTATCTACATAAATCATTATTTTTCTCCTTGTAAGTGAAGTATTGCTTCTAATACACCACCCGCAATACAGCGAGCTTTATCAGAAATAGTAAAGCAATTATTGATTTCATCAAGTCTAGGATCAATATCCGCAATTTTAAATCCTTTTGTCACTGGATATCCATCGCGAATAAGTCCTCGTAATAACCCATCCATAGTGGCTTTTACTTCCACTTCTCCAATGGTCGCAAGAACATCTCCCTTTTTTACGATATCTGTAATGGAAGCTACATTCTTTAAAATTCCTTTTGCGGGCGAATGAATAACTCTCTCTTTAGAGTATCCACCAATATTTCCTGGAATGCCTGTATTAGGAATCGCTTTACCAGAATAATAGATTCTTCCTAAATTATGTCCTCTTTTTGTTTCGATGACAGCATCCACATCCACACCGGCTTCAAAACCAGGGCCTAAGGCAATCGTGATAGGTGCCATAGTCTTACTGGTACCTAAGTTTTTCTTTGCCAATATTCCATCTACCACTATTTGTGGTTTGAAATAGTCAATGGATTCTCCTTTTTCATCCACTAACACGACTAACTTTCCTTTTTCCAATAACTTTTGAGCATCTTCTATTGAATTTGCCTTGTAACAAGTCATATTTTCAATAGTTTGTTCGCCTTGATACACAGCTTCGGAAAAGGCGACATTTCTTCGTATCGCACTTGGATATTCCACTTCTAAGACTAGGACATTAAATCGAGCTTGTTTCAATTTATAAATAGTGCCCGTAGCAATGTCTCCACCGCCACGAACAACAATTAAATCTTTTATCATGGTTTTACTACTTTTCCAGCTTTTTCCATTTTTTCAACAATGTCATACATGTTTGTGACAGAACCGATTGCGAGTTTTTCATTCAATCCATAGAAATTTAAACATGTTCCACATGTAAAGATTTCAACACCTTTGGATTCTAATGTCTTTAGATCTTCTAGAACATCACTGTCCTGACATGTTAAGTATGCTCCAGAATTAAAGAACAACATTGTTGTTGGGAATTGATTTTGTTTTGTTAGGGCAAAAATGAAGGCTTTCATTAAAGCCGTTCCTAAAGCTGGATCTCCTTCTCCCATTTTGTTCGAACCAATCGCAACAATAAAATCACTAGTTTGATCTAGTTCGCATTCACAAGATTCTTGACTTCCTACTGTTAAAATCACTTGATACTTC
>JAGHTX010000016.1 GCA_018065105.1 Bacillota bacterium
TTAGATGGTACCGCAACAATTACAGTTACTCCAAAACGTGCTAAAGAAATCTTAAAAGGTAAATTAGAATATATGAAAAATCGTGTTCAAGAAATCATTGATAACGATGACAACGAAATTACTGGTTTAAGTTATAACGAAAACACATTCGATGATTTTGAAATCACTACTAACCACAAGGAAATGACTAGTGAAGAAAAAACATTGGTAGATTCATTAATGGACAATATTGAAATAGTTAACCAATTAAAAGGAAACAAAAATTATAACTACCACATTGTTGTAAAAAATGCAGAAACAGGAAAAGTATTAAGTGAATCTTCATCAAAATCATCTAGATTTTCATTTAACTGGTAGAAATTAGAGAACATGTCAACATGATATGTTCTTTTTTAGTACAAACAAAAAAGTCGGTCGGGTAAAACACAAAAATTGAAGAAATCCAAAAAGCCCCATTTTATCGCATATTCGAGCACTCAAAGAAAAAAGCCTGACCGACTTTTCACCATTGAATGGCACAGTAAAATTTGATACGATGTAGATACAACTGATAAATACAGTTGGAACTATCTTACCTATGAGGGATTGACACTTAAACATGAATTGAATTATTCTATACCAACTCACATAAGTTGTGGAACTATCTTACCTATAAGGAATTGCATTCTATGCTATTTTTCTTTTATTAACGGTTAACCATTGTTTATAAATGGTTAGCCTTTTTTTGTGGTAAAGCTTTTGAAAAGGACTAAAAAAAGAACCTTTCGGTTCCATTCTTTTTGTTATAGTCCATTGTTTTGGATAACCTTCTGATACCAATAAAAGCTATCTTTTTTGATACGTGCCATATCTTTTAAATCGTGATCTTCTCGATTTACATAGACTAGACCATATCGTTTCTTAAATCCCTGATGAGAACTTAATAGATCCATGAATGACCATAGACAATATCCCATCATATCTACTCCATCTTCAATGGCATCGTGAATCGCTTCGATATGATTTTTTAAATAATCAATACGATAGTCATCGTGTACTTTTCCTTCTTCGGTTAATACATCGGCTGTTCCTAATCCATTTTCCGTAATGATCAATGGAAGATGATATCGGTCGTAGTAGTCATTTAATACCAGTCTTAATCCCATTGGATCGATTTGAGCACCATATTCACTTGCTTTTAGATTGATGTTCTTATCAATCTTAAAATATCCATAAAGATCGTAATCGATGTCGTTATGTTTTGTACCTAATGGATGTTCTTCGTCTACTGGAAGGAAACTAGCGGATAGAGTACGATAGTAGTTTAGCGCAATAAAATCCATTTTAGCCGATTTTAATAATTCTTCATCTCCGGGTTCAGTTTTTGGAAATAAGTTACATTCCATTAAATACTTCTTAAAATATCCTGGATATTCTCCATTAAAGTGCACATCTAAACAATAATCTGTCTTAAAACGATTGTTCATCTTAGCTGCATATACATCTTCGGGTTTGTTTGTGGTTGGATAGGTTATGGTAGAAGAAACAGCTGGACCAATCTTTCCTCCTTCTACCATTTCATGACACGCATTGGTTGCTAAGGCATGGGCAAGAAACATATGATAATCCATTTGATAACGAAGTACATCGGCTTTATACGAATCGCTTTCTTCAATGTTCATTCTTTCATCGACACGAATCATTAAATTCTGCTCATTGTGTACTTGCCAAAGTTTTACTCGATCTCCAAACGATTCGAAACAAACTTTCGCAAATTTTTCAAACGCATAGACACAACGACGATCGGCCCATCCATTGTACTTTTCAACTAAAGGATAGGGAGTATCAAAGTGAAATAAGGTCACAAAAGGAATAATGTCATTTTCTATCAAACAATCAATGACATTGTTGTAGAAATCGATACCTTTTGTATTGACTTCACCATCTCCATCCGGAATGATTCTAGACCAGGAAATCGAGAATCGATATATATGCATACCCAATTCTTTCATTAAGGCGATATCTTCTTTGTAGTGATGATAAAAATCACTGGCTACCTTACTATCGGCTTGTATATGCGATTTCTTAAACGAATTATAATCGGGGACATTCATTGATTTTCCATCTTCATTCCAGGCTCCCTCAATTTGGAAGGCGGAAGAAGAAGCTCCCCATAAAAAGTCTTTCGGAAATTGTTTCATAATTAATACCTCTTTCTACTTATTATATACAAAAGTATAAAACCTATACAATTAACCATAAAAATTGAGTATAATTAATACGAGGTGATTTTCCATGATGTCCTTAATTTCATTAATCGTTTTAACTGCCATGCTTGTTCGTACCATTACGAATTTTATAAGAAAGGCTTTACCTGTTGCCATCCACTTGTTTATAAAAGTTCCTGTGGGGGTTGTCTCTGTTATTTTTGGATTAGTTATCTGTACATCGGTTATTTTTATTCCAGTTGGATATAAAATGATGAAAGCGGGAACCCGTATGATTTTTGGAAAATCCGATGACGAAAAGAAAAAGAAAAAATTTATCATATTCTAGAAAGGGAACAAATCGTTCTCTTTTATTTTTGAGGATAAAATACACATATATTGTGATAATATACAAAACATTTTAGTTTATAACTGTTATAATAAATCCATGGAAAAGTATATATATATCGTATTGGCAACGCTGGTTATTATTACGGATTTTTCGTTAGCCTATTTTACCTTTAAAAGTAAAAAAGAATCTACTCGTTATTTTGTCACCACTTTGGTGTTATTAGGCTTGATGGAATTCTTCTATACCATGACCTTCTTTGTCGGAAATAGCTACATGGGCGCAAAAATTACCATGGGTACTTTCTTTGCGATTATCCCTTTTATGTTGTTCTATTTGCTGCTTCATATCATGTATTACACTGGCGTCAAGTTCAAGAAGAAACAACGTACTCTGATCAATCTGGCCCTGTGTTTTGTAGTCGCAGACTTTTTGATCCAGATCACCAACCCATTGACCGAATGGTCCATTAGCTTTGGTTACGATCCAAACTTGATCTTTCCATGGGTATTCCAAAATCATTTTTTATACAGCTTCCATGTATATGTCTTGTGCTATGCCTTGATTATAATCATGGTTGTCTATATCACTCGAAAAATCATAAGTACGCCACCGGTCTATCGAAGAAAGTACTACACCATTATCTTTGGATTGGTAGCCTGTATTGCCTTTAACTTTGTATGCCTGTTCTTCCAAGATTTAGGATTGTTAGACTATTCCCAGTTCTCTTATAGTCTATGCGCCTTTATCATGTATTGGGATATCTTCCATAATTCCCAAAAGGGAATGTTAAATGCCATCCGACAGGTCGTATTGGATGAAATCGGGCAAGCAGTCATTCTATTTGGAGAAGAAAACGCGCTGGCATCCATGAACCGTCTAGCCAAATTCCTAGTTCCAAACTGGAAACAAGGCGAACCATATTATCTAAAAGAATTCTTAAAAACTTGGAAGTTCAGTCCCGAATTGGAATTAAGCAATGAACAGACAACATTCCTATGGAACTATGAGATTTATACCTATCGTGTGGATTTCCGGGTTATTCTGGACGATAAAAATCGTACGATTGGAAGACTGTTCGTATTTACCGATACTTCCTTAGAATACGACCTGTTAACCGGATTCCATACCCGAAATTCTTTCGAGCGCTACATTCGCAATAATGCCCATCCATTTAAAAATGCCGCCATTGCGATATGTGATATCAACCGTTTGGCCGAAATCAATAAGACCTTAGGAGAAGAAGTAGGGGATCAATGCATCATACATATGGTTGAACAATTAAAAAAATACTGTTCCAAAGATACCTATTTTGTACGCTTAAACGATGCCAATCTGATGGCGATTTCGCCAAAACACAGTGCTAAACAGATGCATGACTGTCTTGAAAAAGTACGCCAGGGTTGTCATGAAAAAGAACTCGATAACTTTAGAATGGATATGCAGTATGCGGTTAGTGTAACCAATACTGACACCGACATAGAAAAAGCTGTAGAAAATGCACGAAACAGTGTGCGTATTCAAAAGCTGATGGACCACACTTCGGCTCACTCTTCTTTACTCGATTCTTTAGCACAGACCCTAATTGAAAGCGATGAAGAAACCGAAGCACATGTTGCCCGAACTCGCGTTATGGGAGAACAATTAGGAAGACGATTGAACTTTACCGACCTGCAATTAAGCAATTTATCCTTATTGTGTTTATTACACGATATTGGAAAGATTGGAATTCCAATTGAAATCTTAAATAAACCCGAACGTCTGGATCCATACGAATGGAAGATCATGAAGACCCATACCGAAAAAGGATATCGAATTGCTCGAGCCAGTGAAGAATTATCAAGCATTGCCGAATGCATTCTATACCACCACGAAGCCTGGGATGGAAGTGGATATCCATATGGTCTTTCTAAAGAAAGCATTCCGGTTCTTTCTCGAATCATTGCGATTGTGGATGCCTACGATGCGATGACCCATGACCGACCATATCACAAAGCCATTTCCAAAGAAGAAGCTTGTGAGGAACTACGAAGATGTGCTGGAAAACAATTTGATCCTTATATCACTTCTCAGTTCTTATCGATGATCAACGAAGAAGAAACGGTAAGTGTGATAGAACAAAAGGTCAATGAGATTCAAAACAGCGATGCCAAAAAACACCATGTACATGCTCTATCCATCTGTGAATTGGAACTCGATGAAGAATTGAACATCGTTTCTATGAACAAGGAAGCTCGCAATTTAACAGGATTTGATGAAGAATACATTCAGAAATACAATCCAACCATTTTATCTTTAATACCACCAAAAGATATAGCGGACTTTAAAGAAGAAATCATTCTTCAAAAAGAAGAAACGATAAAATCTCTGGAATTCAGAATTCAAGGAAGAAAAGGAATCGTATGCAGTGTCATAGGTACTTCACGAACTTTAGAAAACGGACACGAAATTATTCGCTTCACCGATCTGGACGATACAAGACTGATCCAGGATATCAAAGAAATGGAAGAAGAAAAACGTGTTCGCCAGATTGATCGATGGGGAAATGTCATTCGTAAAGATTCTCTTACAGGACTATATAATCACGAAGCCTTTGTCAATAACGTTGAAGAACAATTCTTAGATCCAGAAAAACAGGTAATCTTTATGATTATGGATGTTGACAACTTTAAAGGATACAACGATACCTATGGTCATATGGCCGGAGATTCCTTACTATCCTTTGTCGCAAAGATCCTTCAACAACAGGTAGAAAAAGATGGATTTGCCGGAAGACTAGGTGGAGATGAATTTGCGGCCGTCATTGTTTGTGATAAGCAGAATCAAAATCCGTGTATCCAAAGAAGACGAATTCAAATGATCTACAACACGCTGATTTCTCAAATTCAAACCCTTCCACAAAGTTGTACCATTTCTATGGGAGCCGTAAAAGCTACACAAGATATGAACAGCTTTAAACACGTGTACCAAAGTGCCGATAAAGCGCTTTACCAGGCCAAGGATCGTGGTCGTTCCCAACTGGTATTCTATGAAGATTTACAAGGAGAAAATGCATAATCTGTATTTTCTCTTTTCTTATAGTATAATGAGAGAAAGAAACAGGTGATAAATATGACAAAGAAAAGTATTTGGATTGAAGATTTAGCCGAAGCCTTCGAAGATATGGATGCTTCGTGGAAAGGGTATGTAAATACCGAAAAAGGAGAAATTGTCTTTGTTCCTCTTAGTGAAGACGAAAGACAAACTTTCACTAAAGAAGAATTGGATGCCTTTGATGAAATTCCTTTTTTAGAAGAATATGTATCGCTTCCTGAACAAAAAGATTTAAGAGAATACGATATCATGGAACAATATACCGACGATTTATTAAATACCGGATACAAACAACGTTTGTACCACGCTTTGCACAATGGAAAACCATTCCGCAATTTCCGTTCGCAAATCCGTTATCTAGGTTTGGAAGAAGACTATAACCACTATCGTTACATTGTCTATACAGCCCTTGCTCGAAAATTCTGCATTGAAAAAGGAATCCCTTATGAAGTGGATAGCGATGAGGTAAAAGAATATCTAGAACAGATCGAAGAAGATGAAAAATTCGATCAGGAAATGGATGCACTAGAATCCACATTGGACGAATTTGAATACGAAGAAGAATTTGAAGATTACTTTGAATAGGAGATGCCTATGAAAAAATTCTTTATAGGACTTTTGGTAAGCTTTCTATGGATTGCTTCTATAGCTGCATTATATACCTATGTCAGCAGTCTACTTTCCTGGAAAAGTCTAGCCATTCTTTTTGCCGATAAGATCTTTATAGGCATTGGCATCGCCTTTATTCTTATCGGTTTACTATTCGTATGCAGTTTACGAAATCATAAGATTCTTTGTACGCTTTGTACGTTTCTTATCAGTGTATGTGCCATTGTTTCCAGTCTATTCTATTTTCCTTTCCTTTTTCCACATACCCTCACAAGTCTGGAAAAAGAATTGGAACAAACCTATCTATTAAAAGATTGTTACAAAGGTGAAAAAACAGGCGACTGGAAAGGGGAAAAGATTGTAGCCCACTCTTTAGGATCCATTGATGGAATGCGTATGGTGCCTAGTCTTGAAACCTTTAAAGAAAGTGTTCAAAATGGGTATCGCGCTATGGAAGTGGATTTTGTGCTTACCAGTGATCAAAAGCTGGTCTGTCGACATTTATGGGAAGATCCCGAATTACAGGAAGGCATTGATGAAGAACACATTCCAACTTTAGAAACATTTAAATCCAAAAAGATATTAGGAAAATACACACCATTATCTTTTCAGGATCTATGTAAACTGTTAAAAGAGTATAAAGATGTCTGGATCGTAACCGACACCAAAGACGCTTCTGTAGAAGAAGTAAGAGCCAATTTCTGTGCGATGGTTAGCCAGGCCCAGGAAGTCGATGCCTTAGAAGTCTTGGATCGTTTTATCGTGCAATCTTATACTTCGAGCATGGTAGAAACCGTCAAAGAAATCTATCCTTTTAAAAATCATATCTATGCGACCTATAAGTACTGGAATGGAAACGTTGTAGATTTTGTGAAAATCTGTCGATGGTCCAGAAATCACAATGTCGATGCGGTATCTATGTGGGAAATCTACTATTGTCCAACCATTCAATACATTGCCGATCAATACGGATTGGATGTGTATGTACACACCGAAAACGATGTGAAGAATGCCCAAAAGTGTCTGGATCAGGGAGCTCGCGGTGTCTATTCCGATTTTATTCGCCCAAAAGATGTAAAATAGTCCTTCTGAAAGCCAGAAGGATTTTTTTGTAGACAAATTTCTAGTATAGTATATATATGTGAGGAAACAGATTATGGCAAAAGATACATTATTTAGAAAAAAAACATATGAAAGAATCAATTCACCAGAACAACTGGATCAATATTTAAAGGCATCAAACCCAGGATTGTGGTTTGTGCTAGGCGGAATTATCCTCGTGCTTTGTGGAGCCCTTGTTTGGAGCTTCTTTGGAAGATTGGATACCAAGCTGGCTTGTGGAGCACGATGTGAAAATGGCATTCTTGAAATCTATGTAGGACAGGAACACCTATCCGAAGTAGAAAAGGGAATGAGTGTTGTGGTAGAAGACAAGAAGTATACCATCGAAACGATATCTACCGAACCAATCTCGGCAAGCGAACTCGGACAATTCGTAAAAGATACAGGAAAACTTTCGGATACCGATTGGGTATATACCGCAAATGTAAAAACGGATTTAGAAGATGGAAGCTATAAAGCAGACATCATTATCGACAGTGTGGCTCCTAAAACTTTTATACTAAATTAGTATGAAAGAAAAATTAAAGTCACCAATTCAAAAAGGAGTTGTTAAAGTACCAGTCATCATGCAGTTGGAAGCCTTAGAGTGTGGAGCCGCTTCCTTAGATATGGTACTTGCCTATTACGACAAATGGATTCCTTTGGAAGTGGTACGAAGAGACTGTGGAGTTTCCAGAGATGGATCCAATGCCTTTCATATTTTAAAAGCCGCTCGCTTCTATGGTCTGGAAGCCGATGGATACCGATTGGAATTGGAAGAAATAAAAAAAGAAGCAACGTTTCCATGTATCATTCACTGGAATCTAAATCACTTTGTTGTCTTAGATGGTTTTAAAAACAACAAAGCGTACATAAACGACCCAGCTAGAGGAGCCTGCACCGTTTCTATGGAAGAGTTTGACCAGGCTTTTACCGGAATTACTCTATTGTTCAAACCCGGAGAAAACTTTGTTCCCGAAGGAAAACCAAAGAGTATGCTCGCTTTTGCGAAGAAACGATTAACAGGAAATGGAAGTGCCGCCATGTTTGTGCTTGTTACAACGATCATCGGCTCTTTGATCTCCATCATTTCTCCAGGATTCTATCGCGTCTTTATTGACCACCTGCTACCAGGAAAGAATCCCGACTGGGTGATGCCATTTTTATGTATGTTGTTTGCGTTTGATATAATCTTACTCATTACCAATTTTGTACAAGCCGTTTATAGTATGCGCATCAATGGAAAAATGGCAGCAGTCGGTTCTACCAGCTATTTCTGGAAAGTGCTAAATATGCCAATGGAATTCTTCTCGCAAAGAATGACCGGGGATATTCAAGGACGTATGACTTCCAATGCCGATATTGCCAATACCTTGATTCAAACCTTTGTTCCTCTTGTGATCAATGTGGGAATGATGTTTTTCTATCTGTTTGTCATGTTACGATTCTCTGTGCTTCTTTCCATAATAGGAATGGCCAGTTTAGTCATCAACGGATTCGCATCAAACTATATTTCGAAACAACGTGTCAATCTAACAAGAACCCAAATGCGCGATAGTGCGAAGTTAGGTTCCTTACAAGTATCTGGAATGCAGATGATTGAAACAATCAAAGCGTCTGGGGCAGAAAATGGCTTCTTCTCCAAATGGAGTGGATATCAAGCCAGTGTCAATGCCGGAAGAGTGGCATTCGATCGCTTAAATCAGGGTGTAGGGATTCTACCTAGTTTTGTGAGCAGTGCAACCAATATTATCATCACTTCGGTAGGAGTGTATTTGATTATGCAAGGGAAGTTTACCCAAGGTATGATCCTTGCCTTCCAGGGATATTTGATTGGATTTAGTGCGCCTGCTCAAATGCTGATCCATTCTTCGCAAACATTACAGGAAATGCGTACGAAGATGGAATTGATTGAAGACGTTATGGAATATCCTTCCGATTCTGTCTTTAAAGAAATTGAAGGACAGGAAGATCAAAAAATTACCGGAAAAGTAGAAATCAAAGACGTCAGCTTTGGATATGCCCGTTTAGGGGATCCGGTAATTCGTGATATTTCCATTACGATCGAACAAGGACAAAAGGTTGCCTTTGTTGGAAGCTCTGGATGTGGAAAATCAACCATTTCCAAATTATTATCCGGATTGTATGAACCATGGAGCGGAGAAATTCTCTTTAATGGGAAAAAGATTTCCGAAATTGATAAATCCATCTTTAAATCTTCGGTAGCCATTGTGGATCAGGATATCATTCTTTTTGAAGATACCATTGAGAACAACATTCGTATGTGGGATGACACCATTCAGGATTTCGAAGTCATCTTGGCGGCTCGAGATGCCCACATTCACGAAGACATTATGAAACGTCCGGAAGGGTATGAATACAAGCTTTCAGAAGGTGGAAAAGACTTCTCTGGAGGACAGAGACAACGTTTGGAAATTGCCCGTGTCTTGGCCCAGGATCCAACCATTATCATCTTGGATGAAGCAACCAGTGCGCTCGATGCCAAAACGGAAGCGGAAGTTGTAAAATCCATTGCCCAACGTGGAATCACTTGTATCGTGATTGCGCACCGTTTATCAACCATTCGTGACTGTGATTTAATTCTTGTGATGAAAGAAGGAGAAATCATTGCCCGTGGTACACATAAAGAATTGATCAACTCTTGCGATTACTACCGTGAGTTGGTCATCAATGAATAGGAGGAAAACGTATGGGATTCTTTAACAACCAAATTGAACAAAGAAGACTCCAAGACGAAGATCAATTCGCCCAGGCGTTTGACTCCATTGCCCAGGCTATTATTGGGGATTCCATTCGTCGAAAAATCAACGATTCCCAAGTGGCACGTTCTGCTTTTGAAGACGTATTAAAATATTATCATATAAAAATTCGCGACATTGAAATTCCAAATTACATAAAAGATGTGGATGAACAATTTGACTATCTTTTGGAATGTTACGGATTGATGTGTCGAAAAGTAAAACTAACCGATACATGGTATAAAGATGCCTATGGGCCAATGCTGGCTCGAGAAAAGGATGATGATGAAGTAGTCGCCCTGATTCCCGATACCTTTTCTGGATATCATTATTTAGATACGGATACAGGGAAAACGATTCATATTCATAAAAGAAATATCGATTCTATCCAAAAGGATGCGATTTGTTTCTACAAACCATTTCCTTCAAAATCCCTAACCATTAAGGATCTATATGTATATATGTTTTCCATCTATTCGGCATCGGATATTATATACACCTTAGGAATTATGGGATTGATTACCTTGATTGGTATGTTAAATCCTTACCTTACAAAGCTATTGTTCTCAACCGTCGTACAATCGCAAAGTGTAAGGGTATTAGTTGCCTTGACAATCTATATGTTGTCGGTATCGCTTTCCATGATGTTACTAAGTTCAGCCTCAACGCTGATTAATCAAAAGCTTTCTCACAAACAGGCCATGGGGATCGAAGCCGCCGTCATGATGCGTATATTGAATTTACCATCTTCTTTCTTTAGTCAATATAACTCCGGGGAATTATCCCAAAGACTGGATTATGTAAATTCATTATGTTCGACATTGATGAATTCCATTGTCACAACTGGATTGAGTTCCTTATTCTCTTTGATCTATATTGGACAAATCTTTACTTTTGCTCCTGCTCTAGTGGTACCATCCATTTGTATCACCATTGTGACCTTACTTTTTTCAGTTGTCTCTACGTTAGTACAAACAAAGATCACAAAGAAGAGCATGGACATCAGCACCCAGGAATATGGTATGGCTTATTCCATTCTTTCAGGAATTCAAAAAATTAAACTGGCTGGTGCGGAAAAAAGAGCCTTTGCCAAATGGGCAGATTCGTACTCGAAAGAATTAAAGATGTTGTACAATCCACCCTTGTTCATTAAGATCAATTCGGTTCTATCAACCGGAATTGGTTTGATTGGAACCTTAGTGATGTATGCCTTGGCAATCCGCAGTCAGGTAAGTGTAGAAAACTATGTCGCTTTTAATGCTTCGTATGGAATGATTGAAGCTGCTTTTAGCCAAATGTCTTCCATCGCGCTAACCATTGCGACCATTAAACCGATTCTGGATATGGCAAAACCAATCTTAGAAACCGTTCCAGATAATGGGGAAGATAAAGATATGGTCAACCGTCTATCGGGTTCGATCGAATTGAACAATGTGTCTTTTCGCTATAATCCGGATATGCCATATGTTCTAAAAGATTTAAATCTAAAAATTAAATCCGGAGAGTATGTCGCTATCTGTGGAACAACCGGATGTGGTAAATCCACCCTTCTTCGTCTGATGTTAGGTTTTGAAACACCAGAAAAAGGGGCGGTCTATTATGACAACCGCAATATCAACCGATTAAATTTAAAGACCCTTCGTAAACACATTGGATGTGTTATGCAGAATGGAGAACTATTCCAGGGAGACCTATTCTCTAATATTACCATCAGTCATCCACAGTTAACGCTGGATGATGCCTGGAATGCAGCCGCTATTGCGCATATCGATGAAGATATCGAACGTATGCCAATGGGAATGAATACCTTGATTGCGGAAGGTGCCAAAGGAATTTCGGGAGGACAGAAACAAAGATTGTTGATTGCCCGTGCGGTGGTAGGAAAACCAAAAATCCTGATGTTTGATGAAGCAACCAGTGCCTTAGACAACATTACCCAGAAACAAGTTTCTCAATCCTTGGATGCACTAAGATGTACCAGAATTGTGATTGCTCACCGTTTATCAACGATTCGTCACTGTGATCGTATTATTGTGATCGACGATGGACGTATTGTGGAAGATGGTACGTATGAACAATTGATCCAAAATCACGGATTGTTTGCCGAACTGGTAGAAAGACAAAAAGTAGAAGAAATCTAAGAGGCGTATTCCGTCTCTTTTCTTATTTTTCGAGATTGATTATAATAGGAAGTAAGTATGGTAGTGTAAAGAATTTATGAAAAACTGCCAAAAGCCACTGCCGAAACCGAGTGAAACCAGCTAAATAAATCTGAACGATGTGAATCATCCAGAATTAGTT
>JAGHTX010000034.1 GCA_018065105.1 Bacillota bacterium
CTCTAGCAAACAGCTTAACAGCTAACGGACAAGCACAAACACAAAAAGTAAGAATCACATGTGGAGATGTAGTTCTAAAAGAAGGAACTGACTACACATTAACAAACAATGTCGCAAAAGATGCAGGAACATATACAATGACAGTTACTGGAAAAGGACAATATGTTGGATCTGTACAAGTAAACTACACTATCGCAAAAGCCGTAACACCAGCTCCAGAAAAGAATAAAGATGTTCACACAGGAGAACAAACAAATGTTGGCTTCTTCGCAGCTTTAGCAGCAGCTGCATTAGCCGCAATGGCAGCTATCATCGCACTTTTAAATAAGAAAAGAGCTTAATAAGATCTAAGAGGATGTAACGAAACGTAGTTGCATCCTTTTTTACTTAATTCAACAATTATATTGCCAAATTCAACATTTTCATTTTTGAATTCCATAGAATTGGCATTTTTCATTTCGTAATAAACCAGAAAGAGGAATAAAATTATGAGATATTGTAGAAATTGTGGAATCCCTTTAGAAGATGGAGTTAAATTCTGTACAGAATGTGGTGCGAAAGAGAAATAATCGAGCAAGAAAATAATTCGCAATCGTTTGTCGATGAACAGCCTTTTGTCGAAGAAGAGATTTATGGAGAAAAGTCTTTTGCCGATAAAGTTGAGACGGTTTATGAGGTTAGAGATAGAATGCGATTTATGAAACCTAAATCGAAACCATTCAATATTCTCTGTATTGTGATGACCGCTCTTACCTTGCCATTCTTACTCTATGGAATCTTTACTAAGGAAGTGTTTGTGATATTTCCTTGTTGTATGGAGTTATTTGTGATTGGTATCTCTTGCCTATTTAACAATGTACAAGGAAAACATGTTCGTTTTGGAGCACCTAGAGTTCTTGTGATTGCCGTTATTATGACGTATACAATGGTTCTAGGAACTTTCTTTATGACGCTTAACATGCAACAAATGACTGATGATGATTTCTTTGAAGAAGAAGTACAAGAAGAAGATGTAGAAGATTCTTCAACCACTAAGCCGGAAATTGATCAATCTGATGGAAAAGAAAAACCAAGTGCTAGTACTAGCGATGAAGACGATCCATTTAACGATGACGATTTTGACGATGACTATGATTTCTTCGACGGCAAGTTTGACGAAGATTTTTAATAAAATAATAGGAGTCCTTTCCTTATGGGAAATGAACTCCTTTTTTTCTCCTTATTTAATTTTATAGAACTTGCAAGAAATGTCGGTTGAAAAACTTTCTTGATTTGAATTCAGCGCAAAAGATCCCGCACTAATTCCTCCATCAAAAAACATTTCTAAAATGTTGTCATCTAGTATGAATAGAATTTCTTTATATCCGTTTTGCAAATTGTATGTTTCTTTCCCTACTTGTAGTATACCGGATTGCGCATTGTAGGAAACTAATGTTTCATTGATTTCAAAAGTGTATAACTCTCTTTCTTCCTTTGTAACAATAACCATAGAATCTTGTAAAGGAGCCTCAATTTCTTCACAATTTTGCCATAATTCTCGAACTGGCTTTTGTACTAGAGTATACCCTGCCTCGGTATTTTTTAAAGAGAACTCTACAGGAATTCCATAAGAACCTGTATAGCTTCTGCCATCGTTATCCAAACGAAGCCAGGGAATCGAAACCACACGATTTGCGATATTGGAATACGTTTGTGCTGCATAAGGTAATTGGGAAATATAGGCATTCTTTGGCCCACCTGTCTGGGTAAAGGTATATCCATCAAAATCTCCTACGATATATACCCCACTGGCAGTCCAGAATACCCATTTCTCTTTTCCTTCTTCAACTTTTAAACAGAAAAGATCTGGACATTCCCAAGTATCCGCAATCGTAACTTTCTGTTGCATTTGCCAATGCATCATATCGGTAGAACGGAAGATTCCATAATCGGCTTCTTCTAACCATAGAACCATGATATACGCATTGGACTTGTCGTGATAAAAGACTTTTGGATCTCGGTTCACACTACAGATGGTTTCAATACATGCTTCGGGTATTTTTTGTAAAGTTTTTCCGCCATCCAAACTGTAGGCAATTCTTTGGGTAAATTCTACATCCTTGCACCA
>JAGHTX010000094.1 GCA_018065105.1 Bacillota bacterium
GCGATTTAGAAGCCTTAAATTTTATAAAAAAATTATCAAATTGTGGATAAACCCTCTTGACAAGATTTTTGAGACTTTCACATTCTACTTATTTCGGTGAATAGTAACTAGAAATGGAAATTTTATGTTTAATAAGCATAAATAGTGTCAAAATAGTCTATAATAATAAACATGTAAAGAAAAGAGAAGTGCAATATGGATATAAACACATTAAAACCTATAACGGAAGTTAATTATTTAAGTGCAATAAATGTGGCACGCTATCGATTTATCATTCGTACCTTTTTTGAGGAGTATGAAAAAATTAATTATTGGTTATATCGGGAAGACATTTATAAGAAGATGGTTGATAGCGGGCTTTTTGAAAATTACACGATAGAGATGTGTCAACAAGATCTTCAAAGTCTAACGGAATGGAAGAATTTACTAGCTGTACAAGATGCTCAAAAAGTTCGTACCATTGAAGATTTTAAGAATCGACGATTTCGTTATCAGTTATCAAAATATACAGTAGAAATAGAACGTATGACAATGCGATTGGAAAATCTAGATATCGAAGGATCTTCTTTAGAGCCAACTCTCATTATGAAATTCTTAGAAAAACTTCAGGAATACGAAAATATGATGCAATCTTCTGAAGAATCTGTTCATTTTTGGATGGATGATTTCATGAGTGATTTCGTACGATTAAATCAAAAATATCAGGACTATATCAAGACACTGAATAGTGCCAAAGCGGAAGAACTGATGAAAACGACAGAATTTTTATTGTTCAAAGATAATTTAATTTCTTATTTACGCATTTTTGTTAAGAATATGCAGGAAAAGGGAAGCTTAATTCAAATTCTATTAAGAAATCTTCCGAGAGAAACAATAATGTTCCTTGTAGATAAAGCAACTCAATATGAATGCTCCATTCCACGTATTGAAGTCACATTAAAATACGAGGATGTTTTTGATAAGTATATGGGGAAATGGGAAAGTATTTATCGCTGGTTCTTAGGTGAAAATGGAATCAATGAACTTGATCGATTAAATGATATATCTCAGGAGATTATTCGAAAAATCACAAAATATGCGCAACAGATTGTGGAAATGAATAATAGAGGATCTAATCGAAAAGAGCAATATTATCATATGGCTTCTATTTTTGAACGTTGCGAAGATATATATCAAGCCCATGAGTTGAGCGCAAGAGTCTTTGGAGTAAAAACTTGTCTGAATGCGCGCTTGATTGGTTCAAGAAATACGGAAAATATACATTCAGGAGTCTATGATGAAAAACCATCCAATTTACACTTTGAACCACGTTCTCGAATCGCAACTAAGAAAAGTGTTCGTCAAAGTATGGAAAATCATGACTTTGAACGTCGGCTTCAAAAAATGGAATTGGAAGAAAAAATCGAAAAAAGAAGAAAAATAGTAAGAGAATTAATTCATAATCAAATTTTAGATTTTAGAAATTTGCCAGTAATTGATGCCTTTACAAGAAAGACATTGTTGACTTGGGTATCAAAAGCTATTAGGAGTGGTGGCAAAGCAAAAAAAGATGAAGACGATACATTTATTTTAGAACGACGTTTCGAGAATGCAGAATGTGAGGTTCGATGTGAAGATGGTAATTTTTATATGCCAGCTTTTCAGTTGATATTTGAGGAGAAAGAGAATGAGTCCAACAGAAGCACTATTGATCAATAGATGGATACTAAAGCGAAAAGATGCAGAAATGTATTATAAGGTTAAAGATGACGCCAAAAATTTGAGGAAATATTTCCTAGACAATTTTGGATATTCATTGCTTGTACATTCAGATTTTGTGCGATTAGATAAAGTTCCAGGAAAAGCGGAACCTTGGATGGGAATCAATGAATTTAATAGTGTAGAAGAATATCAGTTGTTCTGTTATGTATTGATGTTTCTAGAAGAAAAAGACAATGAGGAACAATTTATTCTATCCAATCTTTGCGAGCATCTTCAGATCCAGTTAAAGACGAATGAAGAATATTGGAACCAGTATTCACGACGAAAGAAACTTGTAAATGTATTAAAATTTTGTCTTCAAGAAAGCTTGATAATCCAAAACGATGGGGATACGGATTCTTTTGCTCAAAGCGAGGATATAGAAGTTCTATTTGAAAGTACAGGACTTTCTCGTTATTTTATGAGAAGTTTTACTATGAATGTATTTGAAAAAGAAAAACCAGAAGAATTAATGCAAGAAGAATGGGAAAGAGACGAAGATAGAGGAGATGCTCGAAAACATAGAATATATCGAAGATTGTTACTTTCTCTAGGCATTTATCAGGAAAACAAAAACCTTGATGATTTTGACTACATTCGAAGATTTAGAAAGAGTATTCAAAAAGATTTTCAGCACATAGCACCTTATGAGTTTCAGGTACAAAAATCGAGCTCGTATATGGTATTAGATGAAGAAGATAAATTTGGGGAAACATTTCCTAAGAATAATGCGATGCATGAACTAGTGATTCTAGTGTTTAGTTATTTAAGAAAACGTATTAAAAATAAAGATTTACAGATTGATGAAAGTGAGTTTTTACCTTTAGACGAAACATATGTACAAAATACCATTCAGCGTATCATAAAAAAAGAGAATGAATTTTTACCAAATACTTTACGAAAGAAGAAGCTAGATGCATTATCTAGCGAAGTTTTAGAAGAAATGATTATGTTAGGCTTAGCTTGGAAAGATGAAGGACAAGTTGTTTTTGCACCAGCGATTGGAAAATGGCACGGTTATTTTAAGGAGGAAAAGGAACATGGAACAAAGTAAATGGCACATGCATCGTATGGGACTGGTTGATTTCTGGTTCTATGAAGAGGAAGAATTTTTCTTTCAAAATGGACATATGCTTCTAAGAGGAAGCAATGGAAGTGGGAAATCAGTAACCATGCAAAGCTTCATTCCTCTACTGTTGGATGGAAATCGAAGCAGCGAAAGAATTGATTCCTTTGGAACCAAATCGCGAAAAATGGATACCTATCTAATTGATGAAAACACCAGCCGTGATGATCGTATTGGATACTTATATCTAGAATGTAAAAGAGAAGAAAGTGATATTTATGTAACTTTGGGAATGGGATTACACGCCCGTAAGAACAAACCTTTGGATGTATGGTATTTTGTGATTGAAGACAATCGTAGAATTAATCACGATTTTCGATTAATGGAAAATGGATTAACACTCAGCAAGAAACAATTAGTCAATATCTTAAATAATCAAGTCATTGATTCCCAAAAAGAATACATGAAAAAAGTAAATGAGGTCTTATTTGGCTTTGATACTTTGGAAGAATATAAGGATTTTTTAGATCTTTTGTTGAAATTGAGAGCACCAAAATTAAGTAACTCTTTAACACCAGTAAAAATTGCAGAACTATTAAGTACATCGTTACCACCATTAAGTGATGATGACCTTCGTCCGATGAGTGAAGCGATTAATTCTATGGATGCTCTACAAGATACTTTAGATAATTTAAAAGTATGTTTAGAATCCGCTTTAAAAATTGAAAAACAGTATCGTAACTATAACGAAACTATTCTTTTTAATAAATATCACGATTGGCAAGAAGAGGAAAAAAACGTTAAAAGCTTACGTAAAGAATTGTCTTCTTTAGAAAAAGAAATCGCGCAACAAAAAGAAAAAATTGTAAAAATAGGGGAAAAGATTCGAAATAATCAGAACACAAAGACTATTTTAGAAAACGAAAGAGATTCGTTAATGGATAGTGATCTACAAAATAAATATAGACAACTTCAACAGAATAAGCAGACATTGGATGGACATGAGATTTCTTTAGGATTGAAAAGGGATACCTATGCCAAGAAAGATTCCAATCGTATAGATGTTCAGAAACAAATGAATCAATATTTGGATTCAGTACAAGATTCTAAAAGAGACTATACAAAGTTGTTGAAACAATTGGAAGAGCTTTATCAAAGTTATCCAATTGGTGAATATACAGTTTTGAAACAAAATCCAAAACAATATCCATACAAGGATATGAGAACGGCTTTAAGTGAAGAACGTAAAAAGACAAAAGGATTAAAAGCCCAATACGAAAAGTATGAAAGAGAGCAGGATAACCTACTTCGCTTAGAAAGTCAGATTGAATCTATTCGAAGTCATATAAAAGAATTGGCAAGAATTCTACAACAAAATGAATCGCAATATAGAGAAGTTGTAAAAGCTTATCAGGAGGCTTTTTATAAGTATAGTTCAGGGAATCAAGTTCTCATCTTATCAAAAGATATTTTGACATCACTGACTGAATCTTTGTTGGATTACGAAATCTCTAAGGACTACTATCCAATTCAGCAAATACTGTACGCCGTGTATCAAGAAAAATCATCGAGTATTCTGAATTCAATCCATCAACTTGAATATGAATGGAAAGATGTATGTGAAAAGTATAATACATTGGAAGAAGAGTATGAAAAAATCTATTCGCAAAAGGAGTATGAACCACAAAGAGATACCTATGTGCAAAATAATCGAACTAATCTGATAAAAAATGGGATTTCTTTTATTCCTTTTTATGAATGCATCCGTTTTTCTACCACATGCAGTGTAGAAGAAGAAAATTATATGGAAGAAGTATTGTCTCAGCTTCATCTTCTGGATGCCTTGATTGTACAAGAAAAAGACAAAGAAAAGATTCAAGAGAATCATGAAGGACATGATATCTTCTTATGGACCAAGAATAGCTTTGAAACAATTTGTGAGCAAGAGATTTCATCTTTATTCCAACTATCTGATGTTTTTAATTCTTTAGGTTTACAAACCATGGATGGCCTAATCTTAGATTCAAATTACTTTGAATGGCAATCTCTTTCTGGAACAATTGATGGAAGTATTCCTTCGGTTTTAGTTGGACAAACCAAACGTAGACGAATTCGTGAGGAAAAGCTCATGTCACTTCGTCAACAAATGGAAATTATTGCTTCACAAAAAGAAGAACTATACAATCGAATATCGCAACAAAAAGCTTTATTAGAACTGGCCGAAAAGGAATATCGTTCTTTTATAAAGGAAGAAGAATTAAAACAGGCATATTCTCGCATCGAAGAAAATCAGAAGGGTATTGATTTTTATTCGAGACAAATAGATCAGAAAGTAGAAGAAAAGAATGATCTGAATCAAAGAGCTAACAAATTGCTTAAGGAATGCAAAGAGTTAAGTGAATTGTTGATCATCAAATTGTCAAAAAATGCGATAGAGATTCGTTTGGATGATATAGATGAATTTGAAAGAGTAACGAACCGTTTGGAAAGTACAATTCGTACCTGGGAGAATAATGAAATCCTACTATCAAATACACAGGAACGATATGACAGTATTGTGGAAGATCTGGATGAGCTGCATTTTGAGATTAGTCAGAGAGAAGATGACATTCAAGTATTGACGCAAAGTATTCAAAATTTAGAGAATCATTTAAAGGAATTGCATTTTGAAGAAAAGATGAGTCGATTGGAATCCATTGATAGTCAATTGAAACAATTAGATTTAAATCTCCATAATGCAGAACACGATAAAACAGTCTACGAGACCCAAGTAAATAGAAATGAAGAGGATTTAGAAATAAAAAGAAACATTGTTCGTGAATCCGAAGAAGTACTCTTACAATATAAAGATGTTCTTGTACAGGAATACGAAAATCATCTTGTTTTTATGGATGGTGATATGCTCGATAATTGTAAATCGCTTACTGGATCGGATAAAAAAGTAGAAGATTGTGCTCGTATGTTGCAATCTGTTTTCTATGAAAATACACAGTATTTAGCTCAATATCATTTAGAAAATGAAGTTCAAAAACCAATACATGACACGGAAAAGAGTGTTTCACACTTATTGTTGTATGCAAATTATAATGGTCGAAAGATTCCTTTTTTGAAATTGATTGAGATTCTAAAAAATAATATTGAAATGCAGAATCTATTGATACAAGATGAGGATCGTCGTATTTTTGAAGAAATTCTAGTTAATTCGATTGGAAAGAAAATCCGCGAGCGTATACAGGATGCACAAAAGTGGGTAACTAAGATTGAAAAGTATATGCAAGAAATGAATACGAGCAGTGGATTACAAATTAGTGTTCGATGGAAACCAAGGGATGTAGAAGAAGATGGAACATTGTCTACAAAAAAACTTATTGAACTACTAGAAAAGGATGCGGGAATTCTTAAAGACAGAGATTTGAAACAAATATCCAATCATTTCCGTAATCGAATTTCCAAAGCTAGAAAACTAAGTTTAGATGGGGATGTAATGAAGTCTTTCCATCAATTGATGAAAGAGGTCATGGATTACCGATTATGGTTTAATTTTGTGTTATATGCAAAGAAAACCAATGAAACGAAGAAAGAATTAACGAATAAATTATTCTACTCTTATAGCGGAGGAGAAAAAGCCATCGTTATGTATGCGCCATTATTCTCAGCAGTAGCTGCGAAGTTTGAAGGAGCAAAAAAGGATGCACCTTTTATTATTGCGCTAGATGAAGCTTTTGCGGGTGTAGATGAAAATAATATTGATAAAATGTTTGAACTTGTAGAAAAATTTAAGTTTGACTATATTATGACTTCACAATCCTTATGGGGAGACTATCCAACATGTAGAAGCTTAGCTATATATGAACTTTATCGTCCTAATAATGCGGACTATATTACGAAACTATCTTATGTTTGGAACGGAAATCGGAAAAAGAGTGTGTTTATATGATTTATCTAGAATTTGCAGAATATTTAAGGCAGGAAGGATTTGAGAGATTTTTGGATGCCTGGCTAAAAAAATATAAGAGTTTGGGGCAAATGGGCGGAAAAATCCATCTTAAAAATCTATCTAAAATTGAGAAGGAAAGGCTTTCCGCTTTTCTTTCTCTTCCATTGGAAGACGAACTTTCTATTACATATACGCAAATGCAAAGAAGATTGCAGGGGACAAAATTTGAAGAAGTTGACTTTGCACAAGTATTAAAAATTCTTTATGGAGATATTCTTTCCAACAAAGAAAAAAGGGAATTACAAGAAAAGAAAATTGAAGAACATAAAAAAGCATTATTAAATCAAGTGATGGGTTTAAAATCGTATGAGTGGTTAAAGGAATTACTAGATCTTTATAGAGAATTTCCTTGTTCAAAAGAAAATCTATTAATTGTTTCTAAAGCTTTGGATACCTTACCTTGTTTTTCAGAAACATATGAGACCCTACCTGTTTTTGCAACACGTGTTAGTGGAAATCCTCACTATTTTGATAAAGGGATCCAAAGAGAATTGTTACTAAAAGGCATTGAATATGAGTTTCATATTCTAGAAAAATCTAGAGATTTAGAACATATTACTGAACTGTTTCAGATAGCCGGTCTATTAAAAGATGATATATCCAATTACTGTTGTGTATGTCACGTTTTACCTGAAAATTCAAAGAAATGGAAATATTTTTATGAAGAATATGAACCATGGAATGTGAATTTATACAATGTGATAAATGAAAACAGTATTTTTCATCGTTCGGATATTCTAATCATTGAAAATCCTTCTGTTTTTCGATACTTATCATTGAAAATTAAACAGGAAAAAAGAAATTTGGGATTAATCTGCAGCAATGGACAAATTAATACTTGTACATATTTACTGCTAGATCGTTTGTATAATAGTGGATGTACTTTGTATTATTGTGGAGACTTTGATCCAGAAGGTTTATTGATCGCTCAGAAGTTAAAAGACAGGTATGAAAATTTGAACTTATTCTGTTATGAAGAAGATTATTTAAGAGAATATGGGACAATCCAAAAAGCTATTTCAAACAAACGCATAGAAATTTTGAATAATTTAGAAGAGTCAATTCTAGTGGATATAGGTGAATTCATAAAGGAAAATACTGTATTCTGTTTTCAGGAAGCTTTGATAGAAGCTTATGAAAGAGAAGTTGAAAACTTTTAAGGTAGCAGATTCATTTCTTTTTCCTAAATGAATCATAGCTTGAAAATGTCTCTTCTTTTACTTATTTGGAGTCAACAATAAATAGGGATGGATTCAAAACAAATCCTCTTTGAAGAAACATAAAAGAAATGAAGAGAAAAAGAAAATGATATTTCTTCAAAATCAAATTAATGAATTTTAACTTAAAAAAGCGGCAAGTTGAGTAATTTGACTTGCACGCTTTTTCTTTTGTTTAAGAATGATTGATTTCAAAGAAATACAACTAGAGTTTTCTATTTGTAGTTTTACATAATCAAGAAATATAGATAACCTGTTAAACCAGCGAGTAAACCTAATATAATTAGGGTAAGAATTTGGATCTTTGGTTGATAAGCAAACATACCAGCAACTTCTCTTAATAGTGCATTTGGCCAGAAATACCATTTGGTTTTCGCTCCCATCCCTTCTGCTTGTAAACCAGCCTGATTGGCGAGGATACCACTTCGCATAACATGATAATTTGTGGTAGAAAAAGCAATTTTTGCCGATGGATTTTGTGCTTCGATGAGTTCTTTAGAAAATTTCATGTTTTCTAAAGTTGTTGTTGATTTTGTTTCCGCTAAAATGTATTGCTCAGGAATTCCTTGTTCCAAAAGATATCGTTTCATGGCTTCCCCTTCGGAAATGATTTCGTCATCTCCCTGTCCTCCAGATGGAACAAAAGTAGCAATTTTTCCCGTTTGTCTTTGTTGCATTTTCCAAAATTCAATAGCGCGATCCACACGACCACGAATCAGCG
The DNA here is from genome assembly GCA_018065105.1 of Bacillota bacterium. Lineage (GTDB taxonomy): Bacteria > Bacillota_I > Bacilli_A > Erysipelotrichales > Erysipelotrichaceae > Floccifex. The sequence goes on from JAGHTX010000094.1 coordinate 8,742, forward strand.
GATAAAGTGTTCCGTCTTCTTTGATTGCACATCCCAGAATGATGATGTAATCTTTATCAAATGCAGGGGTATGTTTTCCAGCTTTTATTCCACTGATAATAGCGGCTGAGAAAGCAGAATAGAAAATGATATAGAATGCGTTACAAACAGAATAGGTAACCGCAATAAACGCATTGTCTCTTCCTTGTCTTAAGAATAGGACGAATAGGATCAATATTCCCAAAAACATCGTAAACAGTCCAATCCCAGTAAGGATTCCTAATGTATTGGTAATTCTTTTTCCTTCGTGTCGTATCAATGATATGTTACTAATTGTCATGGCGAGTGAAAACAAAAAGACAACAGGGAAAGTTAAGAATGTAATCGCAAGATATAGATTCCCTGTGAGTGAATACAACAAGGACACGTCTATGTATTTTAATGTCAATAGAGAGAAGATTGAAACAAGGGCATACACTAAAAAGATACTGTTAAAAAATACTTGACCGGACCATGTACTCATATATTCGTAGGAATACATACTTGTTTTTACAATCATTCTTCTTCGCCAGATAAAATAGAGAATCATTATTACAGAATAGAGTGTAATCGCAAAATAAGAAGGGAATATTTCATTACGGGGATAGATGTTATTTCCGATAAAGATTGTTTTGAATGAAGTGACCCATAGTTTTGATCCATCCAAATATTCTACTTTATTTCCCATTGGCATTTTACAAGTATAACGTACGAGTAATTCTCCCTTTCCAGCTTTTATGGCTTTAAAGTGAATAAGAGTACAATCCTCTTTTTGTTCGATGGATGTTTGTTCCACTAGATGTATTTCTTTTCCATCATCAGAAATCTGTTCCATGTATACGTTGGAAATTTCTTTATTGCCACCAGAGTATATTCGATAATAATATTGATTTCCATTTGAAATGAATATTCCTAGTGCAAGTAATCCAGTAACGATACTAAACAGGATTGAAGATATAATAGGATGATCTCGCAATATTTTTTTCATAGTTGGTCTCCTAATAAA
>JAGHTX010000137.1 GCA_018065105.1 Bacillota bacterium
TAAACTAATCTAAAACTTAAAAAGTCTAAATCATAAATATGTATTGATATCTGATGGATCTGGGAAGTTGGATGGCAAAATAATTATAATAGTTTGACTCCCTTAGCTCTATCACAAAAGAGTAGAGGGACTCGAACCAAAAGGCAAATTTCTCGATATTTTGGCTTATTTTTGAAAACCTGGATGCTATACTTGGGATACATACAGGAAAGATGCCTGTAGGTGTATCATAAGTAAACTACCAATTTACAATTATAAAAATTATCGACAAACTGCCAACAAAAAGATCAATCAGGTTCTCTATATATACCGAATGCCAAACAAATGGACCTGAATGAGATATACTATTATAAATGCCGATAATTTGAGAGTGTAAAATCAACTGTGTAAGTTAGTTAACAACTAATGAACACAGTTTTTATTTTTGTTGTAAATAAGGTAGTATAAAAAATACCTTTTAAGGATTGGAGGGCACAAATGAAAAATCAAACAACAAGAAATAATGCAACTATTGATCTTGCACAATCGATTATTGATCAATATCATCCAAAGTCTGGAGAGGATATCCAAAACGCTCTAAAAGATATTTTTGGATCTGTTATGGAAGGACTTCTTTCTGCTGAAATGGATAACTATCTTGGATATCAATCCAATGATAAAGGTCCAAAGAAAACAGATAACAGACGTAATGGATATGGCACCAAAGATCTTAAGACATCCTATGGAAATGTTACGATCAAAACTCCAAGAGACAGAGACGGCTCTTTTGAACCGCAAATTGTTCAAAAAAGACAAACGGATGTTTCTTCTATTCAGGATAAGGTCATAGCTCTGTATGCACGTGGTATGTCCCAACGAGATATATCTTCTACAATTGAAGATATTTATGGTTTTGAAGTATCACATGAGATGATCTCAAACATTACAGATTCGATCATTCCAAAGGCAAATGAATGGAGAATCCGTACTTTAAAAAGATGTTACGCCTTCTTATTTGTGGACTGTCTTTATATATCGATCCGTACGGATCAGGGAGCAAGCAATTACGCTGTATATGTCATTTTGGGATATGATCTTGAAGGAAAGAAGGACATTCTGGGAATCTGGATCGGTGATGAATGTGAGAGCAAGCATTACTGGATGCAGGTGTTTGATGAAATCAAACAGCGAGGGGTTGAAGATGTCTTCTTTATTTCAATGGATGGTGTATCCGGCCTTGAAGATGGAGCAAAATCAATATTTCCAAATACAATTGTACAAAGATGTATCGTTCATCTTATCAGAAACAGTGTGAAATATGTTCCAACAAAAGACTATAAAAAGTTTACATCTGATATCAAAAGCGTATATTCAGCAGTAAATTTAGAAACTGCCCAAGAAAATTTCATAAAATTCTGTGAAAAATGGAGTCATTATCCAGGTGCAGTAAAAGTTTGGGAAAACAATTTCAGATTTGTAGAGCAGTTATTTGATTTTGGAAGCAGCGTAAGAAAAACAATGTATACGACAAATGCCATAGAATCAATCAATTCAAGCTATAGAAAAGTTACTAAAAAAGGATCATTTCCAAATGAAAGTGCAGTATACAAAATACTATATCTAAGATCCATAGAACTGGAAAAGAAATGGAATGGCTCATCGGTGAGAGACTGGTCTCTTGTATTAAATCAGCTGATGATGGATGAACGTTTCAGTAAGAGAATAGAAAAATATTTACAGGTATAAAAAGCATGAGTGATAAACAGGTACAAAATAAAAAACTTCTTAAATCAATCACCGGCAAATGATCAATAAAAGAAGTTCGTAGTGTTTGTCACTATCCGTTAAGATAAATGATACAACACCCCCAAAAGCAAGGTGATTGTATCATTTATCGCACATTATTTAAAGAGAAAAGAGAATAAAATGAAATACAATTACGAATTTGAGGATATAAGATGGCAGGGAGAAATAAGAGAAATTTCATCAACTCCTGACCTTGTTGAATTAGGCGTCCAGGGACATGGGTTATCGCTTCACGTTATTATTGGAAAATGTTCACAGGGAAATTTTGTATGGATTCCAGAAAAAGATGCTGGATTTGCGATGTCATGTCCAACAGATATCTACTGGAATATAGAACAAATGACACAAAAAATGGAAATCTATGAAGCTATGCTTATCTGTCAGGGAATAAGCAAATATTATGAAAAAATGGCACTTTAGAATTAAATGATGGGTGGTGTATTTCTCCCACCAGTGGAGCGCGAAAATGGGTAGTAGTGTATCTCTATCGGTCACTACGTTCCCTCTTTCAATACACTACTACCCATTTATTTATGAACACAAACAGGTGTCATTTAAAATAACTTACACAGTTTAGTTGACAAACTCGATAATTTTGAAAAAATTAAAATTATTGGTATTTATTTTTTTAGTAATATGAAAAATTGTTTTAATTATGCCCTAAATAATTAAAATTTCCAAAGGCTGGCCCCCGGGTTAGTATAACGGTATATATCTCGGACCATTATGAAATCAAGACCTAGAAATGGGTCTTTTTTTATATATTTAACAAATTTGATTCAGAAATAGCTTATTCCAATGGTATAAGAAATTCCTGAGGAAGACATAATAAAATTTTTTTCCCACGTAAAGCCTTCCATGTTGGTTTATCTGTCTCCCAGTATATAGGAAGGGTATCTTTATTTCCCTCAGGTGTCAATATGATGACATAAGAAAAAGGATTTTCAATCTCATCCACTACGCGACACAATACAGAATTTTTCCCTGGACCAGGGCGAAGGGAGTGCATGCGAATGCCAATAAAGCTAGCATTTTCAAAACAATTTTGTACAGAAAGTTCCATGCCCCAATCGATTGCATAAATCCTGTTTTCATCCAGCTTTTTTATAGCTGAAATGTTTTTACAACCTGTAAGTATTGCACTCGTTTTTGTTACAGGTTTGTTGAATACAGTTTTCTTATCACCACATATCTCAATCTGACCATTATTCATAACCGCAATTTTGTCAGCCATGCGATATACTTCATCACGATCGTGAGAAACCAAAATCACCGATTTACCGAAATCCCGGATTACGTTTCGAACACTTTGTTCAAGCTGGAAACGCAGATGGTTGTCCAAAGCTGAAAATGGTTCATCCAGCAACATTATTTTTGGGTTGGATACCAAAATTCTGGCAAGAGCAACTCTCTGCTGTTGTCCGCCGGACAACTGATGCGGATATCTTGAAGATAATTCTGTCAATCCAAAAGAAGATAGAACGCGCTGAACGGCAGTCTGTCTCTTATCTTGATTTTTCTCTCTTTTTGCACCTGCATTGATGTTTTGTAAAACTGTCATATTAGGAAACAATGCATAGTTTTGAAACATCAACCCCACATGACGCTCCTGCGGTGGAAGATTGATGTTTTTGTTCGAATCAAAAAGTGTTACTCCGTCTAATATGATTTTTCCCTTGTCCGGCTTTTCAATGCCTGCAATACATTTCAGTGTCATACTTTTTCCACAACCCGAGGCACCAAGAAGGGCTAGCGTTTCATTTTCAGCTTCGAAAGCAACTTTCAGGTGAAAGGAACCTATATTTTTTTCAATGTCCACATAAATCGACATATTCTATTCACCTTCTTTCTTGGATGTCTGTATCTTCCTTTTTTCTAGAAAGTTCATTGCCAAGAGCACAACAAAGGAGATGGATAAATTAACCAGAACCCATTTGAAAGCTAATACATCATCATTTGTACGCCAAAGTTGGTAAACTGTGGTAGATATGGTGGCAGTACGTCCTGGTGTATATCCAGCAATCATGCTAGTTGCACCATATTCGCCTAGTGCTCGTGCAAAAGCTAGTACTGTACCCGCAAGGATTCCCTGTTTGCAATAGGGCATACGGATTCGCCAAAAAATATAAATATTTGAAAGACCAAGACTTTGCGCAGAATATGCCAGCGTTTCATCAAAGGATTCGAAAGCACCACGTGCCGTCCTGTACATCAGTGGAAAAATAACAACCATTGTGGCAAAAATTGCTGACCACCATGTCATTGTTAACTTGAGGCCAAAAACAGACAAAAACCAAGATCCAATCATTCGCTTTGGACCAAGAACACGAAGTAATAGATATCCAACAACCGTGGGTGGCAAGACCAAAGGAAGCGTAAGGATTACATCCAAAATACCTTTTATGATACGTGGTGCTTTTGCGATATAATATGCAGCAAAAATACCGATGAAAAAGATGAGAATTGTGCTGATTAACGCAATTCGAAGTGAATTATACAAGGGAAAAAGATCCATATTCTGTCCTCCTTTGGATTAAAACATAGTGGACGGTTTTAACCGTCCACCATACTTTTGTATCTGTAAACTATTCAGCCATTATTTGATTAAGACATAGGGGTAAAGCCAACTTCTTTGAACACAGCATTCGCTTCAGCGGAAGTTAGATATTCCAAGAATGATTTAGCAAGTTCAGGATTTTTAGATGGCTTCATAACAGCGGCAGGGTAAATAACTTGACCACACATTTCTTTTGTTGCGGTGTCCACGATAGTAAGACCTGCAGAGAATGCGTCGGTTTCATATATAATACCACAGTCAACAGCGGATTCAGAAACTTGTGTTGTAACTTCCTTTACGTTAGAACCATAAGTAATAGAAGCGGCCTTTGCTAGTTCTTCTTCGTTCAGACCATAATAGTCAAGGATTTTTTGAGTGTATTGACCAACTGGAACATCAGCATTCCCCATCGCAAGTAAAATTGAACCAGCCTTTAGTCCAGCAACCATGTCATCATAGGATTGAATCTTAGCTGGATTTTCTGAAGGAACAGCCAATGCGACCTTATTTTCTAAAATGTCAAAACGAGTGTCTTCCAAAACAAAATCAAGCCCTTCTGTATTGACTTCTTCAGAAGCATTGATATCTAATTCATCCATTTGTTTTTGAGCAGCAGAAATGAAAATATCCACATCTGCACCTTCTTGAATTTGTGTTTTAAGTGTACCAGATGAGTCAAAGTTAAATACAATTTCAACTTCTGGGTGCTCTTTCATATAATCATCACCGAGTTTAGTTAATGTCTCTGTCATGGATGCGGCAGCAAAAACAGTTAATTCTTGAGGCTCTGCCTTTTCTTCTGTAGTTGAAACAGGATTTTCTTTTTGAGAGCATGCGCAAAGCGAAAGCATTGCTGTACCAGCAAAAGCAAGTGTCAATAATTGCTTGATTTTCATGTGTTTTTTCTCCTTAATATACTAGAATTGAGAATATTCTACTAGTGTTTGTATAAAACGAAAGTAAATTTTCAATCTTTCATATTATAGTCTATTATCTATTAAAGGTATGTTGTTCAGACAACATACCGATGATATAATGTGAAAAAAATATTAAAGGATGTGTGTTATGGAAAAAATTTCTGGATTATTGAGTAAAACAAAGATTTTTAAAAATACCCCGATTGATATCATACAAGACTACATCATCCCCAAAGGGACATTAGCAGAGTATTCGAAAGGGAGATGTCTGTTTTCAGCACAAGAAAGAGTTGACATGATCAAAATCGTAATTAGTGGAAAGGTTAATACAGTTTATTATTATGCAGATGGTAGTTACAGTTTAGCATCTACAGTATTACCTCTACGGATTCTGGCGTTAGACTTAATCGCAACAAGGACAAGAATATCTCCTTATTACGCAATTGCAGCTGAAACCAGCATGATTTTTTCTTTTCCAGCGGATATAGTGCTTAAGCCTAGTGATATTCCAGAAAACTTTAGACAACCCCTGTTGAATCAATTGTTGATTATGCTTTCGCATTTCCATCTACAAAAGGAAAAGCACTTGATGGTACTTTCAAGAAATGGTTTGCGTGAACGGATAATGACATATCTTTCATTACAGGCGCAACAGAAGAAATCTTTCAGTTTTTTGATTCCATTTTCACGAGAAGAAATGGCAGCATATCTGTGTGTAAATCGTAGTGCGCTTTCGCATGAACTCAGTTTGATGCGAAAAGAAGGTTGGATTGATTTCTCTAAGAACAGGTTTACGCTATTAAAATATGAAGAGGAAGAAGTAATACGGAACCATAGCAGAGATAATCTCAATCTTTAAAAAAATAGGCTATATTTACAATTATGATAATTATCGACGAACTGTAAAATAAGCTTGTAAACAAATCTAGAATACCGGTATATATCTCGGAACATTATGAAATCAAGACTTAGAAATAATTTTTCATGAAAAACCACGAGTTTCATCCATCTAAATAAATGTGCACAAATAATGTACATTTGAAATATAGTATAAGATCATCAAAAGAAATGGAGATTTATACTATGTTCCCTAAAAAAGAAACTCATTCAATTAGTCTAGTTGACTTAAACAATCTTTATAAAACAGAGGAGGATGCTCAAAAGTTCTTCTACAATGCCAAGTGGCCGGAAGGTTACCATTGTGCTAAATGTAACTGCGATAAGGCTGACTATCTTGAAAAGAGAAAAGTCTACCAATGCAGAAAATGCAAACATCAGGAATCCATTACTACGCATACTGCTTTGGAAAACACAAAGGTTCCTCTTTTGAAGTGGCTTCTACTTTTGTATCTTTACTCGAATAGTAAAACGGGTATTTCAGCCAAATATCTAGGTAAAATGATTGGTGTTAATTACAATACCGCAAAACTAATGGTCAGAAAAATTAAAGCTGCTCAGGCACAAAATAATGAGAAGTATCCAGTTCTAAAATGTGATGTCATAGAACTGGATACCTTTCTTTTTGGCGGGAAGAAGAAAGGAAAACGTGGTCTAGGTGCCAAAGGTAAGCTTTGTGTAGCCATTGCTGCCATCAAGGATTATGTAGAAGTAGATGAAAATGGAACATCCAAGGTTTATGAAAAAACAAAAGCAGTAAAATTTAAGATTGTTGATAGCGAGAACAAAGTAGAGATCACTAACTTTTTGAATTCTATGGTTCCATCTGACTGTTTAGTGTGTTGTGATGCAAGTACTACAAACAGATCCATTAAAATCGAAGGAAAAAAGATTGATGCTCGAAAGTTTGATCCAGACAGTCATTATCTATCATCTGCAGACCATATGATAGGTAATCTTAAGTCTAAAATTGAAGGTTCATTACATGGGATAGAACTGCAATATTTAGAAAATGAGCTGGCAGATTTTGAATGGAAATTTGCGAGACACACAAGAAATTCAAAATCCATTTTTGAATCATTGGCTAGAACAGTTATTAATGGTATGCACAAAACGCGTGACTATCTCATTCAGTATTTTAAAGATACCAAACAAAGAATGAATGAAATAATTGTTCAAGAACCTTAGTCATTTTTAAGAGCGAGATGAAACTTGTAGTTTTTCATGAAAGTTTATTTGGAAAAAGGAAATTACAGTTTTGAACATTCTCGATTGGAAATAAACGAAAAGAGCCAGGAAGGCGGCTACATTCGTAGTGGTCTGGCTTTCAAAATTCCCGAAGATTGTTCCATCGTACGCTTCTTTGTCTATTGGAACGATAAAAAGCGCATTGACATCGATTTACACGCTCACGCTTATAGTGAAGATGGAGATTTCTATGTAGGATGGAATAGTAATTTCAAAAAAACCGGTGTCTATTTTTCGGGAGATATCACTCATAGCGATGCTGCCGAATACATCGATATCCAAATGAACAATCCCGAACTTAAATCCGTTAGTACCCGCATTTGCTCCTTTACTGGCGTTCCTTTTGATCGAATCGAAATGTGTTTTGTAGGAATGTTAGCAGTAAAAGACTATGGTCAAGAAGTAAAACTATACAATCCGAAGAACTGTTTCTATTATCATGAATTAAAATCGAATGTAGTTAGGATGCGATATGCTTCCATTGATATAGAAAATAAAGTTTTACGTTTTGTCGGGAAAGATGAAGAGAAAACAAGCTTGTATTCCCTTCAAGAATATCTAGACGATTATTTCTCTTCACAAAATGCAGAACTTGCTGATACCAAAGAAGAAGCGGATTTTGTTCTTCGCATGGATAAGGCAATCGAAGAAAATGAACTTTCTATGATTGACCAAAACTTCTGGTTAAGAAATTGAAAACTAGTCGAATAACGGCTAGTTTTTTAATATTTGTTTCGTTTCCTACCTATTTGAATGCTCTAATCTTAACAATTGAATAGCTTATGATTCTTGCTAAATCCTTTAAAAAAGATATTCTCAAAAAAATGCTTCTTTTAGAAAGAATTTGATTGATGCTATTTTTTTATTTATACTTAACATATTAATAAAAGTTTAGTAAATAAAATGAAAATTTATTTTTCTAATATCTAATGTTTTTTCTCATAAACAATCAAATTCAAATAAGCGAATGGAGTGAATATAAAATGAAGATTCCTAAATGGGTGCTTCAAGATTTGTTGAATTACATTAATAAATCAAAAAAGGAAGATACCGATACTATTATTGCGAAAACTCTGCTTTCAAAGCGTAATGAGTTGTTTGATTTGTCATTAGACCAGTTAAGCTCCTTGTGTTATGTATCACAACCCTCCATTACTCGTTTTATTCAAAAAATGGGATATAAGAGCTATAACGAATTTAGAAATGCCATGTATATATCGTGTTATGAGATGGAAAATCTCAATCCTCGTTTAGATAATGGAAGCATAACACAGGCCAGAGATACCATCTATAATTCGATTCGAGAAGCACTTGAATGTATTAAAGAGATTGATTTAGAGAGTTTACAAAATATCATATACAAACTGCAGGAGTTTAAGACAATTTATATTTTTGGATCTGAACTTTCTACATCGATTTCTTTTAAATTACAGGTGGGTCTGATTTCCATGGGAAAAGATGTTTATTGTATATCAGATGCGAATTATCAAAATCAACTTTATTCTACGATGGATAAGGACTGTCTTTTGATCTGTATTTCTATGGAAGGTAGATGGTTTAAATATATTGACATTGAAGCATTTAATAAATGCAGTGCATATAAGATGTTGTGGACTGTTTTAGAGAAACATGATAGTCAAGATATTTTCGATACTGTCTATCGATTTGGCAAAATAATGGACAAAGATATTGCTTATAATGAATTAATGTATTTTATTTTACTTGTTTATAATCTTGTCTTAGAGAAATGATTCATTTTATGAATGAGTCATTCTTTTTTTTATATCTGGATAGAAAATGAGAACCACGTTTCATAAAATATTTTTCTAAAATAAAAGAAGAAAAAGGAGGCAATTTATGAACAAAAAATTAATGAGAGAGATATTAGCGGTTTGTATGTCTGTATCACTTGTTGGTTGTAGTAAGAATAATGAAGTCGTTGAACCAGCAAAAAGCTCACTAGCTGTTGATATCGTAGAAAGTGAAGTGGATCTAGTGGCAAAGGAAGGATTTGAAAATGTATATTCTTATACATCAACAGAAGCAATCGATTATTCTAACATAGTTTATCCTAACTTTTATGTTTACGCAGGTGTAAAAAGTGAAACAGAAGCAGAAGCATTAGTCAAGGAAATGGGCTTAAAAAGTGTAGCCGATGCTTGGGCAGGATCAATCAATGTCGTATCCCCACTAAATGGAAAAAGCTACACAGAAAAGGATGCTGACCAATTCTTAGATGTGTTAGGTTTTGCGATTAGCAATGCTAAGGTAATTGGTATTGATGAAGGTGCTACTTTTGTAAATGAATTATTAAGAGACAATCTATATGCAGTAGCTGGTGTTATGACTTATGGTGGTGAAATGAGTCAAGCTGCAGACAAAGGTATTGAAGTACCGGCTTACCTTGCTAATCCAGCAGAAAACGCAAAAAACTATTTTATTGCCGTAAATAATGCAGTAGAAACAGAAAAGAATACTTATGTGAATCCAGACAATGCTCTAGAAAAAGTTGTTGTAGGAGATGATGAAACTATAATGGATGCTTTCAAGAATGCGTGGACTACCGTATTCTCTAAAAACTATCGTCAACATAACTCATCAACAGAATTCTATAATATCTCTGCAAGAGATGTGAAAACGGATTATGAATTAAACGCAATTGCAGATTATGAAGCTTTAGGTATCAAATATGAACCACATTATAATGAAGCATTAAATGGTGAAGGAAAATATACATGGTTTGAATACATTCCAGAAAAAACACTAGAAGAAAAGGAAGGTACAGTTCCTCTTGTTGTAACATTACATGGTAATGGTAATGATGCAAGAATTCAGGGAGAATCCGTAGGATGGCCTGAACTTGCAAGTACAGAAGGTTTCATGGTTGTTGCACCAGAATGGCAAGAATATGTTGTACAGGGAGGCTCTACTGAACAAAACCCTAACTTCTTTGGATGCGATGGTTTACAAAATGACAAGTTAATTGAATGGATCGAAATGCTTAAAGTTAAGTATCCTCAAATTGATGCAAGCCGAATCTATGTGACAGGTTTATCCGCAGGTGCTAGTGCTAGTACATTATATGGTGTGAAATATTCTAATGTTTTTGCGGCCGTTGGTGCTGTATCCGGTCCTGGTGTTGATAAAGAAGAATTAGCTAAGATTGTGAAAACATATGGTGGTGGAGAAGTGCCTTATTTATATATCTGTGGTGATCATGACTTCTTTGGTATGTTACCAGTGGACGGTTCAAGTACATTCTCAATGCCAATCGATCCAGAACATGGAGTATACATTCAACATGTAGATCCTAATGTATCGATGTTTGAATTTATTCAAGCTTATCAAAAAGTAAATGGATTACCTGTTTCCAAAAAATATGATTTAAGTTTGAATGAATATTACGGTGTTGCTCTAGATAATCAAACTTGGACAAAATTAGGTGATAAAGACATGTTGGAAGGAACATTATCTAACGATAATGGAGTAATTATGAAACTTGCTGCCGTAAAGAATCAAGCACACTGGAACAACAAAAATGAAGCCAAATATATTTATGACTTCTTTAAACAATATTCAAGAAATGATGACGGTTCTTTAAATAGACAATAATCCCCTATAAACCATTGGAATTTCCCCATTCCATTAACACTGATAAATAAAGTGATCACATTTAATAATGTGGTCATTTTATTATAAATCCTGATACCGGTTCTATTCACAACTAACATCCAAAGCAATCGAAGCGAATGAACTTTCAATGATTGATCAAAACTTCTAGTTATAAAACTAAAAACTAGTCGAAAATCGACTAGTTTTTCTTATAGTTATCAGCTAATAAAGGTTCATACGTTCCTTCATCACGAATACTGAATTCCATTTGAATTTTGTGAAGTACCTTTGGTTTTGTCAAAAGGTCATAGGCTGTACCGGCAATAACTTTAGCCGCATATAAAGCCCCTTTTTCTCCAATAGTAGCCCCTGCACTGGATGAAGCCTGCCAAGTGTGTGGCGAACATCCGATTGGCCAGCAAGCAGTTGTAAATAAACCAGTTGGAATAATATAACTGACATCCCCTGTATCGCTGGAAGCGTTCATAAATGCCTTGGTCCAAAGATTTCTTTCTCCAACGCCCATAAACATACTCGCTTCACTTTGTTCGTATAAAGATTGTGAACGAGATACAATACCTGGATCTACGCTTTCTTGAAGGGCTTTGGCAAATTCCAGTTCTTCTTCGGTATATTTTGGTGCATCGGCTTCAATTAAGTTAGCATAGCTTAAATCGGCAAACGCATTGTTTTCTTTGAATTCGCAACAACCAAATCCATCTTCTACCGTAAAGTTTGTTTCGGTCATGATGGTTGCCCCTTGTGCACAAAGTTTTACACGTCTGGCTGCATCCATCACATCTCCAATGTGCGGAGCACGTACATAGTACCAAGAGCTGGCTTTGTCAGGAACGATGTTTGGGGCAAATCCTCCACTATCGGTTGTGTAGTGAATTCGTGTTTTATCTACCACGTGTTCACGCAAGTAGTTTACCCCAACGTTCATAATTTCCACAGCATCTAGAGCACTGCGTCCTCTTTCTGGAGCAAAAGCTGCATGGCTTGATTTCCCAGTAAAGAAAAATTTCATGGAAGTATTGGCTAGATATGCTGCATCGTGAGCCATATTTGCGTCCATTGGATGCCAACTTAATGCTGCATTGCAACCTTCAAACAATCCTTCGGCAATCATCTTGACTTTTCCCATTAATAGTTCTTCTTCTGGACATCCATAAAAACGAACCGTTCCTGGTACATTGTATTGTTCTATATAGCGTTTAATGGCAATGGCAGCAATGGCAGCGGCCGATCCTAATAAGTTGTGTCCGCAACCATGTCCTGGTCCACCTTTTACGATACATTTTTGGCTGGTTCCTACTTCTTGGGAAAGCCCTGGTAATGCATCGTATTCCCCTAATACCGCAATAACTGGATTTCCGGATCCATATTCTGCATAGAAGGCAGTGGATAAAGTTTTACTATTGATAATCTTGAATCCCTCATTTGTCATCAATTCACGATAATAAATAGCCGATTCAATTTCCTGTCCACTTAATTCTGGATTGGACCAAATATGACGAGATACATTTTGAAGCAAGGCTTCCAACCCTTGGACCTCATCATATATTTTTTGTTTAATCATATTAGTTCTTCTTTCCGTAAGTCACGAATGCGACTACGATTGATAAGAATACACTTGTTAAGATTCCTAAATAGTTGTTAGCTCCTGGTAAGAAGCTGAATACACCTAAGTTCAATCCCACATTGATCAAGAAGGCAAATACTAAGATCCCTACAGTGTGAAGTTTTTTATTCATTCCAAATTGAACCAATAAAGCACCGAATAAAGCTGGTAATAAATATCCTAATGCTGAAGTAATGGATTCTGGCAACATAGCTAAGATAGAGCTTCCTAAGATTACCCCGATTGTTAATACAGAAATGTTGATGACAATCGAAACAGCCATACCGATAGTTGCGATAATAGAACCTTGTTCAGACCCTGGTTCTACATCGGCAGCAACTTGTGCCATACTTGCACAAGGAACACGCATGTTTGAAATATTTCCAGATAAGAAGGCCATATATGTTCCAATTGGTCCTAATACAGAGAAATAAGAAATTGGTTCTACAAACCATAAAACACCAAAAGAACTAGCTCCCGCAATAAAAGCCGTTAATAGAGCTGCTGGTTTTGGTAAGATTCCATAGACAACAGCTAATACAAGAGCTGGTAAGAAAGCAATCAATACACCTAAGAATCCAGTAATACGCCCGATTTTGTGCATTTGAGGCATATATTCTTTATCGAAAAAATCTTTTTTATTCATCTTGTTTCCCTCCTACAATACAGCTGTAATAATCATTGCCAATAAAATCGCAATGGTTAAGTTCCATTCTTTTAAAGCTTTGACTTTACTAGAGATCTTCATCATCACAAACATAATGACTCCTCCTAGTACACAAGCTAAAGCGTGTTTACTAAACACAAAAGACATTGTGGAGAAATCTACAACTTTTACTAAGTGTTGAGCTGACATCGCAGCGAAAACCCCGATAACCGCAGCAGTAGAAATACTGATTAATTTTTTCGCATCCCCACCAGATAATTTTGTTTGGATCTTATCCATACGGCTCGCAGAAATTGTCGCAAAAATTACCCATCCAATAGAGCACAATACCATTGTCCAAACTGCCATAGCTAAAGCTTCTGGAGTTAATACATCGGTACCTAATGTTACACCCACAACATTCGTACCAATTCCTGCCGCAATGGCTTCAAACATAACCGAACCGATCATGGATAAACGCATCCAGGCAACTGGTCCTCCTACAGTAACTAATAAAGACAACATCCCACTCAAAATAACAACACTAGGTCCGATTGATGTAATCGCACTACTTTTGATGGCTTTGTTTAATTGATCCTTTGTAAGACCTACTTTATCTCCGGCCTTATACGCTTTCATCGCAAATAATACAGCTTGAACCACAACCAAAGCTACCGCAATCCCACAGGCAATCCACATTGGAAAGCTGTTCGCAATCTTCATTGCATCCATAATTTTTCCTCCTCTTTGTTCTAAAAAAGAAAAACGTGAACCCACTTGGGACCACGCACATTAAACAAATATACTTTGCCTCTGTCCTTTTGCCTGAGAGTTTGTGAACGCCTTTGTTCTTGCCCCTTCGGCCCCCAAATGGATGTCTCCAGAGTGCGATCCATCTTCTGTTTTGATCCAAAAGACTTCCAATCGCAATTCTTTCATTTCTTTTCTCCAATGAAAATATTTTATCAGTATTCTTTCATTCTTTTCAATAATTTTCTTACTAAATTTCGACTTCAATCAAAACCCCATAGTGATCGGATACTTGTTGTCCGTTTTTGCCGTCCAAAACAATCCGACTGGATAAAACCGGTACGTCCTGATTCACAAAGATATAATCTATACGCATGGATTGAATATCCGAACTTTTCCAGCCCACAATATTCCCTTTGGCACTGTCCTTTCCTATCTTTTCTCTGGCAAGTACATAGGTATCTTTCCATGCACTTTGAAGGATGGTCTGATAACTTTGATCGGGTATAAAATCGGGTGCATTAAAATCGCCCCCTAAAAAGACATAGCCTTCTTTTTGTTGAAGTCGCTCATGCAAGGCTTTCCATTGACCAAGAAAAGGATCTTCTTCATCGGCCCACCATCCCATATGGGTTGTATAGAACCATCCATCTCCATTTCGTATCCCTAGACTGGCTCGTTTTCGCCAGTTGATAAAGGCCTGGGCTTTGGAAATCACAAAATCTTCCACTTCCAGAATGGGCTTCTTACTAAAGATTGCTACCCCTTCTTCAAATCTTCCAAACCCCAGTTTAATAGGGATCCAGGTCCAATCATAGTATTCTTCTAAAGCCATGAGTTCATTGCTGAGTGATAAAGCGTAATTATCCGATTTTAAATTCTCTTCTCCTGTATAATACGCGTTACTTCTGACTTCAGATTTAAAAATTGTCTGGCAGACTTCCTGAAGAAAAACAACATCTATCTTGTTTTCTTGGATAAACTTGGCAGTTTGTTTCGTTTTTAGTAGTTGATTCTTTTCGGATAAAGAATGTGCATTTAATGTCAAAATTTTCATACCTTGATTCTATCAAGAAATGTGATAAAATACACACATGAAAATTATTATTACAAGCGATTCACACGGAAGAAATAGTATATTGGATTTAATTCCTTATTACCATGAAGATGCGCAGTATTTCATTTTTTGCGGAGATTTACATGGAGACCCAAGTTATTATGAAAAGTGGACCATGGTAGAAGGAAACTGTGACTATTTTGAAGATGTGCCACAGGCACTTAAAATTGATTTAGAAAACGGACATAAAATATTAGTATTGCATTCGCATCAGGCTCCAGGTTGGCCAAAGGAGGCTAGAAAGCTACAATTAAAAATATGGGCCAAGGAAGAAGGTTGCGATATCGTATGTTACGGACACACACATGTCAGTGATATCGACACGATCGATGATGTATTATTGATCAATCCTGGTTCTTTATCTCGTCCTCGTGATGGAAAAGAATGCAGCTATTGTGTTTTAACCATCGATGAAGATAATCAGCTTCATCCTGAACTCATTTTTGAATCCGATTGGACATTCTAAGGTGTACAAAAGTACATCTTTTTTTATGGATATCTAAACAACAATGGTGATAAAATTTATACAAGGAAGTGATTTTTATGATTCGATTAGGATTAAAGATGATGTGGAGAGATAAAAAATCTTCATTATTCTATTTATTAGCCATGTTTATTGGAATCCTGGTAACTTTTACTTTTACAACCATTGCCACAGACCGTACGGTAACCAATACTTTGAGTGAACTCATTTCGGGAGCGAACAGTCGTGTGCCTATGAATGAATACTTAGCCCTTATTGTCGTATCTTTCTGCTGCATCCTGGTATTCTATGTCAACAATTACTTTATTCTTTCAAAACAGGATGAGATTGCTGGACTTTTAACCTATGGAGCCACGACGTATAAGGTTGTCATCTATTTCTTAACCCAGACCGCATTTCTATTCTTTATTGCCAGTATTCCCGCTTTTATTCTGGGATATGTAAGTTTAGATTTTATCTATCAGTGGATTGATTCCATTCTAGGAACCAGCAATCATACCCTTACCTTCCAAAGTTTTGCGTTTACTATTATTTTATGTATGACTATCTATATGTATTTGATTCTATATATTGTCCTTCATGTCAGTAAGCTGGAAGTCAAAGATATCTTATACGGAGAAAGAAAGTCGGAAAACACAAAGCCAAATAAATTCCTATTAATGATTCAAGGTTTATTAAAAGGAGAAGATGAAAAAGGAAATAAGGTCAATCGAAATCCTTTTGATTTTGAAATGGCCGACAGCTTAAAAGATAAAAACTTAGTGTATCGTCCAGACCAGGGACCTCAATTTGAGGAATTCATGAAATTAAACGAAGCCGAAAAAGCAGCACGAGAAAAAAAGCCAAAAGAAAAGAAAGTATCTTTAGGATCTTCCATTAAAATCTACAGTGCTCTATTTATTGCCGGTGTTGTACTGATCCCTTTTATGAAGAGTGATAACTCCATGATGCTGGCATTTATCTTAGCCTTTGTAGGAATCTATGGCTTGGTTCGTAGAGGCATATTGGCTCTTATCAAATATTTAAAAGAAAAGAACATGTATACCGATCGTTTCTCTATGGTCTATTTATCCAACTTAAAAAATACCATCAATCGTTCGAAGATCATTATGATTCTATTGATTCTATCGGTCAGTGTGGTGTTCTTCCTATGTTTGAAATATCGCAATAACGTGCATGAAATGGTTATTTGTGTTATTGGATATTTAGTGACCGTGATTTTATTGAGTGTATGTATCATGTTCTTTGAATTGATTGAATCCAAACAAAGAGCCCTAGTGTATTCCAATATGTGGAAAGTTGGATATACTCGTAAAGAACTCGTTACCATTATGCGAAAAGAAATGATTCTATATTATGCATCCTTCTTTGTATTACCAACGATTCTTTGCGCTGCCTTATCCTTACGCTTTATTCTAATCGATACCACTTATATCTCTATGTGTATAGGATTGATCTTATACTATCTGGCAGTTCTTGTTGTGACTGGATGTATTGCTTATGTGATTTATCGACAAACCATCTTAAGCGCGATTGTGGAGGAAAGATAATATGGCTGAATACGTATTAGAAGCAAGCAATCTTTCTCGTATCTACAATAAGGATACAGAAAATGCGTTTGAAGCTTTACACCCTACCGAAGTACAAATTGAAAAAGGCGATTTCGTTGCCATCATGGGACCAAGTGGGGCTGGAAAAACCACTCTGGTAATGATTTTAAGTTTATTAGATAAACCAACCACTGGTCGCATTAAGCTGGATGGAAGACCAACCTACGATTATTCCGAAAAAGAATTGGCCAATTATCGTAACGAATCACTGGGATTTATTTCTATGGATTTAATTCTCTGGCCCAATTTAACCATTGAAGAAAACATTGCCCTTCCTATGACCATTGCCAAGAAAAATAAAGCCGAGATCAAAGCTCGCGTATTGGAAGTGGCCAAGCTTTGCGGCATTGAACAAATCTTAAAGAAAAAGCCCGATAAATGCTCGGGTGGACAAAGACAGAGAGCCATCGTCTGTCGTGGTATTGTTTCCAATCCAAAATTTATTGTTGCCGATGAACCAACGGGAAACCTGGACAGTAAAAACTCGCATGAAGTTTTGGGATTGTTTCAACAATTAAATCAACAAGGAACTGGTGTTCTTCTAGTTACCCATGATTGTCAGGTAGCTAGCTATTCTACTAAAACCATCTATATTGAGGATGGAAAGATTTCAAAAGTACTGGAAAGAAAAGATCGCAGTCAACAAGAATATTATGAAGAACTGGTTGAACTGACTTCCGACAATATCGAAGAATTATTTTAAAAAGGAAAGCGTTTATTCACTTTCCTTTTTTTCATAGGGTTCAAAAAATCTTGTTAGAGAAGTTTCCAATTCAATTTCAAAATACATACCATCTTCTCTGTTTTCCTGCTGAAAGACTTGTGCGTTGGAATAAAGCAAATCGACCAGTTTTCCTTGCGAATATGGAATAAGAACCTGCATCTTTTTGGTACTAAAGAGTTTCTGGTCTACACATTCAAATAGTGTTTTTAAAGACTCTTCATCTTTGGCACTGATATAAACACAATCTTCTTTTTTGACTGGATATTCAATTTCCGTTAAGTCGCATTTATTAAAGACACGAATTTGTGGAATTGAACTGGCACCAATTTCTTCCAAAGTTTCTTCGGTAACTTGAATGTGTTTTGTGTATTCTGGATTGTTTGCGTCAATAACGTGTAACAATAGATCCGCTTCTAGAACTTCTTCTAAAGTAGAATGGAAAGCCTCTACCAGAGAGTGGGGCAGATCTTGTACAAATCCTACGGTATCACTTAGCACAAAAGAATGATTGTTAGGAAGGGTTATGTTTCTTGAACTTGTTGTTAGGGTGGCAAACAACATATTTTCTTCAAATACTTTCTTGTCTTCCTTTTTTAAAATACCATTCATAATCGAAGACTTGCCTGCATTGGTATAGCCAACCAAGGCGACCGTTTTAATGGCACTGCGATTTCGTTTTGAACGTTGAATGCTTCGCTGTCCTTCGATCTTCTTTAATTCTTTTTGCGCCTGCTGGATCTGACGAGAAATATTACGCGTATCTAGTTCAATCTTCTTTTCTCCCGTTCCCTTATTTCTAGAACCTCCTTTTTGACGGTCCATATAGCTATAAGATCCTGCCAGTCTAGGAAGTACATACTTTAACATGGCCACTTCTACTTGAAGTCTGGCTTCTTTGGTACGTGCTCTTTTTTCAAAGATTTGAAGAATCAAATACGTTTTGTCCATAATCGGAACACCTAGAGCATTTTCTAGATTTCGCTGTTGGGATGGAGATAATTCTTTATCGAACAGGATCCAATCAACCGGATCGTAGACTTCGGTAAGGGTACGTACCTGTTCGACTTTTCCCTGGTTGATGTAGGTCTTTACGTGTGGACTGCTTAATGTCTGGGTAATCTCACTAACCACTTCGATATCACAGGCACTGGCTAAATTTCTTAATTCTTCTATTTCTTCCGGTGTTGTATTTACACCGACTAATATTGCTTTTTCCATGCGATTAGTATAACACACAAAGAAAAAAATGCCTAAAAGGTTAAGCATTTAACGATATGGATTGTTCTTTAATCATTCACAACCGATTCATAATAATACGTTCCATCTTTATACTCGATACAAATAGAACAGGAAAAGTCACCTTCCATATCAAAATCACAGGGAACTCGTAAGCGGAAAGTTTCCTTTAAATCCTTATGAAAGAATTGATTAATGATTGGATCACTCATCTCATAGAGAATCGATCCTCCCTTTCCTTCTATCCAGTTATATTCAATTTTTTCTTTCTGTTTCGATAGAATTTCTTTGTTCAATGCGATTTCCTGAAATAAAAACTTTCCTAAGAAAAACGGGGCATCGCATTTAAATGTTGAATCCGCATAGACCACTTCATATTCCCGATTACTTTTTAATATGCCTTTTAGGGGCTCTTTATACTCTTTTCTTAGTTTCAAAGAATAAGAAAAGTCTTCTGTCTCATAGAGTTGATTTAATCGATATCCATTTGGAAATTTATTATTTAACTCTTCTATATTTCTTGTTGGATATATCTTTTCGACCTTGTAACATTCTTGTCTCAACTCATTTTTCATTTCTTCATGACAACCGGATAAAGAAATAGTCAGAAGGCTGGTTAATAAAATGGTTAGGTACCATTTCATCATTGTTCCTCTATGTATAGATTACTACACAAAATGAATATTTCGTATAGAAAAAATGCATGGGTTATCCATGCATATGTCATAACTCTATTTGTTGAACCAGTGGTCTTCTAAATAATTTCCGACTCCATCTTCTAATACAGAGTGTTCTGTTACCGCTTGGGCAATTTCTTTACATTCATCGCATCCGTTTAATAAGCAGACACCCCATCCAGCGCTTCCAATCAATCCTAAATCGTTTTGCATATCTCCAAATGCGATCACTTCTTCTAGAGGAATTCCCATACTTTTCGCATAGCTTTCTAGAGCAACCCCTTTGTGGATTCGTGGATCCTGGAATTCAATGGTTGTGTGTGCTGGCATATCGAATGTCTTTACCCATGTCCATCTTTCATTTTTGAATGGATCGATGTATTTGACAAAGCGTTTTGCTTCTTCTCCTTTTAAGTGCACTTCTACTTTTCCGGTTGGGTCTTCACAAAGGAAATCAATATCTCCGATTTCTACATAAGAGTGGTTTCGCTTTTGGGATTGTCTTAAGAAATCATCCATTCGTTTCGCTTTGATATACGAATAGGCATCTTTGTAGACAATGGCATTCATATCAAAATCCCAGATCAATTCCAATACTTCACGAATAATTTCTGGTTTAAGATAATACAATCTTTTTATTTCCTGGCTCTCTTTTGTCCAAAGATCGCCTCCGTTCATTCCAATCGCAAAATCGAATTCAAATCCTAAATCCCATTCGTGCGCTTTATTTAAAATATTTTTATCCAAAGGTCTTCCCGATGCAACACCAATTTTCACACCATCCGCATGTAACTTTTGGAGTGCCTTACGTGTTTTCGGCATCAGATTATCCCCTTTTAGAGCTAGCGTACCATCAATATCGGCCGCAAAAATTTTAATATTTTCAATCATACTTAAACACTTCCTTCCCACAGATTATAACAGAAATAAAAGTATTTACTACATTCCGAATTCCATTCTTTTAATTTCATATTCCCGAATGCTTTGTGGTGTTGCATGTTTCACAATAAATGGAATATTTTCTGGTAATCCATTTAAATTTCCCCAATACTTGGAATTATCGAGCAACAGATTCATTTTCGGCGCATTGGAGAATACATATCCGCAAATTTGGATACAAGAATCTTTTAGTAGCGTGAAATCTCTTTTGTTTGAATAGTAATTTCTTTGCGCATCTTCAACAAGGTCATAGAGCTGGATCAAACATTCTAGAATGGTTATTTCTTCTCCTTCGTCTAAATACGAGATGTATTGTAGAAGTTCATAGCCAATTTTTTCATTACTGTATTTTTGTGTTGGATATCGCATATTCACCCTTCTTTCCATTTTCAATATAAAAGGCAATGGTACATATCCAATGCCAGTAATTCTAATCGTCTTCACTAAATGTATTGACTCTTTCTCGATATTTTTTATTTGGATCGGTTTTGGAGTGAACCAATACCACAAAATCCGAGAGAGCCTTTGGACTGATCTGTCCATTTGGTAGGAATGCCTGAGGATCCTCATCCCAGGCTAGCAGATAGACTTCAACTTCATAAGTTCCAGGTTGTAAATCCAAGATTATGGACTCTTTTTCCTCTACTTTTTTGTCAATGTATTCAATTCCCGAAAGAATCGCTTTTCCCTGGGTTTGGAAAAGATATTTTTCAGAATGGACAATTTTATATTTATCTTCTTTTTCCGTAAGTTTGTCATCAATTCTTACACTAAAGGTACGCGTTCCGTCTTCAAAGATAGTAAAGGGGACAAACGTCTTCTTTTGAATTTGTTTCAGAATGTCTTCATCTTCACAAAAAAGCGGTTCCCATTTGTCGTAATCATCCACTTCTTTATAGGCTTCATAATCCCATAGCGCTCACATTCCACTATTGGTAGATAATGTTTTTTCCTTCCTTTTCGATTTCTACAATTTTCTTTCGAGCAAGGGCATAGGCTCTAGAAAACCAGGCTGAGAATGCTTCCGGACTTTTTTCCAACCAGGCATCTAATTCTTCTACCGAAATCCATTTTAAGTCTTGAATTTCTTCTGGATTAAAAGGAATGTTTTCTAAAGGGAAGGTTTCGTTGTTTCCTTTTCCAACACAATATAAGAAGACATTATCCATTTCATGTTCGCTTAAAGTTTCATAAGGAGCATAGTAATGAAAGATTCCACAGTGATAGGCAAAGCTATCTTCTTCTATATCAAATACCACTTCTTTATTTATGGATTCCACACCCAATTCATCTTGAATACAGCGGGCTAAAGACTGTGGCAGCGTTTCCCCTTTTCTCTGGTGGGAACAACAGGAATTGCTCCAACAGTTTCCAGAATGATATTTTCCGGCTGCTCGATGTTGCATCAATACTTTTTTATTTTCTAAATCGTAGACAAAGATGGAAAAGGCACGGTGTAAGATTCCTTTTCGATGGGTATCTATTTTTTCTCCATACCCTGTTTCCTGATTGTTTTCATCGACTAAGACAATATATTCTTCCATACTGACTCCTACTTTCTTTGTTTCGTTACTATATGAATTAGACCACTTCCAAGGATAATGGCCATCATATAGATTGTATTTTTTATTAAAATTCCAAACTGATTTCCTATTTCCATAAACACGGGTTGTGTAGAGGGAATGAATGGATGGATATAGAATAGGTTTATTTCTCCAAATGGAGTTAACAAAATGTTAATACCGGTTGCCAACATTGCACTTATAAGAAATACAAGCGTTCCTTTAAGAAAACTGGTATCTTTGCTGATGGCTGCCATGCAGATCAGGATATAATGCCATAAAAAGGAATGGATCGTTAAGGCAATTTCCTGATGGATCATATCGGCTGGATAGAACAGGGCAAAAACACTCGCTAATAAAATATAGGTAGATAAAAAGGATTCAAAGGCTTCTTCCATCTTTGTTCTAAAAAAAAGAAAATAGTAGATGGGTATACTACAAAGCTGAAAAGGGAAAATCCATACAGTCCAGCCATGGTTTAAACAATAATATGCCTGTTTCCATATTTCCATTCCGAATAATAAGAGAGAACACACCAACAATAGTTTTTTATTCCCTTTTTGTTTCTGAAATATCCAATAGAGAATAGGAATTGGCAAACATAATAAAAGATGAATCGTACTACCTATTTCAAACATATCTTTAGTATAGCATAAGTTTATGTGAAATAATTTTGTATAGTAATTCGTCATATAAATCGATACAATATGAATAAGTAGAGGTTACATTTATGGAATACAAAATTTTAGGAAAAACAGGATTAAAAACTTCAAAGATGGGATTTGGTGGAATCCCTATTCAAAAAGTGGATGAAGAAGCCACAAAAGAATTAATGAAACGTTTATTGGATGAAGGTGTAAACTATATCGATACCGCTAAAGGATACACTGTATCTGAAAAGTTTTTAGGATATGCCTTAGAAGGCATTCGTGAGCAATTTATTCTAGCGACAAAGAGTATGTCTCGTACAAAAGAATTAATGGCAAAAGATATCGATACGTCTTTAGAAGCTCTTCGTACTAATTATATTGATCTATATCAAGTCCACAATCCAAGCATGGATCAATTAAGTCAGGTCTTAGCCCCAGGTGGAGCTCTAGAAGCTTTAATGGAAGCAAAAGAAGCTGGTAAAATTGGGCACATCGGTATTACCGCTCACTCATTAGAAGTGTTTGAAAAAGCCTTGGAAATGGATTGGGTAGAAACCGTTATGTTCCCTTACAACATTGTTGAAAGCCAGGGTGTGGAACTCATTAAAAAATGTGCAGAAAAGAACATCGGATTTATTGCGATGAAGCCATTGGCAGGTGGCGCTATCGAAGATGCAACCTTAGCCTTGCGTTACATTTGTGCAAACGAAGATGTCAGTGTTGTGATTCCGGGTATGGCCGAAATTAAAGAAATCGAACAAAATATTGCCGCTTGTGCCAACACTTCTTCCCTATCAAAAGAAGAATTAGAAAAAATCGAAGATGTACGTAAACAATTAGGAAGCAATTTCTGTAGAAGATGTAACTATTGCCAACCTTGCAGCGTAGGTATTAATATTTCTGGTGTCTTCCTATTTGCCGGATACTTAGAACGATACGACTTAGAAGACTGGGCACGTTCTCGTTATGCCACAATTCCGGTAAAAGCGAGTGCCTGTATCGAATGCGGTGCTTGTGAAACACGTTGTCCTTACAATCTTCCAATTCGAGAAATGTTGAAAAAAGCAGCTTCTGAATTTGGTGAATAGAAACAATGGATTCAATAGAGTTCTTACCTTGGGTAAGGACTTTTTTTTGTGAATAGAAAAAAACTCTCATGTTTTGAGAGTTTTCATTCTTAGACTTTCTTTTTTTCGTAATACAGATACGTTCCCATTTGTCCAATCGAAATCAAGAACCAGGATACCGGATACACTAACATCAACACGATTATGGTTGGATACCAGGCAAATATTGTCGCCATCCATACAATACGAAATACACAGCTTCCTAAGATTGCGATGATGGTTGGTGGCATAGAAATTCCCATTCCTCTAAGTCCGCCGGCTGGGATTTCATTAAAGGTTGTAAAGCTTTCTAATAAGACAACGATAAACATTCGTATAGTGGCATATTCTAATACATTTGGATCGGTTGAGAATAAACCTAACCAGAATTCTCTAAAGAAAGTAAAGCATAAACTGGCACATAAGCAGAATAGCACACTTCCTACTATGCTCTGTCTAAATATCTTACGACAGCGATCGTATTTACCAGCGGCATAGTTTTGAGAGATAAAGGTTGTTACGGTTTGTCCAAACGCGGCAACAATGAAATAAGAAATAAATTCAAAGTTCATAGCGGCCGTATTTCCGGCAATACAATCGGGTCCAAATTGATTGATTCCAGATTGTATCATGATATTTGAAATAGAAAACAACATCCCTTGTACACCCGCTGGTAAACCAATTTTAAGCGCCATTCTTAAGATTGGATAATCAAATCCTAACTGTCTTATTTTTAGCGTAAAAGGTTCTGGTTCCTTCATCAATAGAACAAAGGTTGAGAAGGCACAAACGATATTGGAGATTAAAGTTGCCAGAGCGACACCGACTACATCCATGTGCAACACGATAACGAAAAATAAATTTAATAAAACATTTAGTACTCCAGAAAAGATCAAACAATACAAGGGTCTTTGTGTATCCCCCTTACTTCTTAATATAGCCGAAGCAAAGTTATAAATTACGGCGAATGCCATCGCAAATAAATAGATTCTTAAATACAACAAAGCTTGATTGAATACTGTTTCTGGTGTATGGATCATAGAGAGTAGTGGATGTGCAAATACTTCCCCAACCAATATTAGAACCATCGAACAGATAAAAGCCAACAAAGAAATTGTATGTACCGAACTGGAAATTTTATCTTTTTCATTTTTTCCAATTTGCATGGAAATGGCTACATTACCTCCGGTGGCCAATCCAGTAAAGAAAGTTAGAAACATATTTACGATAGGTGTATTTGCCCCTACAGCCGCTAATGCGTTGGAACTGGCAAAACGTCCTACTACCGCCACATCGGCCGCATTGAAAAACTGTTGCAGAATACTAATAAATGCCAGAGGGAGGGCCACTTTCACTATATTGGAGAAAATCGCTCCTTCCAGCATATTTATTTCATTCTTTTTCATAATACAAATTCACTTCCTTTTCCCATTGTGCATTATAGCACAAAATAAAAAGGAAGAATTTCTATCTTCCTTCCTGATGCTTTTCCTTTTTACATAATTTCAAATTCAAACATTTCGTATTTTAGCTTTGTTCCTTCTTCAATTTCAAAAGGTAGAAGAGCACGTGCCATAGAAATGGTTTGATTGTTTGCTAAGTTTGTTAAGATGGCATAATCTCCATCCATACGTGTTACTACATAATATACGGTTTCCATTTGTTTCTCCTATAACTTATGATAAATAGGTTTCATATTCTCGTAGGTACAATAATATTCAAAGCCTAATTCTTTCATAACCTTTAAGGTTTCCTGAATATAAGCACCTAGATGCTCTTTCTTGTGTGAATCACTTCCCAATGTTACAATCGTTCCGCCTAACTCTTTATATAGTTTTAGAATTGGTGTAGAAGGTTGTAGATCTGGCAGCTGATAACGATGCGAAGAAGTATTGATTTCTATTCCTTTCCCATCGGCGATGACTTGTTTTAAAATTTCTGTGATGACTTCGCGGTTTTCTTCAAAAGGATAGAATCCTGCTGGATCGTATCTTTGAATTAAATCCATATGGGCTAATACACTATAGTCTTTAAAGTTTTGAACAATGGTCAACAATTCTTCATAGTATTCATCATTGTATTCTTTTTGACTTCTACCTTCCTGATACTCTCCTGTCCAGAATTCCAGATCGCGTATCTGGTGAATGGATAGAAGAACAAAATCCATTGGATATTTTTGTACCAAGGCTTCGTATTGCGGAATGGTATGTCTTTGAATTCCAAACTCCAATCCTTTTTTTATTTTGATTTGACTTTCGTACTTCTTTTGTAGTTTTTCTATACTCGCAAAATAATTTGGATAGTCAACATTGGCTAAAGGAAGATCCACTTCTTCCCCGTGTTCAATCGCATGACGATAAACTACTTTTCCAGAATCCCAATCATTTTTAATTCCATAATCTACATGGTCGGTAAAACATAATTCTTCGATTCCCATCTCGATTGCGTCTTGTATTACCGATTCCATTGGATATTCTGAATCATCGCTATACGCACAATGCACGTGATAATCAATAAAGTCTTTCATAGTTTATACCGTAATCTCAATTTGGTTGTTTTCGAAAGCTACAATACAACTTTCATAATATCCATCTCCGGTTGTACGAGGTCCCGATACGACTTCGTAACCATCTTCTTTTAAAGTCGCGGTTAAACTGTCTACTGCTTCTTTACTTCCTACGGAGATAGCTAAGTGAATAAAACCAGTACGATTTAATCCTTTTTCATCGTCTGTCATATTTGGTTTTGTCATAATTTCCAGGCGAGTGAAATCATCAAAAGATAAGAAATACGATTTAAAATCAGTTCTTTTGTTGTGGTAGATTTCATTACATTTGGTATTGAAATATTTGCAGAAGAATTCTTTACATCCTTCTAAATCGTTAACATACATCGCTACGTGATCAATTCTCATTTTTACTACTCCTTTTATAAATATTTACGCATTTGAATATGAGGGATACCATCTTCTAAGAATTCCTCTGAAGTTTGCACAAATCCTACATTTTCATAAAGCTTTCGTGCATAGACCTGTGCTTCTAAAGTAATGGAACTGCAATCAAATTCTTTTTGTATGACTTCTATCGCTTTTTCTAAAAGTTTAGTGGCTATCCCTTCTCTTCTGCGTGTCGACAGAACTCTTCCTATCGCAACATCTTCAAAACGAATTCCAGGTGGAATTAAACGGCAATAGGCCAGAATGCTTCCTTCTTCTTGTAAATAGATATGAATGGATGTTAGATCCATTTCATCTATTTCTGGATACGGACATTCTTGTTCGACCACAAAGACATCCACTCTTGTTTTATAGATTTGGTAAAGTTCTTTTGTGGTTAATTCTTCAAATCTTTTTACTACAAATTCCATTATTTTATATCCGCATCAAATAAAATGCCTGCACGCTTTCTAGCTTCGCTCATATTCTTACATACATTATAACTAATTTCTAACAGCTTTTGATAGCTATCTTCATCCTGTTCTTCCAGGATTCGTTTGAATTCTAGGAATTCATAGGACATTCCATGGGCATCTTTATCAAATTCATAGACACTTTCTTGCCCGGCATTGTCTATAACTTTGAAACTTCTCATTCTAGACATCGGTCCTTCAACAAGAATAACTCCTTTATCGCCTTGAATCGTATTGACAATAGGTGCCTTACAGTCTTTAGCTCCAATGGCAATAGCCTTAAAGTTTCCATAGTCTAAGGTTGCGATTCCACTTGTATCAATGCCTTTTTCTACATTGGCCATATATTCCATTTTTTGAGGTGCTCCAAAAAGACCAATCATCGCATTGATGTTATAGACATTGATGTCCATTAGGGCTCCTCCGGATTTGTGTGGATCAAAGGCAGGTAAAATGTTTCCTTCTTTAAAGGCATTGTAACGAGAAGAATATTGAGAATAGTTGAAATTTAAAATCTTGATGGATCCAATTTCATTCAATTTTTCTTTTAGTGCCTTATAGGCTGGCATATGATGTACGGTTACCGCTTCAAATAGTTTAACGTTTTTTTCTTTTGAGATTTGAATTAAATCTTCTAGTTCTTCAATATTGGAAGTCACTGGTTTTTCCATAATAACGTGTTTACCAGCACATAGAGCTTGTTTGGCAAAGCTATAGTGTAAATGATTAGGTAGACCTACATAGATCGTATCTATGTCCGCCTTTAACATTTCTTCATAGTCTTGGAAGTATCCATCTAAATTGTATTTTTCAATCAATCCCTTTGTCTTTTCGACAGATCGTGGTGATGTATAGATATAGGCTTTTTCTATGTTTAAAACATCATAAGTAGATAGAAAATCATGTACAATCATCCCTGTTCCTAAAATACCTAATTTCATATCTTTATTCCTCCATTAGTATTTGAATCGCCTGTGCCACACTTTTGACAATATGTGTAACTTTTTCTTGTATATCTTTTGGACTGTTCTTAAATGTAAAAGAGTGATCCGCAACTTCTAACATGGGTAAATCGTTATAACTGTCCCCGATTCCGGCAACTGTATCGTTTTTGAAATATTCTTGAATGAATTTAACCCCATTGCCTTTTGAACATCCTTTGGGAACAATATCAATAGAATTCTTATTCACAAAGGGTGATACATCCTTGTATAATTCCACAATTTCTTGAGCCACTTCTTTTGCCTCTTCTTCGGTACTTACAACTATCGATAGCCCATGAACATTTTCGTTCTTGACTATACTATAATCAGTTACCTTTACTACAGGAATAACTTCTTTCCATCCTACTGAAGTCATATAGGCTTTTTCTCGGCTGGCTGTTTGTACTAACATCCAGTAGTTTTTAGAATATCGATTCCAGATATCTTCTCCTACGTCGTAAGGAATCTCTTTTGAAAACAAGACATTTAGATCTTTGTCTAGGATAATGGCTCCGCTTGAGGCTATATAAAAATCCGGATGCAGTCCTCTTGGATTGTGATCCACTGCACCCGTTAAAAAACGTCCCGTACAAAGTCCAAATTTATTGCCTGCTTTTTGAAATTTTCGTATGGCAAATAGATCACGAAGATGGGCTCTTCGGTGAAAAATAAGTGTACCATCCATGTCACTCGCAAGTATTTTCATAGGACCTCACTTTCTAAAACATTCTTAAAATATCGTTGTATGTCGCAAATATCATCAGTCCAAACAACAAAATAAAGCTGGCGATAATAATGGTTTCAACAATTTTAATATTAATTTTTCTTCTGAATAGTTTTTCTATACATAAAATCAAGATACGACCACCATCTAGTGCAGGTAGTGGTATTCCATTAAAGATTCCAATATTTAGGGAAATGATTCCAATTAAGGCAATATAAGAACGCAATCCCATTTGTGTTGTCTTCTTTGTGGTTTGATAAATTCCTACTGGTCCTGAAAGATCTTTTACCCCATTTCCTTTGAACAATTGTCCTAAGGCAGTAAAGATGGTTCCGGCTGTATCGATTAGATTTTTTGTTCCTACCGAAAAACATTCATACCAGGCGATTTTACGATACGATACTTGTGTGGTAAAGCCAACATAATACATCGTATTTTCTTCATCAAAGGCTGGTGTCATTTTTAATTGAACTTCTTTTCCATCTCGTTTTACAGTCAATGTTAAATCATCGTGGTGAAATTGCACAAATTCAGAAAAGTCTGACTGGGTTTTGGGAACCATACTTTCTTTTCCCGATTCCACTTTGATAATTTCATCTTTTGGTAACAACCCTGCTTCTTGAGCTGGTGTGTTTTCAATAATTTCATAGACAATTGGTTTGGCTTCTTCCGCCACGACACCATTGGCAAGTGCCAATCCTACAAAGATGGCCCATGCCAGAATGAAGTTCATAACAATACCAGCTAACATGACGCATACTTGTTGGTACCATGGTTTATGATTCAACTTTTCGTCTTCTGGTACATCATGAATCCAGCTGTCTTCATCGTCTTCATCATTGCTTCCATCTTCTTCTCCGGCCATCATCACATAGCCTCCGATGGGAAAAGCACGAATGGAAAATAAAGTAACTCCTTTTCCTGGACATTGAAATAAAACAGGTCCCATTCCAATGGAGAATTCATGGCAATGTACACCAAAAAATCTCGCTACAATAAAGTGTCCAAATTCATGAAGGACAACGATAATTGTCAACATGAATAAAAACGCAAGAATTGTGATAATTGTACTCAACTAAATACCCCCTATACAATTAGTACATACAAGAATCCAAAGATTAATAAATTTATTAATAAAGAATCCACACGGTCCAAGATTCCACCATGTCCTGGTAATAAATTTGAGAAATCTTTGATGTTATAGTAACGTTTGATTAAGCTGAAGCATAAGTCCCCTCCTTCAGCTACAACTGGACAAACTAGGCATAACGCAAGATTTAATAAAGAATTGATATTTCCTACATAGAAATAAGATAAACCGAAGGAAAGAATAGTTCCGAAAATCCATCCTCCAAAGAATCCTTCCCAACTCTTCTTAGGCGAAATTCTTGGATTCATTTTGTGTTTTCCAATACTTCTTCCTACCGCCCAGGCACCTGTATCGGAACCATAGTTCGCTAAACAGATTGTGACTAAATACAAGTGATTGCTTCCTGGTACTAAATATCCTAGTGTTTGATAGATTAATGAGAAAGCAGTGAAATACGTTAAGCAATAGAAGGCTTCTTCAATGTCCATACTTTCAATAAAAATTGGTAACATCCAGATTAAAGCGAATGGAAGGAAAATTCCTGCCATAAAATATTGTTCAGGAATCCAGCGAGTTACCAAAACAGCAGCAATAAGGGCTGGCATTAACCACACTGGCCATTGTTTGAAGCTGTGGGAATAGCGTAACCATTCATAACCCCCACCAATTAAAATAATTAAGGCTAATAATTCTAACCAGATTCCTCCACGCCATAAAGGCAATATTACGGCTGCAATGATGCAGATAGCAGTTATAATTCTTTCTTTCATGAAGTTAATCCTCCAAATCTTCTGTCTCTATTTTGATATTCCTGAATACAACGATTTAATTCTTTTTGATCAAAGTCTGGCCATGCCACAGGTGTAAAGATCAATTCTGCGTAGGCGATTTGCCATAATAAGTAGTTGGAGATTCTTTGTTCCCCACTAGTACGAATCATTAAATCAATATCTTCTGGTACCATTAAATAATTCGCTACTTCTTCTTCCGTAATGTCGTTTGTTCTTTCTCCTTTAGCAACTTGGTCGGCATACTTTTGAATACCTAACAATAATTCTCTTCTTGAACCGTAATTGATCGCTAAACACAATTCCAGTCCGGTATTTTTTTCTGTCATGCCTACAGCTTTGTTGATTACATCTTGTGTATCTTGTGGGAAACGATTCAATTCTCCCGCAAAAGTAACTCGAATATTTTTTTCCATTAATTCTTTAATAAACATATTGAAGAAGATTCCTGGTAATTTACATAAGAACCCTACTTCATCTTCCGGTCTTTTCCAGTTTTCCGTAGAAAACGCGTATAATATCAATTTTTTTAT
This sequence comes from Bacillota bacterium, assembly GCA_018065105.1. Lineage (GTDB taxonomy): Bacteria > Bacillota_I > Bacilli_A > Erysipelotrichales > Erysipelotrichaceae > Floccifex. Next base: position 31,668 of record JAGHTX010000137.1, read on the forward strand.
TCCCAGTTCATTACATGCTAGCGCAATGTCTCGAACATTGTTTGCACCTTGTTTGTGCCCAGCCGTTCTTGGCAAGCCTTTTGCCTTTGCCCAACGACCATTTCCGTCCATAATGATGGCCACGGTTTGTGGAATCCCAAGACTCATAACTAACCTACTTTCTAATTTATAACAGTAAATAACTAAAGATAGTATAAACTAAAATAGAAAAAAACCCAAATAATTGGGTTTTCTTTTTAAACAGCCATGATGTCTTTTTTCTTTGTTTCAACCATTTTTTCGATTTGTTCAACGTAGCTATCTGTTAACTTTTGTGAATCTTCTAAAGCTTCATCACGATCATCTTCTGTTAAATCTTTGTTCTTTTTGATAGCGTTGTTTGCATCTCTTCTTAAGTTACGGATTGCAACTTTTGCTTGTTCACCATATTTTTGCGCTTCTTTCGCTAATTGTGTACGACGTTCTCCTGTTAATTGAGGTACGTTGATACGAACTAGATCTGCTTCACCTTGAGGAGTTAATCCTAAGTTTGCAGCCGCGATTGCGTGTGTAATAGGTTTAACCAATTGACGGTCATAAGGTTTAACAACCAATTGAGTACCTTCTAATACTTGGATACGAGAAACTTGGTTGATAGGTGTCATTTCTCCATAGTATTCTACTTGTACTCTTTCCAACATTGTAGCACTTGCTCTTCCTGTACGAATGGCACGTAAGTTATTTTCTAAGTTTTCGATGGTTTCCATCATTTCCGCTTCTGTTAATTCTAAAATTTCGATCATTTTCTTTCTCCTATCTTGTAACTAAAGTTCCATTTACTTCGCCTTTAACAGCTTTAACGATATTTCCTGTTTCATTCATATTGAATACGACTAATTCAATATTGTTGTCATTACACATAGTAATAGCTGTAGAGTCCATTACTTTTAATCCTTTGTTTAATACATCCATGAAAGATAATATTTCAAATTTCTTTGCTTCTGGATTTACTTTAGGGTCTGAATCATAAACTCCATCTACACCATTTTTCGCAACTAGGATAATATCCGCTTTAATTTCACTCGCTCTTAGAGCAGCTGTTGTATCTGTACTGAAGAAAGCAGATCCTGTACCAGCACCAAAGATAACAACTCTACCTTTTTCTAAGTGACGTAATGCACGTCTCAAGATGAATGGTTCTGCTACTTTTTGCATTTCAATAGCTGTTTGTACACGAGTATCGACTCCTTCATTTTCTAAAGAGTTTTGGATAGCTAAGGCATTCATTACAGTTCCTAACATTCCAATGTAGTCTGATTGTGCACGGTCCATTCCTAATTGTGACATGGCAGCTCCTCGAACAAAGTTTCCACCACCAACTACAACGGCTAATTCTACGCCTAAGTCACTAACTTCTTTTAATTCTTTTGCTAAAGCTTTTAGAGTTTCTGGATCGAATCCAAATCCGGTTCCACCAGAAAGTGCTTCACCACTTAATTTCAATAATACACGTTTATACATAAAAGATTTCTCCTTATTCCTAACAATTATACACTATCTATTATTTAAAGAAAAGTAAGTCCAAAAAAAAGGCAGTTGTGAGTACCAACTACCTTTCGTATCAATTTTGCTTGATTAAGCTTTCATTTGTGCAGCTACTTCAGCAGCGAAGTCTTCTACACGTTTTTCAATTCCTTCACCAGCTTCGTAACGAACGAAACATTTAACTCCAGCACCTTGTTGTTTTAAGAATGTAGATACTTTTGTTTTTGCTTCTAAGAAGTATTCTTGGTCTAATAATGAAACTTCTGAGAAGTGTTTAGAAATTTTTCCAGCTAAGATTCCTTGTAATACTTTGTCTGGTTTTCCAGCTAGTTTTGGATCAGCCTTCATGATGTTTAATTGAACTTCTTTTTCGTGTTCCATTTCAGCAGCAGGAACATCAGCTTGTGAAACGTATAATGGTTTCATTGAAGCAACTTGCATAGCGATGTTTTTAGCGATTGCATCAGCTTTACCAGTTAATACAACTAATGAAGAAATTCTTCCTCCACCGTGCATATAAGTTCCGAATACTTCATCATCTGCTTTTTCGATGATTTGGAAACGACGGAATGAAATTTTTTCTCCGATTGTAGCAGTAGCGTTTACTACCATATCGTTGATTGTTCCTTCAGCTCCAGCAGTAGCTAAAGCAGCATCCATATCAGCAGGTTTGTTAGCTAATAATGCAGCTTGGATGTTGTCTAATAATCCTAAGAATTTTTCGTTTTTAGCAACGAAGTCTGTTTCTGAGTTAACTTCGAATAATACAGCAGTGTTTCCTTCTGTAGCTACACGAGTTAAACCTTCAGCAGCGATACGACCTTCTTTTTTAGCTGATTTTGCGATACCTTTTTCACGTAACCAGTCAACGGCTTTGTTCATGTCTCCATCACATTCAGTTAAGGCTTTTTTACAGTCCATCATACCAGCGCTTGTTTTTTCACGTAATTCTTTTACTAAAGCAGCAGTAATTTTTGCCATGGTTATATCCTCCCTAATTCCAATTTATTAAGCTTCTGTTTTTTCAGCAGGTTTTTCGTCTGTTCTTGGACGATTGAAACGACGTGTTTTGCGTTCCATTTGGCGACGACGACGTTCTTCGTTCTTTTGACGACGACGACGTTCATTTTCAGCGATTTGAGCTTCAACGTTTTTGATTACGTCATCCATTGTTACGTCTTCTTCAGTTTCATCTAAGTAAGCTAATTCTAATAATCCACCCTTAGAATCTACGATAGCGTCTGCCATGATAGTTGTTACTAATTTGATTGAGCGGCTTGCATCATCGTTTGAAGCGATTGGATATTCTGCATCTTCTGGATCACAGTTAGTGTCTAACATAGCGAATACAGGGATTCCTAATTTTTTAGCTTCAGCAACAGCATTGTGTTCTTCTTTTGGGTCGATAATGAATAAAGCATCTGGAAGTTTCTTCATTTCTTTAATTCCACCTAAAGAAGTTTCTAATTTAGCTTTTTCTTTACGTAAGAAAGCTTGTTCTTTTTTAGTGTAAACTTCGATTTTTCCGCTAGCTTCCATTTCTTCGATTTCAACTAAACGTTTAACACGTTTTTGAATTGTACGGAAGTTTGTTAATAAACCACCTAACCAACGTTTGTTTACATAGAATGATCCTGAACGTAAAGCTTGTTCTTCAACGATTTCAGCAGCATTTTTCTTAGTTCCTACGAATAGAACTTTTCCTCCGCGTTCAGAGATTTCTTTTAACGCGTTGTAAGCTACTTCGATTTGTTCTTGAGTTTGGTTTAAGTCTACGATGTAAACTCCATTGCGGCTAGTGTAGATGAATGGTTTCATCTTTGGGTTCCAGCGGCGAGTTTGGTGTCCAAAATGTACACCATTTTCTAGCATTTTCTTGATTGATACAATTGACATAATAGTCCTTCCTTTCCGTTACTCCTCCATCATTTCCAACGATCGCAACACAGTTGTGCACGGGCAATCGAATCCATGATGTGTGTATTTTGCGCGTACCCACGCCGAATCATTATACCAATTTCTCCTTATGATTTCAACCTATTTTAAAAGATTCTATAGTAAATCTACATAATAATTTCGCTGTCAAAATACTGTTCCGTAAAGTGGACAAAATGGCTGATTTCTTCTTTTGAAAATACACTTCCTGCAAGAGCAACCACCCATTTATCTTCGTTGTCATTTTTTCTATGAACAATTGCGATAATCTCTCCTTCAAATTCCTGCACAGGAATGTCTATGCCGACAATATACGCATCTTGTTCTTCTCCATCTTCGGCTAGAATACCTGGCACATATCCATAGTTTACTGGATAGATCATATCTTTAAATTTAGGATGATGGCTGCCTAGGGGACGGTCCACCATTACAGTTACTCTTTTTCCTATCATTTTCCCTCCAAAAAGAAAGACCTATCTTTCGATAAGTCCTAAAGTTTCGCTAGAGGATGTGCGCTTAAGTACACTTCCTTTAATTTTTTATTGGTTACGTGTGTATAAATCTGGGTTGTAGATAAAGAAGAGTGTCCTAACAATTCTTGAACAACACGAATGTCCGCCCCATTGTCTAATAAATGCGTCGCAAACGAGTGACGAAGCATATGCGGGTGTACATTCATTGCCATACCGATTTGATCGGCATGTTTCTGCATCAAGAACTGAATTCCACGGGAAGTAAACCCTTTTCCTTTAAGATTGACAAACACATGCTCATCTTGTGCGTATTTTTCCCAATACCCCAGTTTGTATCTGGCTAATTGTTTTTCAAATCCTTTAAAGAATGGAACAATTCTTTCTTTGTCCCCTTTTCCTCGAATTCGTACCACACGTGAGTCTACATCGATTTGCGCCCATGTCAGCTCAACCACTTCGCTAACACGAAGGCCGCACGCATACATCATGGTAAATAATGTTTTATCGCGAAGTCCTGCATCTTCTTCCACTACATATGTATTCAGAAAATGTTTTACTTCGGATACGAATAAAAAGTCAGGAACCTTACGCTTATTTTTAGGAGATTGTACACTTTCCATTGGATTGTTGCCAATCCCATAATATTCGTTTAAATAGCGATAAAACGAACGATAGGTTGAAAGCTTTCTTGCCATTGTGGAATCTTTGGCAAGACTCTCCAAACGATATTCGGTAATAAAATTTAGAATAGTCAGACGATCGACCTCTTCAAAAGTGGTATATCCTTGAGAGGTTATATAATCCCTTAACTGTTCCAGATCTCGACGATACGAATCCACCGTTTTTTCGGATTTCGAATGTCTAGAATAAATGAAATCAAGAAATTTCTCAATCCACTCGTTCATTGACCAAAGCCTCTACTTCACGAATTCTCGCTAGTGCCTGTTGAGCCATTAATTCTTTTCTTTGGTTCTTTTTACATTTTGCATCCAAACGAACGATTCCAAAGTTTGCGTTCATCGGTTGGAAATGTTTGGCATCCACATGGGTAATATAGTAAGCCTGTGATCCCATAATACAAGTATTTCCAAAACAGATTGGCTCTTTTCCATTTAATAATAAAGCCATATTGATTCCCGCAATCAATCCAGAAGCAGTTGATTCTACATATCCTTCTACCCCTGATAATTGTCCGGCAAAGAATAAATCATCACGTTTTTTAGATTGATATGTCTCTCTTAATACTTCGGGTGCGGATAAATAAGAGTTTCTGTGCATAACTCCATAACGAGTAATTTTTAAATTTTCCAATCCCGGAATCATAGAGAAAACTCTTCTTTGTTCAGGCCATGTTAAGTGGGTTTGGAAACCAACGATGTTGTACATAGAAGCGGAGACGTTATCTTGTCGCAATTGTACAACGGCTACTGGATGATGGTTTTCATCTTTTTGCAGCCCCACTGGTTTCAAAGGACCATATAACATAGTTTTACGACCACGCTTGGCCATTTCTTCAATTGGCATACATCCTTCAAATACATTGATATCTTCTTCGAAATCATGCATCTTTGCACACTGGGCATTGACCAATGCATCATAGAAGGCATCAAATTCTTCTTGATCCATAGGACAGTTGATATAGCTGGCTTCTCCTTTATCATAACGCGATTTAAAGTACGCTTTACTAAAATCAATGGAATCCTTTTCGATAATTGGAGCCGCTGCATCATAGAAATGGAAAGTATCGGCTTCTACAAAGTCGACAATAGACTTGGCAAACGCATCGCTTGTCAATGGACCTGTCGCAATAATTGTTGGTCCTTCTGGAATTTCTGTGACTTCTTCGTGTACGATTTCAATGTTTGGATTCTCATTCATTTCTTTGGTGATAAAATCCGCAAAACTATCTCGGTCTACAGCTAAAGCAGAACCCGCCGGAACAGCTGTCGCATCGGCTGCTTTCATAATTAAGGAGTCCATAATACGAAGCTCTTCTTTTAGAACCCCTACCGCATTGTTTAACGCATTGGAACGTAAGGAGTTGGAACAAACCAATTCTCCAAACTTATCCGTATGAAAAGCCGGTGGATATTTCACCGGTCTCATTTCTATTAATTTTACTTGTATTCCTCTTTTGGCACATTGATAAGCGGCTTCACATCCGGCTAATCCTGCACCCACAATGGTTACTTGTTTCATTACTTTTTCTTTTCCTTTGGCTCTTTTTTAATAAAATGACATTTTGGATAATTTGAGCATCCTACAAAGAACGTTCCAAAACGTGATTTTCTTCTTACTAATTCTTTACCACATTCAGGACACATTTCCCCTGTTGGTTCTGGTTTCGCTTTTTCTTTTAAAGGAACAATTGTCTTACACTCTGGATAATCGCTACATGCCCAGAATGGTCCATATCTTCCTTTTTTGATAATCATTGGTTTGCCACAGTTTGGACACTCTTTTTGTTCTTGTCCTTCTGCTGGCTTTTCAGTTTCTTGACTTTCGGTATAGTGACAAGTTGGGAAATTGATACATGAAATAAATTTTCCATATTTACCATTTCGGATCACTAGATCACCACCGCATTTTGGACAAAGCTTACCAATCTTTTCCAATTCTTTCTTAGGCATCTTATCGTAGGCACTTTCCACTAACGGATTAAACTTATCGTAGAATTCGTGCAAATAAGAAATGTTGTTAATTTCTCCATCGGCAATCTTGTCTAATGAACCTTCCATATTTGCGGTATATTTGACGTTGATTACTTGTGGGAAATATTTACTCAAGCTGTCATTGGTAAGGACTCCCTGTTCACTAGGAATAAAGTACTTTGTCTTGCTTGTTTCTGTTTGTTTTTCTAAGGTAACATACCCACGTTTTTGAATGGTATCAATGATGGTCGCATATGTACTTGGACGACCAATTGATTTTTCTTCCAATTCTTTGATCAATTTAGCTTCGGTATAGCGAGAAGGAGGTTCAGTAAAGTGTTGTTTCTTTTCCACTTTTACATCTTTTAACACTTCCCCTTCGCTAAAGGCTGGTAGGGTTTGTTCGCTTTGTTTTTCATATTTTGAATACACTTGTGTATAACCATCAAATACCATAACTTGTCCACTTGCCTTAAATTCGCATCCGTTATTTTCAAGAGTTACAGTTGTTACATCAAAACTAGCGGCTGCCATTAAAGAGGCTACCGTTCTTGCATAGATCATAGAATATAAACGGAATTCATCGTTTGAAAGGTATGGTTTTACAGCTTCTGGTGTATTGTTGATATCTGTAGGACGGATGGCTTCGTGCGCATCTTGGGAGTTCGAATTATTTTTTGTCTTATAACTTCCCACATATTTTTTTCCGAATTCTTTTTCGATATACGCTTTGGCATCTCCCACGAAAATATCAGATAAACGAGTTGAATCCGAACGCATGTAGGTAATTAATCCGGTTGTTGTTCCGCCTAAGTTAACCCCTTCGTATAACTTTTGGGCAACACTCATGGTCTTTTTCGCACCCATATTCAACTTTGTACTCGCTTCTTGTTGAAGTGTAGAAGTCGTGAATGGCAGCTTAGGTTGTTTCTTTTTCCCTTTTTTCACAACCGAAGTCACTGTGTACTCTTCTTTTAATCGGTTCAAGATTACATCGGCTTCTTGTTCGTTCTTAATTTCTGGTTTATTTCCGTCGACCTTTGACAATTCCGTTTCCACAACTTTTTTATTCTTTGTGACCATTCCATGAATTGTCCAATATTCTTCACAGATAAAGTTTAAAATTTCATTTTCGCGATCAACGATTAATTTTAGGGCAACCGATTGTACACGCCCTGCTGATTTTGATTGTATTTTCTTTTGAAGAAGCTTACTCAATTTAAATCCAATGATACGGTCAAGAATACGTCTTGTTTCTTGCGAACGTACAAGATCCATATCAATTGTTCTTGGATTCTTTAACGCTTCTAAAACGGCTGGTTTGGTAACCTCATGGAACACGATACGATCCATTGCTTGTTCATCGAGTTTTAATTCTCTTGCCAAATGCCAAGCAATTGCTTCTCCTTCGCGGTCCGGGTCACTTGCCAAATAAATATTTTCTGCTCCTTCGGCAAGCTTTTGTAGTTCTTTCACTACATCCTTTTTATCTTTATTAATCGTGTAAATTGGTTCGAAGTTATTATCCACATCGACTCCTAGACCTTCTTTTCCTCGAGTCGCAAGGTCACAAATGTGCCCTTTACTTGAAACGACCTTATAATCGCTTCCTAAATATTTTTCTATCGTTTTCGATTTAGAAGGAGATTCCACGATAACTAAATTTTTTTTCATATGTCCACTCCCTAACGTTGTCTATAAAACACCAATTTTTTTTGTTTGTCAATGCTTATAATTTAGCTAACTCTTCTTTCGTTAGTAAATAAGCACCATTTTCAATTAAATAATTGCATCCATCGTATTGTTCCTCATTAAAAGAAGAAGGAAGACAATATACAGGTATGGAGAGTTCCACGCATTCATTCACGGTTAACATGGTTCCACTTCTTTTCTTTGCCTGGATCACAATTAAATATTTGGAACAGGCCGCAATCAATCGATTTCTCCAAGGAAAGTGATGTTTTAATGGGGGTACCCCTGGAGGATATTCACTAAGGATCAATTGTTTCTTTTCCATTTCATAATACAGTTGTTCATTTTCTTTTGGATATATACGATCAATGCCACATCCGATTATGCCTATGGTACTCTCATCCATAGCGCTGCGATGGGCCATTCCATCGATTCCTTTTGCCAGTCCAGATACGATCGTGTATTTGGACCTTAATTGTTTTACGACAAATTCTGTGTTTTGTAAAGCCTGAAGCGTACAAATTCGTGCTCCAACAATTCCTACCATTTCCTTTTCAAGGAGTTTTAGATTTCCTTTATAAAATAGAATCCAGGGTGGAAAACGGAGTCTTAAAAAGATTTTGGGGTATTCTTTATCGGCCATAGTCACAAAGGGATAAGGAAATGAATCTATTTTTTTATAAGCTTCCTTTCTTTGAATCGCATTTCCTATTTTTGTCCAGTCTCCTTGATATTTTATGGCATACCATAGAATTCTTTGTTTCAAATCGTTCATATTAATATATACGAAAAAAAAGTGTAAAATTTACAC
>JAGHTX010000032.1 GCA_018065105.1 Bacillota bacterium
TAATCGGTCGAGGACTTAATCAGAGATGTCTTGAAGATGGAGTTGTTTAGTTTTGAGGGAACCATCCTTCAAGAATACGATCCGGTGGCGATAGCGAAGTGGACACACCTGAACTCATACCGAACTCAGAAGTTAAGCACTTCAACGGCGACAATAGTTGGGTTTACCCCTGCCAAGATAGCAAGCTGCCGGGTCTTTTTCTATGTTCTTTTCCTGTACATCTGTATGTGAGCCTCTGGCGAGCATACAAGCTGCCGGGGCTTTTTTTATGCCTTCTTAAGAAGGTCTTTTTTTTCGTTCTTTTCTATAAGTTTGATTTATGATATTATCGTATAATGGAATGAAAATGAGGTTAAGATTATGAAAGTTGGTTTTGATAACGATAAGTATTTACAGATGCAGTCTAAACATATCATGGAAAGAATTGATAAGTTTGGAGATAAATTATATCTAGAGTTTGGTGGAAAACTATTTGATGATTTTCATGCAAGCCGTGTATTACCAGGATTTGCACCAGATTCAAAGTTACAAATGTTGATGACTTTAAAAGATCAAGCGGAAATTGTCATGGTTATTAACGGAAATGACATTGAACAAAACAAGATTCGTGCAGACCTTCAAATCCCTTATGATGAAGATGTATTACGTTTAATTAATGAATTTAGAAATAAAGGATTATACGTTAGCAGTGTAGTAATTACACAATTTGCTCACCAAAAGGGTATTGATAAATTTACAAAGAAGTTAAAGAAACAAAATATTGCGGTATATCACCACTATTATATTGAAGGATATCCACTTAATGCGAAAGCTATTATAAGTGAAAAAGGATTTGGAAAAAATGATTATATTAAAACGAGCCGTCGTTTAGTTATTATTACAGCACCAGGTCCTGGTAGTGGGAAAATGGCTACTTGTTTAAGTCAGTTATATCACGAAAATAAACGTGGCATTAAAGCTGGATATGCAAAATATGAAACATTCCCAATCTGGAATTTACCTTTAGAACACTGTGTTAACTTAGCTTATGAAGCAGCAACTGCTGATTTAAACGATGTTAACATGATTGACCACTTCCACTTACAAGCATATGGAAAAGTAACAGTTAACTACAACCGTGACTTAGAAATCTATCCAGTATTAAAAAATATCTTTGAAGAAATTTATGGGGAATGTCCTTATAAGAGCCCAACCGATATGGGTGTTAATATGGCTGGTTTATGCATCAGCGATGATGAAGCTTGTCAAGAAGCTAGTAAACAAGAAATTATTCGTCGTTATTATGCAAGCTGCACACGATATATTCACGATGAATGTGGAATTGATGAAGTTAATAAACAAGAATTGATCATGAAAAAAGCCGGAATCAGTGAAACAGATCGTAAAACTGTAGAGGCAGCTCGTGAAAAAGAAAAACAAAGTAAATCTTATGCTGGTGCATTAGAATTAACAGATGGTACAATTATTACAGGAAGAAACTCGGATTTCATGGGTCCTTGTTCCGCTGTATTATTAAATGCGTTAAAACATTTAGCTGGAATTAACGATAAACAAATTTTAATTGAAAAAACTGCATTTGGACCTATTCAAAATTTAAAAACAGAATATTTAGGAAGTATCAACCCACGTCTACACACAAATGAAATTTTGATTGCCTTAGTATTAAGTGCACAAGAAAATAAATTTGCGAACATGGCACTTCAAAAGTTAAAAGAGTTACAAGGTACACAAGCTCACATTACTTGTGATTTATCGGAAGTAGACCTAAACACATTTAAACAACTTGGAATCCAAGTTACTTATGAATCACAAAAACGATAGGAGGAATTCATATGGCAAAACCAATCCCAAGTTCTGGATCAGGAGCAATCCGAATCATTTTAAAGAACAAAGCAGATTTCCACTTTGACTTAAGAGAAAAAAGTGAAGAAGATGGAAGAATCAGCTATCTTTACGATGTATTCTATGAAAACTGCACTGGAACACTAAACATGGTAGAAAACAATGGAGAAGTTGTGATTGCAGCACTTAACCTAAGCTTAGGTAAAGTTATCACTCTTCAAAATGATGCAAACCTTAAAAAGCTATGTGCTTATGTGTTAGAAGGAAAATAGAATGTTAGCTAGAGTACATGTTGTAGTAACACCAGAAGATGAAAAAATTGTTGAAGAAGTAAAAGAGGCATTGAAAGAAATCGAACCAAAATTTTCTTATTCACCTTGGCGAGAACAACCTTCTTTGGCAAATTGTTTAGAATTCTTCGGAACAGCCACTTTGAACGACGAAGAAATTGATCATTTCCTTTCTTTGATTAATAATGATTTAGATGGAGAAAGAGATGATTGTTGTGCGTATAGCTTCAACACAAAAATGTTCCACAAAAATGTGTATTACATCCAATTCCAAATTCACTAAATGAAAAACCTGGAATCAACCAGGTTTTTTCTTTTACTATTTATCCGATACTTAACGTAACGACTTAATTACCTTATTAATGTTTTGAATCGAATCTTCCGGAAGAAAACTAGCTGGATCTTTATCGCTCTGGGCACTCTGGTTATGAATGTAGCTGGCAATGATGGCACTTTCTAAAGCGTTCTTCGATTGTCCATAAATACCAGTTAAGATTCCACAAAGAATATCTCCACTACCACCTTTGGCAAGTGCACTGTTTGGAGAATATAAGACAAATTGCTGGTTTCCTTTTCCGATTACAGAGATGCACGATTTTAAAATCAATGTGCAATTAGGGAATTCCTGACAAAATTTTTGACACGCATAAATAGGATTTTCACTGATTTCCTTTACTGATAAATCTAAAATTCTAGACAGCTCTTTTACGTGTGGAGTCAGAATTGTATCGGCTTCTCTATGTAACAATTCTTTCTTATCGCGAATAGCCCAGAATGCATCGGCATCCAAAATGGCTGGTGCGTTAGATTTTAATACTTCTTCGACTAAAGCGGTTGAGACTTCTCTTTGTCCCATTCCGTTTCCAATGCTAACTAAATTATAGCAAGGTATATGTTGTCTTAATTGATCAGGTGCATTCTTCCCAAAATATCCATCTTGACTATCGGCTCGTAAATTCATCGCAAAATCAAATTTTAAAGCCATCAAGTCTCCAATTGTTTCTGGGATAAATAAAGTTAATGTTCCTATTCCACTCGAATATGCCGCTTTGGCAGCCATTGTAATAGCGCCATGCATTGCCTGACTTCCACCAATCATCAAGGCTTTTCCATAAGATCCTTTGTGAGAAAAAGGACTACGAGTTGGTAAAAGAGAAGAAACCATCTCTTTTGTCACAAGTTTACAAGGATCTTGTTCATGAAGTTGATAAGGGATACCGATGTGTACCGGATGAAGCGTTCCGCAATGTTTTAATCCATTCATACAGAATAGCCCTGTTTTTAAACAATCCAAAGCTACGGTATGATCTGCCTGTACGCAAATTCCTAAGCTCTTTCCATTCGTTCCATCTAATCCACTAGGCACATCAATACTAAATACTTTGGCTTTTGAATCGTTAATCGATTGAATTAGACTCAAGAACGGATCTTTTACTTCACGATTTAATCCATTTCCAAAAATACAGTCCACAATCACATCGAAGCCATTTACTTCTTCGACAAAAGGAATATTTAGTTTTTTTACGATATCTAATTGAATCTGTTCATCTGGTGATAATCGAGGAGCACACAATAAAACTTGGGCAAAATACCCTTCTTGGGAAAGTAAACGGGCAATCGCAAGACCATCCGCTCCATTATTTCCAGGTCCGCATACGACACAGATTTTATCTTCACGGGAAATATATTGTTTTATAACTTCTGCGGATTGATATGCTGCATGTTCCATAAGAACAAGGGAAGGAATCCCAATTTCATGGATCGATTGATAATCTACAGCACGTGCATCGGCAGCACTAAGCATAGAAAATGATTTGTTCATAAGAAAAAAATCTCCTTGTATTAATAATACATCGAAAAAACAAAAATAAATAATATTAAAAAATTTTTGGTATGCTATAATGAGAAATCGTAAAGGAGATTTTATTTATGTCAGAATCACAAAATAAGAAATCTGCAGTCAAAAAATCCGTATTATTAGCCGGGTTGATTGGAACAGGTGGATTATTCGTATCAAAATTAATCGGTTTAGTTTATGCGATTCCATTTTCAACCATCCTTGGATCGGATTCTTATATGTCTATTTATGGACAAGCTTACAACATTTATTCTTATGTATTAACTGTATTCCAATCTGGTATTCCTTTTGCGATTGCCACTTTGGTTGCGAAATATATGGAATTAGGAGATGCTAAGGCCGTTCAGCTTGTCAAGAAGTTAGGACTTGGGGTATTAGGGATTACCGGATTTGTAGGAATGGTCGCTTTCGCAGCACTATCTGGTTTACTTGCTCCAATCATGGTCAGTGATGATATTGAGATTATGGCTCGATGCCTACAATTGTTGTCACTTGCGATATTCTTTGTGCCTGTCTTATCTTCATTCAGAGGATATTATCAAGGATTAAAAGAGATGTCAGAATATGCCTTCTCTCAAGCCTTCGAACAATTCTTCCGTGTTGGATTTTTATTAGGAATATCCTATTTAGCTATCTATATTTTAGGAATGGATAGAAAATGGGCACTTTATATTTCGGTATTCTCCACATCCGTTGCTGCCGTAGTAGCCATTGTACAATTTATGTTTTTTGATCATAAACATAAAAAAGAAGTGGATGATGTTGCTAAATCACAAACAATCGTAACGGTTGATCAAAAACAATTATTAAAAGAAATGGTTATTTTAGCCATTCCATATATGTTTGTTGCTCTATTAGGAAATATTGAATCCGTATATAACTCTATGGTACTACCAACCGGATTAAGAATGCATGGATATTCCGTAGCGGATCAATCCACTATTATTTCGGCAGCTACCTATGTAGGAACAAAATTAACCGCTATTCCTATGATCCTGGGACCTGGTTTTGCCAATGCCTTGGTACCACATATTACCAGTGCTTTAACGGCTCAGAATTATAAATTAGTGCGTAAGAATGTATGCGATTCATTAAATGCCGTATTGTATATCGCCTGTCCTGTATGTTTCTGTTTATTCCTTTATGCAGAACCACTATTCTATACACTATTCCATACGGATAATCTAGTCATTAGTACTGCTGTAACACAATGGTGGGCAATCGAAGGATTATTAGGAACCATTACTCCATTGGTTACAAATTTAATGGTTATCTTAGGATTGAAGAAAAATACAATTAAGCGTTTAATTATTTCTACGATTATTAAAGGTACCCTATTAGTTCCAATGACTTGGGCCTTTGGATTTCCAGGAGCTGTATACGCAAGTATCATTGGTGGAGGATATTTAATTCTTGCCAACTTACGAGAAATTAGTATCGAATATAAAGTTTCCTATAAACGAACTTATAGAATGTTAATACACACAGGAATTGGAATTGCGGCTCTAACAATTTCATACTTCGTCCTAAGCTATATTGGACTAGGAGGAATTGCCGGATCAAGAATGATCAGCTTTGTGAAAATGTGTGCTAATGGTATGATTAGTGTCATTATGTTTGCTCTTGTAACCATTATGCTAGGCGTTCCACAAAGAATTTTCCATGTAGATATTTCTGGATTAGCAGGAAAAATCTTAAGAAGAGGAAGATAGTCATGAAAAGATATGAAGTAGTAGTAATTGGAGCAGGCCATGCAGGAATTGAAGCGGCCATGGCAAGTGCTCGTATGCAAAAAGATACGGCTTTAATCACTCTAAGCAAAGACATGATGGGATCTATGCCATGCAACCCTAGTGTTGGTGGACCCGCAAAAGGAATCGTTGTTCGCGAAATTGATGCGATGGGAGGATTGATGCCAAGAGTGGCAGATAAAACCGCTTTACAATTTAAAATGTTAAATACCACAAAAGGACCTGGGGTCTGGTCTTTACGTGTACAAAGCGATAAAATTGCGTACAAAAAAATGATGAAAGAAATCCTTTTAAATACGCAATATCTTCAAGTCATTGAAGGGGCAGCGCACTCTATTATTATTGAAGATGGAAAAGCCAAAGGGGTAAGAATGAGTGATGGGGAAGAAATACTAGCCAAAGCGGTAATTCTTACAACAGGTACATATATGACATCTTCTGTATTACGAGGACACACCGCTGTCGAATCAGGACCTGAAGATCAAATTACGGTAAATACACTATCTGAAAGTTTACGCCAAGCTGGTGTAGAAACATTCCGATTGAAAACTGGAACACCACCACGTGTTTTAAGAGATACGATTGATTTCTCAAAAACAAGTGTACAACCGGGAACAGATGATTTTATTCGTTTCTCAGAATCTACAAATCCCGAAGATGTTCTTCCTTTTGAAGAACAAGAAGTATGTCACTTAATTTATACAACACCAAAGACACACCAAATTATTCGTGATCACTTAACCGACAGTGCCATGTATTCTGGCTTGGTGAAAGGTGTAGGACCTAGATATTGTCCAAGTATTGAAGATAAACTGGTACGTTTTGCCGATAAAGAAAGACACCAATTATTCTTAGAACCAGAATCACGTTCTATGGATACGATTTATATTCAAGGTTTCTCGACATCTATGCCAATTGATGTGCAAGAAGAAATGGTACACTCTTTACCAGGATTAGAAAATTGCGTCATCCAAAAGTATGCCTATGCGATTGAATACGATGCGATCAATCCTCTTCAAATGAAACCGAATATGGAAAACAAAGTAGTAGAAAATCTATTTACTGCTGGACAAGTTAATGGAACAAGCGGTTATGAAGAAGCAGCCGGGCAAGGGTTAATGGCTGGAGTCAATGCAGCTTTAAAAATTGAAGGAAAAGAACCATTCATTTTAAGAAGAGATGAAGCGTATATTGGGGTTATGATCGATGATCTTTGTACAAAAGGAACCAATGAACCATATCGTTTATTAACTTCTCGTGCAGAATATCGTTTGTTGTTAAGACACGACAACGCGGATCAAAGACTTACCGAAAAAGCCTTCCATGTTGGATTGGTAGATTTAGATCAATATCTAAAATTTGATGAAAAGATGGATGCGATCGAAGAAGCTAAAGAAGAATTAGCACAAGTGCACATCAAACCAGGAAAAGAAGTAAATGAATATTTAGCTTCTTTAGGATTTGATGAATTGGCACATGGATGTTCAGCCTTGGATTTAATCAAAAGACCAAAAGTAACCATTGAAGGATTGGCTCCTATTATTGGAAAAGAATATCCAAAAGAAGTAGCACAAGAAGTAGAAATTGATGTTAAATACGAAGGATATATCGAAAAAGCTAAAAGAGATGCCAAACATCTTCAACAAATGGACAGTGTTAAGCTTCCAAAAGATTTAGATTATGCACACATGGATAATCTTTCTTTAGAAGCAAGACAAAAATTAACACAAATCCAACCAGAAACGCTAGGACAGGCAAGTCGTATTTCTGGTATCAATCCGAGTGATATTGCGATTTTAGCAGCACGCGTTAAATCTTAATTAAATAAGAAGGAGGTGCTCTTTTATGCCAAAACGGAAAAGAAGAAATCGAAGAAGCTTTCTTCATATCTTACTTTGTGTATTGCTTGTGTTAACAACAGTACTATGTCTATGGGCAGGTATGATTAAAATTATGGATATGATTCAAATTAAACAGTCTCTAATTGAAAATCAGGAAAAATCAGAAGACCTCAAAAAAGAATTGGAAGATTTAAAAGAAGAAGAACAAAATTTAAAAAATCCGGAATACTTGGAACAAATCGCAAGAGGAAAGTACCAATTTAGTAAAGAAGGAGAACAAGTCTTTAAATTTCCAAAAGAAGAATAAAAAGCTGTTGGCATAAGAACCAGCAGCTTTTCATTATTAATACGAAGTTAAATCTTCTGGAAAAGAAACAGAAGTAAGCGAGTTAATATTTGTTAGTTTACCGTCAAATGTGATTGTAACTGGTGTAGGCTCTTTTCCTAAGCTCTGTGTTCCATTTAGCTTAAACACCAAATGAGAAATATAACCTTTTTTTAGAGTGACATCCATGTGTGCGTCTTCCACTTGGATTCCACCAAATTCATCTAATATTTTAGAAATATTTCCTGCTTTTAAATCCATGTGATATGTATCCTTGGATTTTTCTACCTTAGAAAACAAAGAAGTTAATTCAGAATCTGTGTAATCTAAGAAAGGATTGCTTAACGATAATTTCTTCTTTGGATTTATCCCAATATTTTCCGCAACACTCTGACTCGTTTGTCCTAGATAATTCAAATAGGTCTTTCCATCTTTAATATAAAAGTTAATAAAATCATCCAGCTTATTTCCGTTGGCTTCAAGACCAAGATTTACTGCAAGTTGCATATCTCCCGTTTGAATCAATGAGAAAGATAGAAACATGTTGTTGATATCTTCGTCCACTGAATATTTCACCATTCCAGAGAATTCTCCCGAATCCAGATCCAACGTACGGTCAAAAGCCTCAAAGAAAGGAATTACATCTTCCTTTTTAGGACCTGAGCATGCACATAAGGAGAGGATCATAAACATGCTTACTATAAGCGATACTATTTTTTTCATAATTTGCCTCCATATGGATAGGTACATTTTATATACTTTTGAAATGTAAGTCAAAAGGAACAATACTATTATAAATTCTCATGATAGAAAGAGTCACAATTTTCAATCCTCATAAATATACACTTCTTTCATTTTATTTTGCAAAACTATTTGACAAATCAGCAAAGCATTGGTAGTATAATAAATTGCATAATAATCTTTAGGTGGAGTGCGCCTTTTAGGTTATTTTAGCGAAAAAATAAGGGAAAGGAAAGCAGAAATGGAAAGCAAGACATATAGAATCGTATCGTGTGGAAACAAGTCTACACGTAGAGATTATTCGAAAGTAAGTGGACACCTAGAATTACCAAATCTAGTAGAAATCCAAACAGATTCCTTTAAATGGTTCCAAAAACAAGGTATTCAAGAAGTTTTTGATGAAATCTATCCTATTGAAAACTATAACAGGGATATTCGTTTAAAATTTATTTCTTATCACTTTGAAAAACCAAAATACAATGCTGAAGAGTCAATGGATAGAGAATGTAACTATGCAGCTCCTCTTTATGCACAAATGGAATTAGAAGTTGAAGATCAACTTACTGGAGAAATCAAAACTAAACAAGATGAAGTTTATTTAGGTGACTTCCCTCTAATGACTGAAACAGGAACATTCATCATCAATGGAGCAGAACGTGTAATTGTATCACAAATCGTACGTTCGCCAGGAGCATACTTCGCAAGTCCTTATGATGAAAAAACTGGTAAACAAAACTATACATGTGAATTAATTCCAAGCCGTGGTACTTGGTTAGAATTCATGACTGAACAAAAAAAGACATCAAACAATCGTTTGATTAACGTGTCTATCGACCGTCGTCGTAAAGTATTATTCTCAATTTTATTTAAAGCTATTGGTATGTCTTTAGACTTAGAAGTTGGAGAAGATACACAAGACACTACAAATATGGAAATCTTCTTAAAAGCGATGGGGCGCTCATGGGAAGATGTTGCAACTGATGAAGAAGATCATGAATACATGAATATGTATTTATTATTGTATACTGCTTTCTTTGGAAAATATGAAGAGATTGAAAATACTTTATTAATGGATAAAGTAAGAACAACACAAGAAGCTTTATTAAGTTTCTATGAAAACCAACGTAGTGATGAAATTCCAACATTAGATGGATCTATTTCATTAATGCAAGCAAAATTCTTTGATCACCGTCGTTATGACTTAACAAAAGCCGGACGTTATAAATTACGTAAAAAGTTAAACTGTTACTCACGTATGGAAGGTAATACTTTAGCTCACGACATCGTTGACATCAACGGTAACGTAGTTATGAAAGAAGGAACACGTGTTCGTCGTGATGAAAGAAACTTATTAAGAGATGAATTAGCAAAAGGTACATACTGTAAAGCATATCCTTTCCGCTCAGAATTCCACGAAGAAGATATCGTATCTGTAAACGTTAATGAAGATGCATTAGTTGGACGTGTATTAGCAGATAGCATCGATACAGATGCATACTATTTAGAAAAAGGAACTGTATTAACAGCTCAAGATATTGAAATGTTAAAGAACAGTGTTGAAGAAATTAAAATCCTTGGTGGTTTAATTGCTCAACCAGTTGTTTTAACTGCTGAAAATAGCGATGCTGTATTAAACTACGGACAACGTTTATATGCATTAGCTCGTTTAACTAACAAAGCTGGTCAAGATATCGTTGACGAAGAAATGGAAAAATTAGTAGACCGTTATGAAATCGGTGTTACTCCTGATAAATTGACTTCGGATGTATGTTTCGGATTGAAACAACGTGCATTAAGCGAAGAAATCACTGCATGGATCTTAGGATCTTGCCAACAAGAAGTATTCGTAGAAGATGAAAATGGAAACAGAATTAAAATCTGTGGAAATGACCCATTAGCTACTAAATATACAATCACAATTTCTGATATGTATGCATTCTTCTCATATAGTTTAAACATTATGGAAGGTGTAGGATCTACAGACGACATCGACATGTTAGGTAACCGTCGTATTCGTTCCGTAGGTGAATTGATTCAAAACCAATTCCGTATCGGATTATCTCGTATGGAACGTGTTGTTAAAGAACGTATGTCTATTCAAGACAAAGAAGAAGCATCACCTCGTAAATTAACAAACATTCGTCCATTAACTGCTGCAATTAAAGAATTCTTCTCAAGTTCTCAATTGTCACAATTCATGGACCAACAAAATCCTCTTGCAGAATTAACTAACAAACGTCGTATTTCTGCCTTAGGACCTGGAGGTTTAAGCCGTGACCGTGCCGGATTCGAAGTACGTGACGTACACGCATCATCATATGGTCGTATTTGTCCTATCGAAACACCAGAAGGACCAAACATCGGGTTAATCTCAAACTTAACAACTTATGCAAAAATCAACGAATATGGATTCATCCAAACTCCATATCGTATTGTAAATCCAGATGGAACAGTAAGCGAAGAAGCACGTTACTTATCTGCTGATGAAGAAGCAGATTATGTAATCGCGCAAGCCAACGAAGTTGTTGACGGACGCTTAAAAGGTGAAAACGTCATTTCACGTAAAGGTGGAGAAACAATCATCGCTAAACGTGAAGAAGTTGAATTAGCCGATATTTCGCCAAAACAAATCGTATCGGTTGCCACAGCTTGTGTCCCATTCCTAGAAAACGACGATGCTTCACGTGCCTTAATGGGTGCCAACATGCAACGTCAAGCGGTACCACTATTAAATCCACACTCACCATTTGTTGGAACAGGTATCGAACACAAAATCGCAAAAGACTCTGGAGTCGGAATCGTTTCTAAAACAGAAGGTACTGTTACTTATGTAGACAGCTTACGTATTGTCGTAACAAGTGATGATGGTGAAACTCACACTTACCAATTACGTAAATTTGCTCGTTCAAATGCTAGTACATGTATTAACCAACACCCAATCGTAGACCTTGGAGAAAAAGTCAAGGTAGGAGATATCTTAGCCGATGGTCCATCTATGCAAAACGGGGAATTAGCATTAGGACAAAACGTTACTATCGCATACATGACATGGTATGGATATAACTACGAAGATGCGATCATCATGTCTGAACGTATGGTCAGCGATGATGTTTATACTTCTATTCACGTAGAAGAATACGACATTGACTGCCGTGAAACTAAGTTAGGACCAGAAGAAATCACTCGTGATATTCCTAACGTAGGAGAAGCAGCAACTCGTAAATTAGATGAACGCGGAATCATTATGATTGGTTCTGAAGTTAAAGAAGGAGATATCTTAGTTGGTAAAGTAAGTCCAAAAGGACAAAGCGAAGTTTCTCCAGAAGAAAAATTATTATTAGCAATCTTTGGTGAAAAATCACGTGAAGTACGTGACAACTCATTAAAAGTTCCACACGGTGGGGAAGGAATCGTACAATCTATTCGTGTATTCGAAAGAGGAGACGGATCTGAACTTCCTCCTGGAGTTAATAAACGTGTCAAAGTTTACATCGTTCAAAAACGTAAAATCTCTGAAGGGGATAAAATGTCTGGACGTCACGGAAACAAAGGGGTTATCTCAAAAATCCTTCCTATCGAAGATATGCCATTCATGGCAGATGGAACTCCAGTTGACATCTTATTAAACCCATTCGGTGTACCATCTCGTATGAACATCGGACAAATCTTAGAAATCCACTTAGGATACGCTGCTAAGAAATTAGGTGTTAAATTCTCAACTTCTGTATTCGATGGTTTATCAAACCAAGACTTAACAGATGTAATGCAAGAAGCTGCCATGACTAAAGATGGTAAGCAAGTACTTTACGATGGACAAACTGGTAAACCATTCGATGAACGTATCAGTGTCGGAGTAATGTACATGATCAAGTTAGCCCACATGGTTGACGACAAACTTCACGCTCGTGCAACAGGACCTTACTCACTAGTAACGCAACAACCTTTAGGAGGTAAAGCGCAAAACGGTGGTCAACGTTTCGGGGAAATGGAAGTTTGGGCATTGGAAGCATATGGTGCAGCTCACACATTACAAGAAATCTTAACTATCAAGTCTGACGATATTCAAGGACGTATTAAAACTTACGAAGCAATTATCAAAGGACACGATTTACCAGAACCAGGAATTCCAGAATCATTCCGAGTAATGGTTCACGAATTACAAGGTTTAGCAATTGACGTTCGTTTATTAGACGAAAACAATAACGAAGTAAATATTACATTGGATGATGATGAAGGAGCAGCTCCAGTACCTGCTGATTTCAATCAACAACCAGTGACTGAAGAAACATTAGTTGACGATACAGATGAATTAACAATCGTCAATGTAGAAGAGGAGGATATGTAGCATATGAGCATTAATAACTTTTCCTCAATTCAAGTTCGTTTAGCATCACCAGAAAAAATCAAAGAATGGTCAAAAGGTGAAGTTACGAAACCTGAAACTATCAACTATCGTTCACAAAAAGCCGAAAAAGATGGGCTTTTCTGTGAACGTATCTTCGGACCAACAAAAGACTGGGAATGTTCTTGTGGTAAATACAAGAAAGTACGTTTCAAAGGTGCTGTTTGTGACCGTTGTGGAGTTGAAATCACAAAAGCTAGCGTAAGACGTGAACGTATGGGACACATCGAATTAGCGGCTCCAGTAGCTCACATTTGGTACTTACGTGGAATCCCTAGCCGTATGGCATTATTATTAGATATCACACCAAAACAATTAGAAGAAGTTGTTTACTTCGTAAGCTATGTAGTTACAGATCCAAAAGATTCAGACTTAACTTACAAACAAATTCTTTCTGAACGTGAATATCGTGAAAATATCTTAGTTTATGGATCAGCTGGTTTCGAAGCAAAAACAGGAGCTGAAGCTATCCAAAAATTATTAAAAGATGTAGATCTTGAAACAGAATTCCAATCTGTACAAGAACAATTAGAAAAAGCACAAGGTGAAAAACGTAAAAAATTAATCAAACGTTTAGATACTATCAATGCTTTCCGTTTAAGCGACAACAAGCCGGAATGGATGATTCTTACTAACATTCCGGTTATTCCACCTGATCTAAGACCAATGTTACAATTGGACGGTGGACGTTTCGCATCAAGTGACTTAAATGACTTATATCGTCGTGTAATCACTCGTAACAACCGTCTTCAAAAATTGTTAGAATTAGGAACACCTAATATCATCGTACAAAACGAAAAACGTATGTTACAAGAAGCCGTTGACGCATTAATCGACAACGGTCGTCGTTCAAAACCTATTACTGGTGCTGGAGGACGTGCATTAAAATCACTTTCTCACTCATTAAAAGGTAAACAAGGTCGTTTCCGTCAAAACTTATTAGGTAAACGTGTTGACTTCTCAGGACGTTCCGTAATCGCGGTAGGACCAGACCTAAAAATGTACCAAATGGGTATTCCTCGTGAAATGGCAGTCAACCTATTCAAACCATTTATCATTAACCAAATCGTAAATGAAGGATTGGCTTCAAATCACAAAACTGCTGAAAAATTAATCGAACGCCGTGATCCAAAAATCTGGGATGTAGTTGAAAAAGTAATCGACGGATATCCAGTATTAATGAACCGTGCGCCTACACTTCACCGTTTAGGTATCCAAGCGTTCTTACCTAAATTAGTTGAAGGACGTGCAATGCGTCTTCACCCATTAGTATGTACAGCATTCAACGCCGACTTCGACGGTGACCAAATGGCCATCCACGTGCCTCTATCCGAAGAAGCATGTGCCGAAGCGTTAGTAATGATGTTAGGATCTCACAACATCCTTGGTCCAAAAGACGGTAAACCTATCGTTACTCCAGGACAAGACATGGTTATGGGTAACTTCTATTTAACAATGGAAGAAACTAAAGAAGAATTAGAAGCTGAAGCTAAACGTTATGCAGACGTTAACTGTCCTAAAGAATCTGCACAATGGCAAACATTTGCGAACAATGAAGGACACGTATATACAAACGAAGATGAAATCTTAATGGCTTACCAAACAGGACAAATCCACTTACACTCACGTATTGCGGTTCCTGTATCTGGATTAAAGAAAACATCTTTCAACGAAAAACACGCAAACGATTATCTAGTAACTACACCAGGTAAGATTATCTTCAATGGTATGTTCCCAGATGATTTCCCATATTTAAATGAAGTTTCTAAAGAAAACTTTGAAGAAACTCCAGATAAATATTTCGTATCTCCAAAACAAGACATTAAAGCGTATATTGCCGCAATGCCAATCGCTGGAGAAGTTAAGAAAAAAGACTTAGGAAAAGTAATCGCTGAAGTCTTCAAACGTTACAACGTTGATGATACAGCTGAAATCCTTGACCAAATCAAGTCTTTAGGATTCAGATACTCAACTGTAGCCGGAATTACCGTATCTCTAGATGACATCAACGTAGCTCCTAACAAGGATGTTCACGTTGCCGAAGGTAAAGAATTAGCCGAAAAGTTAAAATACTTCCAAAAGAAGGGTATGTTAACAATGGAAGAATGGGAACGTCACCTAGGATCTTTATGGGACCGTAAGAAGGACGACATCGCTGATGAATTACTTGCAAGTTTACCTCGCAAGAACCCTATCAACATGATGGCCGTTTCTGGAGCTCGTGGTAACAAATCTAACTTTACCCAATTAGCTGGTATGCGTGGTTTAATGGCAAAACCAGGACACGCAAAATCTGGTGCAGGAGAATTCGTATCAAGCATCATCGAAGTACCTATCTACTCATGTTTCCGTGAAGGATTAAACGTATCCGAATTCTTCATCTCTACACACGGTGTACGTAAAGGTTTAACAGATACTGCCTTAAAGACAGCCGAATCTGGATACTTAACTCGTCGTTTAGTAGACGTTGCACAAGGTGTCATCATTAAAGAAGACGATTGTGGAACAGATAAAGGATACTGGATTGAAACATTAATGGACCGTAAGACAAATACAGTTATTGAAAGCTTATATGACCGTATTGTTGGACGTTTCTCTAAACAAGATGTTGTAAACCCAGAAACAGGAGAAGTAATCGTAGCTAGCGATGAATTCATTTCCGATGAAATCGCTAAGAAAATTGTCGATGCAGGTGTAGAAAGAATGAAAATTCGTTCTGTATTCACTTGTAAATCATCAACAGGAATTTGTGTTAAGTGTTACGGACGTAACATGGCTACAGGAAAAATTGTTGAAGTTGGAGAATCTGTCGGAGTTATGGCCGCACAATCTATCGGGGAACCAGGTACACAGTTAACAATGCGTACATTCCACACAGGTGGGGTTGCCGGTGGTGGTTCTGAAGACATCACACAAGGTCTTCCTCGTGTAGAAGAACTTTTCGAAGCACGTTGTCCTAAAGGGGTAGCGGTAATCGCACAAATCACTGGAGAAATCACTTCAATCGAACGTATTGAAGGATCACTTCGTCAAGAAGTAATCATCACAAGTGCACAAGAAAGTGTATCTCACAAAATCAATGCCAACCAAGCACTTCGTCCATGGGTACAAGTTGGTGCTGAAATCACAGCCGGTACTGCATTAACAGAAGGTCCATTGGATCCAAAAGAATTGTTACAAGTAGCTGGTGTACGTGAAGTACAAGATTACATCTTAAAAGAAGTTAAGAAAGTATACCAAAGCCAAGGTATCGAAATTAGTGACAAACACTTGGAAGTAATGATCAAACAAATGATGAAGAAAGTTATCGTTACTGACAGTGGTGATACAGACTTAAATGTTGGTGTTCAACTTTCAATCAACAACATCACAAAAATTAACCGTGATGCGTTATTATCAGGAAAACAACCAGCAACATTCAAACCAATCTTATTAGGTATCTCTAAATCATCTGTAGAAACAGATTCCTTCTTATCTGCTGCATCATTCCAAGAAACTACAAAAGTTTTAACAGATGCAACAATCAAAGGTAAGATGGACTACTTAGTAGGTATGAAAGAAAACGTAATCATTGGTAAATTAATTCCAGCTGGAACTGGTTGCCAAGGTACTCGTCCGCAAAACGATGTAGTTGCTCAAAAGGCAAAAGAATTCCGTGCTAAACGTCAAGAACGTCGTGCAAAAGCGAACCAAGACGAAGAATTCAATCG
>JAGHTX010000172.1 GCA_018065105.1 Bacillota bacterium
AATACCTAAAAGTGAAAAAGTTGGGGGTAAAGAAAAAAAGGCACTACTTAATAGTGCCATAAAATAAGGCTCGCAGAGTTTTCGAACGAGCTCATAATAAAGATACCTAAGGAGGTATATGAATATGTTAGAAATTAATCAAGAACAATTTAAAGAATATATGACTCACGATGCAGTCCTAGTTGACTTTTTCGCAACATGGTGTGGACCATGTAAAATGTTAGCGCCAGTTCTAGAAAAAGTACAAGCGCAATTAGAAGGAAAGTTAGAAATTGTAAAAGTAGATATTGATGCCAATATGGATCTAGCCGATGAATATGGAATTATGTCTGTTCCTACAATGGTTTTATTTAAAAAGGGAGAAGTAATCGGCGCTATTTCTGGATATCAACCAGAAGGTGTATTGGTTCAAACTTTAGAAAAATACTTATAAGAACAGGAATGCTCTTTTTCTTTAAGGAGGAAGGAAAATGAAAGAGTGGTTTTACGCAAAAGACGGGCAACCCATTGGTCCTGTTGAAAAAGAAGAACTTAGAGATTTATACAATACAAATCAACTTAGTGAAAATGTTCTAGTTTGGAAAGAAGGAATGGAAAACTGGATTCATTATCGTGACAGCGAACTATATATTACGCCTCCTCCACATCCTATAGAGGAGGTTCTACCAGAATTGCCAATGAAATGGTTTAAGTTTGAAGCCAACTTTGCGGTATTTGCGACAGGAATCATTAATGTGTTTACTGGTATATTTTATCTTTCTGGCATTATGTATGGAGAAAGAAAACTTGCGTTATATACAGTTTTACCAGCATTAAGCATTTTAGATAAAGTGTATGGTTTGTTGCTGATTCTATCCTGTATCGGCTTTATCTATATTGGATTACGCTTACGAAAATTGGTGAAAGATTCTTGGAAAAACTATCTAAAATTAGTTGTGCTAGTAGGATGCCTATCTATTATATATGGAGGATTTTCAAATATTATTCTACAAGCGAATGTATTTGATGTTATTTTTGGAAATGTTGTAGGACTGTTTGTTGGTACCTATCTTCGCTATCTTTACTATAAAAAAAGAGATCACTTATTTATAAACTAAAAGAGAACAAGGCGACCTTGTTCTTTTCTATTTAAAGATATTTAAGAAGTTTTGTTCGACTTGTTCACAAACAAATTGTTCATCCAATTCTTTGAATTCGGCAATCTTTTTGGCAACATAAGCCACATAAGCTGGTTCGTTTTGTTTACCGCGTTTTGGAACCGGGGCTAGATAAGGACTATCTGTTTCCGTAATGATCCTTTCAATTGGACAAGCTTTGATGCAATCGGGAGCCTGACGAGCATTTTTATAAGTGATAGGTCCTGCAAAAGAAATGACAGAATTCATTTTCAATGCTTCTTTCATGGTTTCGACACTTCCAGAGAAACAATGGAAAATAATTTTTGTCTTGGCGTATTCTTTTAAAATATCCATGCAATCCTTAGTGGATTCACGCATATGAATGGCGATTGGAAGATTGGCAGCGTTGGCCATTTTAATTTGTTTAATAAATAATTCCTTTTGGATATCATTAAAAGATGTATCCCAGTAATAATCCAACCCGATTTCTCCTAAACAATCAATTTGATTCTGATCGATGGCTTTTTGAAGAATTGCTAAATGTGTATCCGTAATCTTTTTGGCATCTCCTGGAAACCAACCCCAGGCAATTTTAAATTTTGGATCTTTATCTTTGATAGGAAGGGCTCTTTTAAACTCTTCTTCTGTTGTGCACATGATCATGCAGCTTGATACATCTTTCATATTTTCTATAACTTCATCAATGCGCTGGTATAAATCGTCGCATGTGATATGACAATGACTATCTGTATACATATTTTTCCTCTTTTCTGTTATAATTATAACATCG
Source organism: Bacillota bacterium (assembly GCA_018065105.1). GTDB lineage: Bacteria > Bacillota_I > Bacilli_A > Erysipelotrichales > Erysipelotrichaceae > Floccifex. The sequence goes on from JAGHTX010000172.1 coordinate 1,909, forward strand.
CTTTGGAGGTAGAAGTATGCAAATTGAATATGAAATGGAAATAAGTGCACAAGAAATGTTTGATTTTGTTTGCCAACAAACAATTGAAGACTATTATATGTCAACAGAAAAGATCATTACTAAAGAGGATTTGCACAAAGGCTTTAAATATAAAAGAAGAGTTGTAGAAATGAACGCATTCGGGAAAAAGAATCGTAGTGAAGGAACAACTGCCATCATTAAAGAAATGAAAGAGCCAACCGTATTTGCGTTAAATATGAGTTCTGCAAGTTTAAAAACAGTATTAAAATATGAAATCACGCAAGATCCACAAGAAGAATTTTTCTGTAAAGTAAAATACACAGAAGAAATCTATCGTAATGGTAAAAAAGAAGAAGAACAAAAACGTAGAGGTTTCTTATTCCTAAAGAAGAGTCCAGAAAAAGATATGCTTCAAAGAATGAAGCGTGTTGAAAAATACATAAATGGTGAACGTCAACGTAAGTTTGAAGAAATTCGTATAGAAAACGAAGAAAATAAAACAGAAGAATAGCGAGTAGTACCCGCTATTTTTTCTTGGCTTTTATCGAAAGAATACTTGTGTTATATTATATAGTTGAAAGGATGTGCGAACTATGTCAAGAGTAGAAGAAAGATTAGATTCAATTGTAGCTCGTTATCACGAAATTAACGATTTGATGATGCAAAATGAAGTTGTATCCGATCGTAAATTAATGGCCAAATTAGGTCGTGAACAAAACGAAATCACTCCAATTGTAGAAACATATGAAGAGTATAAAAAAGTAAAAGCAGCTGTAGAAGATGCGAAATTACTTATGGAAGAAGATGATAAAGAAATCCGTGAAATGGCGGAAATGGAATTGGAAGAAAACGAACCAAAAATCCAACAATATTTAGATAAATTAGAATTATTATTAGTACCAAAGGATCCTAATGATTCTCATAACTGTATCATTGAAATCCGTGGTGCTGCCGGAGGAGATGAAGGAAATATCTTTGCCGGAGACTTATATAGAATGTACGCAAAATATTGTGAATCTAAAGGATGGAGAACCGAAGTTATCGAAATGGAAGATAGCGAAGCGGGAGGATTCTCTTTAGTTAGCTTTAAAGTTGATGGTGATGGAGCGTATGGAACATTCAAGTTTGAGTCAGGATCACACCGTGTACAACGTGTTCCTAAGACAGAATCACAAGGACGTATCCACACTTCAACTGCCACTGTATTATGTATGCCAGAAATCGAAGAAGAAGACTTTGATATCGATATGAACGATTTAGAAATCGAAACTATGCGTTCATCTGGAGCTGGGGGACAACACATCAATAAGACAGACTCTGCCGTACGTATTGTCCACAAACCTACAGGTATTGTAGTTAAGTGTCAAGATGGTCGTTCACAACACGAAAACCGTGCAACTGCCTTAATGACAATCCGTGCTCGTGTTTATGAAGAACGCCAAAGAGAATTGGACGAAAAGAACGGAGCAGAACGTCGTACAAAAATTGGTACCGGAGATCGTTCTGAAAAAATCCGTACATACAACTATCCTCAAAACCGTGTTACAGACCACCGTATTGGATTTAACGTTAACCAATTAGATCGTATTATCGATGGTCGTATGGAAGAATTGATGCAAGCCTTGATCTTAGCCGATCAGCAAGCCAAATTAGCCGGAGAACAACAAGTATGACCTATCATGAATTAATCATGCAAGGTAGAGAACGATTGTATAAAGCCGGGCAAGGTGAACAAGCAGCACAACTATTAATGGTTGAATACTGTAACCAAAGAGGTGTCAATCTTTACATTAATATGGAAGAAGAAATTTCGGATGAATTAAAAGAAATTTATTTGAATGCCGTTTCCGAAATGGAACAAGGAAAACCAATGGGATATGTTCTAGGATATGAATGGTTCTATGGATACGATTTCATCGTCAATGAAGGATGTTTAATTCCTCGACCAGAAACAGAAGAATTGGTAGGCCTTGTATTAGGAATGTACGATGACCATTTTGGTGGAAAAGAAGTAGAAGTGTTTGATGTTGCCACAGGATCCGGTGCTATCGGGATTTCTCTAGATTTAGAAGAGCCAAATATGAAAGTTATGGCTAGTGATATTTCTACAGAAGCTTTAGAAGTGGCTGAACAAAACAACAAGAAACTGAATGCCAATGTAAAATTCCTTCAAGGAAGTATGTTGGATCCATTTGTCGAACAAGGATATCATTGCGATATCTTAGTTTGTAATCCACCATATATTCCTAGTGAAGAAAAAATGGAACACAGCGTCGTTGATTATGAACCACATGTTGCTCTATTTGGTGGAATTGATGGCTTAAAATTCTATAAAGATGTATTTGAAAAGGCAAACAAAGTTTGTAAAGAAAAAGCATTTATGGCTTTTGAAATGGGATATCAACAAGGAAAAGTGCTATCGGATCTTGCGAAAGAATATTTTCCAGAAGCTGTCGTTACTGTTCATAAAGATATGAGTGGTAAAGATCGTATGTTAACAATAGAATTATAAAAGAAAAGAGAACTTAGTATGAAGATGAATAAGAACGAACCATGTTGGTGTGGTTCAGGAAAGAAATATAAAGCCTGTCATGAAAAATGGGATAATCAAATTAATATCTTAAAAATTCAAGGACATCAAGTTCCAGAACACCGTTTGGTAAAGAGCCCAGAAGATATTAAGTGGATTAAAAAAGCAGCTAAGGTTAACAATGGAATCTTAGATATGGTTGGAGAAAAAATCCATGCAGGAATGAGTACCGAAGAAATCGATCAATTGGTTTATGATTATACAATTTCTCATGGTGCAACACCTGCCTGTTTAGGTTACGAAGGATTCCCAAAAAGTGTATGTACTTCTATTAATAATGAAATTTGTCACGGTATTCCAAGTAAAGATATTATATTAAAAGAAGGAGATATCGTTAACGTAGACTGTACAACCATTGTACATGGACACTATGCCGATGCATCACGTATGTTCATTATTGGTGAAGCAAGCGAAGAAGCCAAACGCTTAGTACAAGTTGCCAAAGAATGTTTAGAGGTAGGACTTAAGGCTGTTCGTCCTTGGGGACACTTTGGAGATATCGGAGCCGCTATTGCAGAACATGCACATAAAAATGGATATAGTGTTGTAACAGACTTCTGTGGTCATGGAGTTGGAAATGGCTTCCATGAAGATCCATATGTTCACCATGTAGGAATTCGCGGAACTGGAATGGTTATTGCTCCAGGTATGGTCTTTACCATTGAACCAATGATTAATGAAGGGGTAAGTACCTTATACATTGACCGTAAAAATGGATGGACAGCTTATACAAAAGATGGTAAGCTTTCTGCTCAATGGGAACACACAATTCTAGTTACCGATAAAGGAATTGAAATTATAGCGTACTAAGAGGAGAGTTACTCCTCTTTTATGATGAGGTAAAAAATGAACAATGAAATTATTGCGCAAATCGCGAAAGAATTAAAAATAAAGAATACGCAAATAGAAGCGGTTCTATCTATGTTAGAAGAAGGAAGCACGGTTCCTTTCATTGCACGATATCGAAAAGAAAGAACAGGTGGACTGGATGAAGAACAAATTCGTGTCATCCAGGAACAATATGAATATCAAGTAAACCTGGCAAAACGTAAGGAAGAGGTATTGGCCCGTATCGAGACATTAGGTCGATTAACCGAAGACATCGTGAAACAAGTAAATGAATGTACAAAACTTGTGCAAGTCGAAGAAATCTATCGACCTTATAAACAAAAGAAGAAGACAAGAGCTTCCATTGCGATTGAAAACGGTCTACAACCATTAGCCGATTTCTTATTAACTTTACCAAAATATTTTAAAGACGATGTTTTTACATCGTATATCAACGATAAAGTAACAAGCGAAGAAGAAGTAATTTCACAAGCGAAAGATATTATTGCGGAAAAAGTCAGCAACGATTCCAAAATTCGCGATAAAGTATACGATTCTATGATGAACTATGGACGCATTCATACAACGCTAAAAAAAGATGCCCAAGATGAAAAGAATACGTATGAAAAATACTATGATTATTCAGAAAAAGTCACTACATTAGCTAACCACAGAATTATGGCCATTGATCGTGCGGAAAACGAGAAAGTCGTTTCTGTTAAAGTGGAATTTGATGAAGAATACTTATTAAACTGGGTTGTACGAAGAATGATTCGTTTTCCCAACAGTCCAGTAGCCCCTTATGTACAAGAAGCCATCGAAGATGGATTGAAACGTTTGTTGTATCCTAGTGTTGAACGTATGATTCGTTCAGAATTATCGGAAAAAGCACAAAACGGAAGTATCGAAGTTTTCTCGATGAATCTTGAAAAGCTATTGTTACAACCGCCACTAAAAGAAAAAACAATCCTTGGATTTGACCCAGCTTTTAGAACTGGATGCAAGTTAGCTGTAATTGATGCATCTGGAAAAAAACTATGTGTGGATGTGATTTATCCACACCAGCCAAATGCCAAAGTAAGAGAATCTAAAATTAAACTTGTTAAATTGGTTAAAGATTATAAAGTGGATGTTATTGCGATTGGAAATGGAACGGCTTCTAGAGAAAGTGAAGCATTTGTCGCTCAAACCATTCAAGAAAATAATTTAAATGTAAAATATACAATCGTAAACGAAGCGGGAGCCAGTGTTTATAGTGCATCGAAATTAGCTATCGAAGAATTCCCGGATCTTCATGTTGAACAAAGGTCTGCGATTTCTATCGCAAGACGATTAAGCGATCCACTATCCGAGTTGATCAAGATTGATCCACAATCGATTGGGGTTGGACAATATCAACACGACGTACCAACAGCTAAGTTAAAAGAACGTTTGGATTTCGTAGTGGAAAAAGCAGTAAACCTTGTTGGGGTAAATGTAAATACAGCGAGTGTTTCTTTATTAAAAAATGTAGCCGGACTTACCAATACAACCGCAGCCAATATTGTGAAGTATCGTGAAGAAAACGGAAAAATCATGTCTCGTGCAGAAATAAAAAAAGTACCAAAGATTGGTCCAAAAGCTTTTGAACAAGCAGCCGGGTTCTTGCGCATTGAAGATGGAAGAGAACTATTGGATCGTACAAGCATTCACCCGGAATCTTATCCAGTAGCTAAGTTGATTTTAAAAGCTTTATTGTTAGATAAGAAAGATATGGGAACCCAAAAAGCGAAAGAGGCGATTGCCGGATGTGATCGTAATGTTTTGGAAAAAGAAGTTGGATGCGATAAATATACACTCAATGATATTTTAGATTCCATTGGTCAACCATTACGAGACTATCGTGATCAAAACGATGCACCGGTACTTCGCAGTGATGTATTGGAATTGGAAGATTTACATGTTGGGGACGAGCTAGAAGGAACGGTTCGTAACGTTGTAGATTTTGGGGCATTTGTCGATATTGGACTACACGAAGATGGATTGGTTCACATTTCTAAAATGTCAAAAGGAAGAATTCATCACCCAAGCGATCTTGTATCGGTAGGAGATGTAATCAAAGTATTCGTTTATAAAATTGATAAAGAGAAACAAAAGGTTCAATTATCGTTGTTACCATGTTAGAGAGCAGAAAAAAAACTGCTCTTTTTATATTTTCTAAGAAAGCGTTTTCTTTTATAAAGGATTTAAACAACGAAAAAGAAAATGTTTAAAATAGCCCTATTTTATGGGCTAAAGTTTGCATTTTAAAAAATAAAGGTGTATTATCTCACTCGTGGTTAAGAAGGAGGAGCTCAAAATGGAAAAATGGACACAAGAGCAATATGCAGCCCGCTTAGTAGAAATGAAACAAGAAGCACACGATAAACAGTGGTTATATATCGAAGTTAACGCAAAAGACTTCATGGAAGAATGCGAACCAGGAGTAAAAAACTTAAATCCTTGTTGTAAAGCTATCGTAGCTGCTATGTTAGAAGGAGACGGATTCATCGTTGAACCAAAAGTTCGTTCTAAAATTGCAGGTGCATTAACTGTACGTTTCTATGTAGATAACTTAGATCCATCTCGTAGAACTTACGCAGAAGCTAACGCTCAATAAAAAGAAGAAGACTGTTGAAAATGAATCAACAGTCTTTTATTATTCTATTCATCGTATTCGTGTTTATAGTAATGATCTGGATGTTCTTCTACCAATTGTTGAGCTTGAACATCTTTGGCAGGACTTGTAATATTGCAATTCTTTTGGATAGGTGCAATAAGTACACGACCAGTTCCGCGATATGTATTAACTAATCCTTCACCACTGACAGAAGAACCAATTAATGTACTTGTTGTTCTTTCTACGGTAAATTTTAAAGAGTTAGACCAGGCAATGGCCATATTTCCATCGATTTTTAATACATCGTCTTCCATATCCACAATAATTAATTCATCTTGTGGAACAGGACTTTCCAATGCAACGACCCCTTTTCCAACTAAAGCGTTAGAGAAGAATCCACTATCTCCTAATACGGCAGAAGAAATAGTTTTACGAGTCGTTACCTTTGATTCTACAGTTCCATCACAAGCTAGGAACAATCCGTCTAAAGTAACCATTCCGCCGTTCCAGTTTCGTAAGTCTTCTAAAAGAATATAATTATAAGTTGGTTCTAAAACCAAATATCCATATCCTGTGTAACGAGGCTTAATTGCTGTTTCACCCGTTACCTTGCTTCCTACAAATTTCTTCATTAAATCGCCAGCTCCTTTTACGTTTGTGCTAGCTTCTATTTTTCCAATCATCATTTGCATTCCACCAGATTGTAAGATCACATCATTACCTTCTAGCTTAGCAACAACTTGACGCTTACGAATGTTCATTTTTGAAGCAAAGTAAGCTGTATGTGCCTGTTCTGGAGAAACAGACATGTCTTTTTCATATTCGATTACACTAAAGCTTCCAAGTTTATTGATTATAGTATGGTTAGGTGAGTTTGATAATAAGTTTGTACGAATCATATAATACACTCCTTTTTTTGTATTATTGTATCACAGATAACAAAAAGAATTCTTATATTCCCATTTTTAAATGCTTACACATTTATTCTGTAGGTGAAACAAGTATCATTTTTATGAAACAAAATGTAAAAATGAAAAATATTGAAAATGTATATAAAAAAGACTAGAATAATGTTACAGACCTAAGAGATGAGGAGATTTACTATGAATATTAAAAAATTAGGAAAATTGTTGTTGAGCGCAACAATGGCAGCAAGCTTAGTCGCTTGTGGATCAGGAAGCTCAGCTGGTAGTGATTCAAGTTCAACTACATATAAAATTGGACTTTGCAACTACGTAGACGATGCAAGTTTGAACCAAATCGTTTCAAACATTGAATCACGTTTAGCAGAAGTTGGAAAAGAAAAAAATGTTACTTTTGATGTAGATGTTGAAAACTGTAATGCAGATGCAACTGTATTAAACCAAATTATTTCTAACTTTGAAGCAAACCAAGTTGATTTAATGGTTGGTGTTGCTACACCGGTTGCGATGGCTATGCAAGCGGCAACAGAAGATTCACAAACACCAGTTGTGTTCTCAGCCGTTTCAGATCCAGTTAGTACACAAATCGTAGAATCCATGGAAAAACCAGGAGGAAATTTAACAGGAACTTCAGATTACTTAGATACTGCTAGTGTTATGAACTTAATCTTAGCCGCAAATCCAGAAATCAAAAAAGTTGGATTGTTATACGATCAAGGACAAGATTCTTCAGCAACTCCTATCGCTGAAGCAAAAGCATATTTAAAAGAAAAAGGAATTGATGTAGTAGAACGTACAGGAACTACAACAGATGAAGTTAAATTAGCTGCCCAAGCTTTAGTTTCTGATGGTGTTGAAGCTGTCTTTACTCCAACTGATAATACAATTATGACAGCTGAATTATCTATCTACGAAATCTTCAATGAAGCAAAAATCCCACACTACACTGGAGCAGACTCATTCGCATTAAATGGTGCATTTGTTGGATATGGTGTAGATTATGCAAACTTAGGTGTAGAAACAGCAAACATGATTGCAGAAATCTTATTAGAAGGAAAGAATCCTGCAGATGTTCCAGTACGTACATTCGATAATGGTACAGCAACTGTAAATACAGAAACTTGTAAAGCAATTGGTTTTGATTTTGCGACAATTAAAGAAGCATTCGCTCCATTATGTACACAAGTAAACGAAATCACTACAGCTGAAAGTTTCGACGATATTAAATAATTATGGCTTCTATCCTAACATTAGGACAAACCGCATTAGAATTAGGGTTAATCTGTTCTTTAACAGTATTAGCCCTATTCTTAAGTTATTCGATGTTAAATGTGTGTGACCTTTCTACCGATGGTTGTTTTACTCTTGGCGCTGCTGTAGGTGCCGTGGTTGCCATTGCAGGTCATCCATATCTTGCGATTCCTGCCGCTATGATTGCTGGTGTTTTATCCGGATTCGTAACCGCATTCCTTCAAACACGCATGGGAATCGATAGTTTATTGGCTGGAATTATTGTGAATACAGCTTTATATTCAGTAAACATTGGGATCATGGGTGGTTCTTCTCTATTGAATATGAATAAAACAGAAACAGTTTTCACTAAAGTAAAAACCCTATTAGGAAATCTATCTAGTTATTATATTTTAGTGGTTGCGATTGTTGCCGTAGTATGTGTTTTGATTTTTTTGATTTATTTCTTAAACACAAAATTAGGTTTGGCAATTCGTGCGACAGGAAACAATGCCGATATGGTTAAATCCAGCTCGATCAACCCTATTTTTACAACAACTGTTGGTCTATGTATTGCCAACTCCTTTACAGGTTTATCCGGATGTTTGTTGGCACAATCACAAAAATTCGTAGATATCAATATTGGGCAAGGAATGGTTACAATCGCCTTAGCTTCTTTATTGATTGGTAGAACAGTAATGGGAAGAGGAAGTGTAGGAAAAAGAGCTGTAGGTGTAGTATTAGGTTCTTTCATTTTCCGTTTGGTTTATACAGTCGCATTACGCTTTAACATGCCAGCTTTCATGTTAAAGTTCGTATCTTCCATTATTGTCGTTATCGCAATTAGCTGGCCATATTTAAAATCGCAATGGCCTGTTCTTCAAAGAAGATTGGCACACCGTAAGGAGGTTTAGGGAAATGTTGAAAATCACAAATATTTCAAAAACCTTTAATCCAGGTACAATTAATGAAAAATCAGCTATTCAAAATTTATCTTTACATTTAGAACCTGGAGATTTTGCGACAATCATCGGATCCAACGGAGCTGGGAAATCTACTTTATTTAATGCGATTTGTGGAGATTTCTTAACAGACTCTGGTTCGATTGTGCTAGATGGCAAAGATGTTACCTTCTTACCACAATTCAAAAGAGCACACGAAATTGGTCGTTTATATCAAGATCCGATGCGAGGAAGTGCGCCAGGTATGACAATCTTAGAAAACCTATCTTTAGCTGGTGGAAAAGGTGGATGGCTATCTCGTATCACCAAAAAAGATAAAGAAGACTTTGCGAAACAATTGGAAAGATTGGATATTGGACTGGAAGCACGTATGTCTCATCCTGTTGGATTGTTGTCCGGAGGACAAAGACAGGCATTAACTCTATTGATGGCTACAATTAATCCACCAAAATTATTATTGTTAGATGAACACACGGCAGCATTAGATCCAGCTACCGCTGAAAAGGTTTTAAAGTTAACCAACGAAATCATTCAAGAACATAAGATTACGACATTGATGATTACACATAATATGCACGATGCCTTGAAATTAGGAAATCGTACCATTATGATGGACAACGGAAGAATCATCCTAGATGTACGTGGTGAAGAAAGAGCAAATATGAGTGTGGAAGATTTAATTCGTCAGTTTAAAGAAAAAGCCGGAAAAGATTTAGACAATGATAGAATTTTATTATCCGAATAGTACGAGAAGAAATCATTCTTCTCGTTTTATTGTATACAATAATACCCCCAGATAGTCTGGGGGTCAGAATAAACTTAAGTGGAGTGATAATGAAAGTCCTCCTTGTATAATAGATTTGTGGTCTGCCAAC
>JAGHTX010000013.1 GCA_018065105.1 Bacillota bacterium
AGTATGATCATCCAGGCATGTATCAAAGAATTTTAGGTTTACAAGGAAAGAGATAATCGGCAAATAGCCGGTTTTTCTTTTGTGATATAATTTGGAAAAGATGGAGGTATTCTATGGGAAGAATAGTAGCGATATCTTCTGGACACATGGATGATTTATACTCCATCCATGCATACTTTGTAGATGGTTCAAAAAAGAAACATGTACTATTTATTCCGACCGCATCTGAAAATAGCGAAAGTTATATTCAATCGATTGAAGAAGGATATGGTCTAGTTAAAGGCTTGAACCTTCATGAATATATCTATTGTCCACATTATGAAGGAAGAGTCGATAGCTTTAATCATATGATGCAGGGCAAAAGTGTTCCTGGTTTAGCTCTAGAAACCAATACAGCTTTTGTAGAAAACAATGGAGATATTTGGTTTATAAGCACAGATTCAAGTAAAAATGTGTATACGATAAAAGAAGGAAAAAAAGTAAAAGAAAAGATATGGAAATTATAGAATTTAAAGAAGAATATCTAGATGTAGTTTACGATATTCAACAAAAATCATTTATGCCTCTATTCGAAAAGTATCAGGATATAGACACAAATCCAATTTTCGAAACCAAAGAGATCATCCTTGAGAAGTACACAAAAACAGGAGTGCATGGCTATGTATTCCAATACGAAGATACGATAGTGGGCGCTGTACGAGTTACGATATATGAAGATAAGAGCGCTAAGATATCCAACTTATGTGTACTACCAGAATTTCAAGGGATGGGAATTGCCCAAAAGGTTATGCATACTTTGGAAAAGAAATATCCAGATGTAAAAAAATGGTTCTTATGGACCATTCTTCAGGAAAAAGGAAATTGTTATTTATACGAAAAAATGAAATATGAACATAGGGGAGATCCTATTATTGTGAATCCTCTCATGACATTGATTTATTATGAAAAAAAGCTATGAATTGTATAGTGCTATAATACACTTTTTTCATATATAATATTTTTATGGAAAAGTATTTAGAAATTGAAAGAAGCATCATCACAAAATTTCGTAAGACCATATATCAAAAATTTGTTCGAGCGATTGAGACTTATGATCTAATTCAAGAAAATGACAATATTATGGTCTGCATCAGTGGTGGTAAGGATTCTTTTTTACTAGCCAAATGTATACAAGAATATCAGAAACATGGACATATTTCTTTTTCTGCTCTTTATGTCTGTATGGACCCTGGTTATGAATCAAAAAATAGAGAAATGATTGAAACCAACGCAAAAAGAATGAACATTCCCCTCCAAATTGTGGAAAGTGATGTTTTTGAAGTTATGGATAAGATGCAGGCAACTTGTTCATTATGTGCACGTATGCGAAGAGGCTTTTTATACAAAAAGGCAAAGGAATTGAGATGTAATAAGATTGCTCTAGGACACCACTTTGATGATGTGAACGAAACAACATTAATGAGCATGTTCTATGGTAGTGAAGTAAAAACCATGGTTCCCAAACGAAGAAGCAATAAGCTGCAAGATTTAGAATTAATACGCCCTTTGTACTTAGTCAAAGAAGAAGACATCCTAAAATGGGTAGCATGTAATGATTTGTCTTTTATTAACTGTGCCTGCAAGATGACACAAAAAAATGTAGAAAGTAAAAGGAAATATATAAAAAATTTAATTCAACAATTAAAAGAGAACGATCCACAAATAGATGATCGTTTATTTGTCGCCATGCACAATGTCAATTTAGATAGTGTGGTTGGAACAACAAAAAATAAAGAAAAGCACAGCTTTGTCGAATTATACGAAGATATGGAGTAGTTATGGAAAAGAAACAGTTAAGACTTGTCGCAAAAAGTAAAATAAAAGGCACGCTATTAAGAATGGCATTTAGTCGTACCGGAATTATTCTTTTTCTATTCCTATTGGCTGTAGGTGTTGTTTTATTAGTCATGAACGCATTTACGGAATACATTAGTCAAGTTTGGGAATTTGCGTTCTTATTCAACATAATTGTTGTAGTAAGAATTTTGAATACAGAAATGGATTATTCCGCAAAACTAACCTGGATCCTTGTTATTGCGTTTACTTCCGTGTTCGGCGGTTTATTCTATATTTATACAAAATTAGATATAGGAAATAGAGCGGTAAAACATGGATACATGGAAATCATTGAAGAACACCGCCATGAACTTTCTCAAAACGAAGATATTCTAGAAGAAGCGAAAGGACAAAATATAGAAGTGGCTAGACTGGCACAATATTTGTACGCAAACGATGCCTTTCCTATTACTTCAAAAAATGATATTACCTTTTATCCTTTAGGAGAAAATAAATGGGAAGATATGTTGGAAGAACTTCAAAAAGCCGAAAAGTTTATCTTTTTTGAATATTTTATTTTGGAAGAAGGAATGATGTGGGGAAGTATTCTAAACATTCTTAAGGAAAAAGCCAGTCAGGGTGTGGATGTTCGCGTAATGTACGATGGAACATGTGCGATTGGTAAAGTTCCATATAACTATCCAAAACTTGTTCAATCTTTAGGTATAAAGTGTAAGATGCACTCTCCTTTACGCCCGTTTGCCTCAACGTACTACAACTATCGAGATCATAGAAAAATTCTAGTAATCGATGGAAAAGTAGGATTTACAGGAGGAGTCAATCTAGCGGATGAATACATCAATCAAAAGGAAGTGTTTGGACACTGGAAAGATACTGCAATCCGTATTAAAGGCGAAGCGGTAAAAACACTAACGCATATGTTTCTAAATATGTGGTATTTTGGACAACCAGGAGTGGATTACAGTCCTTATTTAAGCGTAGAAATAGAAACATTCCCAGAAGCGAAAGGATATGCGATTCCTTATGGATTTAATCCGTTTGATACAGAACGAGTAGGACAAAGAGTATACGAAGATATTTTATACAATGCGAAAAACTACGTACACATCATCACGCCCTATTTAATTCTAGATGACAGCCTGTTACAGGCGATCAAATATGCAGCCAAAAGAGGAATTGATGTACGCATTATTCTACCAGGAATTCCAGATAAAAAGGCCGTATACGATTTGGCAAAGACGTACATTCCTTTTCTTTTAGAATCGGGGGTTCGAGTGTATTTCTATACCCCAGGCTTTGTTCATGCCAAAGAGTTTATCAGTGATGATTGTAAGGCCGTTGTTGGAACCATTAATCTAGATTATCGAAGTTTATATCATCATTTTGAATGTGGATGCTTCTTATACGATGTAGATTGTATTGTCGACATTGAAAAGGATTTCCAAGATACGCTTTCAAAATGCAGCGAAGTTACAAAAGAACTTTTGGAACAGGAAAAATTATCATCCAAGATTTTAGGACGCTCGATTCGTTTTGTAGCGCCATTGTTGTAAAGATATGAGAATGGAAATAAGAAAAGCGAAAAGGGAAGAGTATTTCATTGTACAAGCTTTTTATGATGAACTGATTGACCGTCTACAAGAGTTTGAATATGGTCCTATGTGGAAAAGAATATCTATCCTTCCTATGCGTACTTAAAAGAATCGATTGAAAAAGAAGAATTGTACATTGGAATGCATGAGAATAAAGTAATATCTGCCATGATTGTTAACACACATGGAAATGAAAGCTATCAACAAGCCAAATGGAATGCTTCTTTGAAACAGGGAGAGTATGTTGTAATTCATGCCTTAGGTGTTATGCCAGGAAATATCAAACAAGGTGCTGGTAGACAAATGGTGGAGTATGTAAAAAAAGAAAACAAACAAAACTATAAAGCCATTCGATTGGATGTGCTAAAAGGAAATTTAGCAGCTAGTATATTATATGAATCTGCTGGCTTTGTGAAAGTAGATACCATTCCTATGTATTATGAAGATACAGGATGGACAGATTTTGAAATGTATGAATATGTACTATAAGGTAAGTTACAGCTTACCTTTTTTACTTTTCGCCACGATTCTTAACATAACATCCTAAAAATGGAAACTCTAGTTGGTCGAATGAAACATATATCTCACTTATAATTGTTAAAAAAAGATGCAAAGGTGGGAAATATATGAGAAAGTTATACTTAGATAATATTCGATGGATGACAGTAGTGATAGTCGTAATCTATCATGTGATTTATATGTTTAATGGGGTTCAGCCTTTTGGAGTAATTGGACCTTTTCAACCCGTACAGTTTCAAGACGCCTTCCAGTATTTAGTGTATCCATGGTTTATGGCACTCTTGTTTGTGATATCGGGAATGAGCACAAAATATTATCTAGACAATCATTCAACAAAACAATTTATCAAAGATAAAACACGCAAGCTATTAGTTCCTTCTACCATCGGCCTATTTGTATTCCAGTGGATTCTAGGATACTACAATATGCTTATTGGTGGAGGATGGCTAGACATGGCCAATATTCCTAAACCTGTTCTATACCTAATTATGTCTGTATCGGGAATTGGCGTATTATGGTATATCCAGTTATTATGGATCTTCTCTATGTTACTAATAGGAATAAGAAAGATAGAAAAGAATCGATTATTAAACCAAGGGAAGAATACTCCAGTATGGATGATCGTGTTATTTATGGTTTTGGTTTATGGATTTGCCCAAATATTAAACACACCAATTGTTACGGTGTATCGATTTGGAATTTATGGCTTCTGTTATTTTGTAGGATATTTCTGTTTCAGTCATGATGAAGTAATGGATCGATTGGAAAAGTATTATGTATACTTTGATGTGGTTGCCATTGTATTAGGTATTTCTTATACTGTTTGTTATTTTGGCGAAAACTATGCCATAGAACCTGTAATCAATAATGTACTTGCCTGCTTCTATTGCTGGTTTGCGATACTAGGCATTCTTACCACTATGAAAAAATATGGAAATGTTCAGAATAAGTTTACAATCTGGATGGGTAAAAAATCCTGGGGATTGTATATCTTCCACTATCTTCCACTGGCAGTTTCTGCTTATTATTTACATATCTATGCACCACAAATGAATGCAACACTTGTTTATTTACTTGTCGCTTTGTGTTCTTTTGCGGGCGCTTATGGATTAAATGAAATTATTTCAAGAATTCCAGTCTTACGCTGGTGTGTGTTAGGTTTGAGAGGGGAAAAGAAACATGTTTAAAGATAATTTGATTTCTCTAAGAAAAATACACAATTTATCACAGGATGAATTGGCATATAAAATCGGAGTTTCCAGACAAACATTGTCCAAATATGAAACTGGAGAATCATTGCCGGATATTGAGAAATGTAAGAAAATAGCCGACGTGTTTGGTGTGTCCGTGGATGAACTGATTAGCTATGAAAAAGATGATCTAGGCTTAAATGTTCCTCCTAAAGGAAAACATGTCTTTGGAATGGTAAAGGTAGGAGATAAGGGACAAATTGTGATTCCTGCCAAGGCGAGAAAAATCTTTGATATTAACCCAGGAGATAATTTAATTATCTTAGGAGATGAAGGACAAGGACTAGCAATTATTAAAGAAAAAGGATTGTTGAACCTTTTAAGAGATGCTCGAAAAGAAAACAATAAATAATAGAATCTGTTAATAGCTTGGGAAGAATCCAAGCTTATTCTAATATACCAGGAGATAAAAATGGAATTGAAATTTAATGCGATTATTATGCAGAATGAGGATATGGATGCTGCCTATGTGGAAGTTCCTTATGATATTAAAAAAATGTTTGGGAAAGGAAGATTACTCGTAAATGCTACCTTTGATAAAGTTCCTTACAAAGGACAGGTAGTAAAAATGGGAACACCCGGTTACATCATTGGTGTTACCAAACAAATAAGAAAGCAGATACAAAAAAGCTTTGGAGATTGCGTGGAAGTTACGATAAAAGAGAGAAAATGAGAAAATCACTTCTTTTCTTGCTTGTAACGCTACGTTATAAACTATTATGCCTTTGAAAGGAGGCGAAGATATGTCATTGTACACAACTGGAGAGCTTGCGAAGAAGTGCAATGTCTCGGTACGAACTGTTCAATATTATGACCAAAGAGGAATTCTAGTCCCTACGGAATTGAGTGAAGGTGGTCGAAGGCTTTTTTCCGAAGAGGATGTGGAAACACTACAAACTATTTGTTTCTTACGAGATTTAGACATTCCGATCAAAGTCATTGCGGAAATTCTTGAATCCGAGGAATCCAAAAAGGTCATTGAGTTATTGTTGAATGAACAAGAAGAAGATATTCAAAAGGAATTGAAACGAAAAAGTGAACAATTGGATAAGATCAAGGGAATTCGTAGTGCACTAACTTCTTTTAAAGATGGATCCCAAAAGACCATTCATGACATATCGACGATTATGGAAGAAAAAGAGAAACGCAGGGATATGTATAAAAAGTTACTGGTAGTTGCCCTTCCTATAGAAGCTATGGAAATCATCACTCTTGTACTTGGCTTTGTGAAAGGAATCTGGACACCATTCTTACTTACTTTAATAGTTATGGGAATAAGCATCTATTTTCTCTTTAATTACTGGTACAAACGAATTGAGTACCTATGTCCAGAATGTCATACAAAATATCAACCTAAAAAATTAGAAGCTTTCATGGCAAATCACACACCTAGAACAAGAAAATTAACATGTCCAACTTGTAGAAGAAAAATTTGGAGTTTGGAAGTTTATAGAAAAGAGATACAATTATGAAAATTTCAAATAAACAAATAAAAATCTATTTGATCACAGCCTTTGGGTTAGCCTATATCCTGCAAATTATCGCTAGTATATTCAGAAATCAGGGGAATGAGACAGTCTTTACGGTAATTATGGCCGTTTGTATGTTTATGCCTTTATTGGGGGCATTGGTTGCAAGAGTTCCTTTTAAAGGCATGGGATGGCTTCCTAAATTAAAAGGAAAGATTCGCTATGTCTTCTTTGCCCTGTGGATGCCAGCTGTACTAAGTACAATAGGTGGAATTCTATTCTTTATCCTTTTCCCACATACAAAGGATTTGGATTTCATGACCCTACGTAACTTGTTTGAATCCTCCGGAGTCATGGAACAAATGGAAGCACAGGGAATCACAATACCGATGTATATTCTGATTACAACTGTCGGTGCTCTTACTTATGCACCATTTATTAATATGATTCCTTCTCTTGGGGAAGAAGTTGGATGGCGAGGTGTTTTATATCCTTATCTAAAAGATAAATATGGTAAGAATAAAGGTCGTATTTTTGGGGGTACAATCTGGGGAATGTGGCACTGGCCATGTATGATATTAGCTGGATATGAATATGGAAAAGAATATATTGGGGCTCCTGTACTAGGATTGTTTGTATTCTGCATGTTTACGATCGCAATGGGAATTCTACTAGATTATGTATATGAAAAAACAGAAGTCATCTGGATTCCTTCTTTAATGCATGGAGCTATTAACGCTTTTACCATCTTTATGTATTTAATAAAACCAGAGTATTCACATATGTCTGTTTTAGGGCCTGGTTTTATAGGTTTGATTGGAATGATTCCTATGGTAGTCATGGCTATCTATCTTTGTGAAAAAAAGAAATAAGTACGGTTAAGGCTAGACATATGTCTGGTCTTTTGTATCTTATGATGCAGTATTTGTAACTTATTTTAGATTTATTGGCTCTTGTATGCATGTCTTGATAATCTGTATTCAACAAAGAAGAGGAAGAGAATATGAAAGTCTTATTACACGATTTAAAAAATATAGATTTGACAAATAAAGCGGATCAAGTAATTGTTGCCGATGGAAAGTATGCTCCCTGTCAAGGTTGTTTTAAATGCTGGACCAAACATCCAGCTACTTGTGCTCTCAAAGATTCTTTGCAGGAGATGTGTCGAATCTTAGGACAAGCCGATGAACTAACCATTATTACAGAGAATTATTATGGTGGATACAGTCCTAATGTAAAACGATTGTTGGATCGTTCTATTGGAACTTCCACTCCGATGAGTACATATCGAGGAGGACTGATGCACCATACCTTGCGATATTGGAAACACGATTCACTACGCGTGATTGTCTATGGAGACATTGTTGAAGCAGAAAAAGAAACATGGAGACAAATGGTAAAAGCCAATAGTTTAAACAATGGATTTACTGATTATTCTGTGGAATTTATGAATGAATGGGAAGGAAGTGTACTATGAAAACCGTATTTATCGATTGCAGTCCGAAACAAAGATTAAGCGCTTCTGGTTTTGTAGCCACTTTTACTAGAATGTTTGTGTTTGGAAGAAAAGTACAATGTAAATTAAGAACACCAAAAGATTTTCAACCAATTTTTGAAGAAATCAAAGATGCGGATTCGATTGTTTTTTGTATGCCGTTGTATGTAGATGGTATCCCTTCCCACATCCTGCCTTTCTTAAAAGAAATGGAAAATAAATTCACAAACAAAAATGTGTATGTGATTGCCAACAATGGATTTATTGAAGGAAGACAAAACGAACCTCTTATGCAGAATATGGAAAATTTCTGCCATCGAGCCAATCTAAACTGGTGTGGAGGACTTGGCATTGGTGGAGGTGTTATGATGAATGTCATGCGTATTATGTTCTGCGTTGTATGTGCACTTTCTCTGTTACAAGTTGTATTAAATGGTTTTGATTTTTCTTTATTAAAAGATTCTTTAGACGATGCACTTGTGATTTTGATTCTATGTTGTGGAATAATCAGTTTTGATTTATGGCTAGCCTATTGCATCAATAACGGAAAAGAATATGGAAAGCACTACACAAGAATCATGTTGCCATCCTTTGTGTTTATTGTTTGTGCGGATATTTTCTTTACAATCATTTCTTTATTCCAAGGTGGAATCTTTAGAGGCTGGTTTTCTAAAAAGAAGCCAACAATGTAAGGAGGAATTATGAAGTTTATTGGAATTCGAAAAGTATTCTCAACAATTAATGAAGAGCAATATAACACCATTGGTGCTTTTTGGGATGAAATGAGTGCGCTATATGGAAGAGAAAAATTAGTGGGCTTAGGTTGTAACTGGACAAAGGATTCTATTGAATATGTGATTGG
>JAGHTX010000232.1 GCA_018065105.1 Bacillota bacterium
AATGCCTTATTGTCCGAATAATCACAATTTGTGAATTATTCGAATTTTTTAACTATTGTCCCCAACTATTCCCCCGAAACCAATTTCTTAAAATATAAAAAGTAAATGCTTTTACACATTTACTTTTGGATTACTTTTCTTATAAAAAGACGATCTAGCTTATAAAGCGGATAGGAAAGTAGAATGGATACAGTTAGTACGACTATGTAGAGTAAAGTATTGCTCATGCCTAGCATATAGGCGCATCCTAGTCTAACAATGTTGTGAATAGCATACAATTCCAGACTGATTTCCCCGATAAATAGATAAAATGGATTTTCGAATTTCCATTGTATCGAAAGTAACATCAACATGCGTACAAACGCGATGGCATTCATCGTTTGAACGATGCATAATATCAGTCTACATAATGCTCCAATGAATGCACTTGGCTGATAATGATATCCAATATTCGTTAATAGCAGGACATCCATTGTCATTAAAATCATCCAGGAAACTATATTTATATCCAGGTTCTTTTTGTAGTTATTCTTCATTTTGCGAATTGTTTCTTTTTTGTGTTTAGCGAAGTACATTCCATAAAGAAAGACAAAACTTGTGTTATACCACCATTCGCCGCGAAACCACCATCCGTATACTGTTGTATCCCAACCAGAGAACAGTCCTATTCCAACAACCAGACCAACTACGATTATTAATCCCATTTCTGCCTGTTTTTCCGTAGTATTCTTACATAAAAAATAGAAAGCCAAGTAGAATAATACGATTTCTACTAAATACCACATATTGGTATTCACAAGAGTAAGTCCTAAGATAGAAGTTAAAACTTCAGATGGTCTGGTTAAAATCCCAAAACCAATTCCCATAATAAGGACATAGATCCAGTTTGACACATAGAAAGGAATCAATACAGTTGATAACCTTTTCTTTAAGAATCCTTGTAGATAGTTTGGTTTGGTATGAAAGCTTGTCCATAAACCATATCCAGATAAAAAGAAGAAAACACCGGTAAATAAAATTCCCATTTCATTCCATAGATTGATTGGTCCTGTCCAGATCTGATTATAGTTGGTATTGATCTGTGTTAAGTGATGAAGAATAACACCTATAGCCGCAAAGCCTTTTAATGCTTTGGAACTTGTTATGGATAGGAATTCTTCTTCAGATTCTTTGTTTCCGATAAAGAATAGAGCCACAAATATTATGGGAATACAGTTTAATACAAATAGATTCATGCTTTCTCCTACATATTTAAAAATCCAATCGCAACTAACATAAAGATCATTGCGATTAATGTTCGTTTTTCTACTTTTTCTTTAAAGAATACTATACCTGCCAATCCTAGAATACAGATAGTTAGAATACTGTAGGTTGGATATACAATAATTGATGGGAATTCTGTTAGGGCAAAGAGTAAAAACTTGGCTGAAAAATAATTGGGAATCCCAATACACAAGCCATATATCATTTCTTCTTTTCCGATGGTTTGTTTCTTATATTTCATAAATAGGAAGCATAGAACAAACGCAAAGAAAAAGGTGTAAAACAGGAAAAAGGCAGAATTACTCATTTGTCCTGTCATTTGGAATACCTTACTCATCGCATCTCCACTTCCTCCAAGAACTAAAAGAAGAATCAAGCCTGGTAAGAAGGGAATGGATTGATCGGTGTAGTTCATGAATATGATCATAGACAAAGCCAATATCAGCCCAATGATTTGAAACAATGTTGGAATTTCTCGATATACAAAGAAAGATAATAGAATGGGAATCATAATCCCTAACTTCATAAACATAGAAGAATAAACAAGTCCATTTTTTTGTATGTTGTATTGAAGTGCTACAAATCCAGCTAAATAAAAGAACCCGTTTATCATAGACATGAAAAAGGTTG
>JAGHTX010000152.1 GCA_018065105.1 Bacillota bacterium
GGAATTGTTTCATCATTAAGTGCACGAGAAATAATTAATGGAATCAACTTTTCTGGGAAGTGATATGGTCCATAGTTATTTGAACAACGAGAAACGCTTACTGGTAACCCATAAGTACGATGATAAGCCAATACAAATAGATCGGCACTTGCCTTCGCACTTGAATATGGTGAACTTGTGTGTAATGGAGTGGTTTCTGTAAAGAATAAATCTGGACGGTCTAGAGGTAGATCTCCATATACTTCATCGGTAGAAACCTGGTGGTAACGAGTGATTCCGTATTTTACACAAGCATCTAATAATGTTGTAGTTCCCATAACGTTTGTCTTCACAAAGATTTCTGGGTCTTCGATTGAACGGTCTACGTGGCTTTCGGCCGCAAAGTTTACTACGATATCAAATTTTTCTTTTTCAAATAAATCGAAGATAAAGGCACGGTCGGCAATATCTCCTTTTACGAATTTGTAGTTTGGTTTATCTTCTACAGGTTTACAAGTTTCTAAATTTCCTGCATACGTTAATTTATCAAGGTTTACGATCATATCTTCAGGGTATTTATTCACCATATAGTGAACAAAGTTTCCTCCGATAAATCCGGCTCCTCCAGTAACTAAAATTTTCATACTTTTTTCTCCTTAAAAACAAAATGGTATCATATAGAAGTAAATGGCAATTCCTGAGAAGGCAACATAAACGATTGTCATCAAGAATACCATCATAAATTTAATAACTCTATTTTCAATAAAATGAACAAATGAATAAATTCCTAATGTACAGCACATAGACAAAGGAATGATGGCAGACATAATATATCTTCCCTGGGCTTGATAATCGGTTGCCCATGAGTAGTAGATGGATAAACCTACCGGAATAAAGATACACAAGATTAAGTTGACTATTTGGATCCAGTCAATATTGTGTACCGCTAATTTTTTACGAACAATTGGATATAATAAGAAAAATACCGAACCAATGGTAAACACTAAAACCATATACCACATAATATAGCGTGGAATATATACCGTTAGATATCCGAATTGTCCAACAAAACTCATAATGGTATTTTTGATCCATTGTCCATTTTTCAACATACCCAATACGCTGATTCCCAAATTCTTTGGTGTTTGTCGCATCGATGGTTTATAGATATCTTGCGCAAACTTTTCCCCACTGGCATACATTGTCTTCATGCCTAAGAAATCTCCATTATGGATCAGGAAGTTACGAATGTAGAACCATCCACCAATCGCAAAGGCAACACAGAAAATAAGCAATGCTTTTTTAAAGAAATCAGCAACGGAATTTCTCTTTCGAATATTATCCATGGTATATAGAATCATAGAACATAAAATAAATCCAAACGCATTATAGTAAGTAAGCGCTAATAGCCCTATTCCAATACCTAATAATACACAATATCTTGTGGACCAGTTTTCTTTTATGTTACGAATCCATGCATATACGATGATGGAAGAACAGAATACGGAAAAGGCATCGTTGTTTAAATATGAACAAATATAAATAAATTGCGGCAAGAAACAACATAAACAAGTTAGTAAAATCGCATATCTTTTCTTTTCAAAGATTTGATTTCCAATTTTGCTGACAAAAATCCATGTTCCAAATCCACTTAATACGCTAATAAAACGGGCAGCTGTCAATAAATCTTTCTCCGATGTTGAATAGAAAGAAGTCAGCTTCATAAATAAGGCTGAAAAAATAGATGGTAAATAAGGGGTATATCCATAAGAGAATCCCCAGATTTCATTCATAATTTCTTTTTCATCTCCCCTAGGAAGATAGCCATGATTATAAATAAATTGAGCGACTGGATAGCGCATATATTCATCTGGACAAGAAAAGGCAGAAGAGTCCAAACGAATGTTGTAAGATAAATAGAATAATAGAGCTAAGAAACATAGTGCTCCACCCCATTTAAAGAAAATATTGTATAAAGTAAAATTCTTCTTCATGCACTTCTCCTTTATTTCTTTGTGTTGGTTTCTCTGGCAATATATAGAGGTCTATGTTTTGATTCCATATATGCCTTAGCTAAGTATTGTCCTAGAACCCCAATACTTAACAATTGAATTCCACCAATCATCATGACAATACATGCCATAGAAGGCCAACCTCCCACCGGATCTCCAAACACAAGTGTCTTGATAATGATTACCACGATCATCACAAAAGCGACAAAAGAGAAGAATACCCCGAATAAGGACGCAATTTGTAGAGGGGCCACACTAAAGGCGGTAATCCCTTCTAGAGAATATTTAAACAATTTCCAGAAAGACCATTTTGTCTGTCCGGCTACTCTTTCTACGTTTTTAAATTCAATCCATTTTGTCTTAAAGCCAATCCATCCAAAGATCCCTTTCGAAAAACGGTTGTATTCGCCCATAGAAAGAATTGTATCGACCATCTGACGGGACATTAAACGATAATCTCTTGCCCCATCGACAATATCCGCATCGGATATCTTGTTGATAATTTTATAGAATAATTTCGCAAAGAAAGAACGAATAGGAGGTTCTCCTTCACGGTCCCCTCTTCTTGTTGCCACACTGTCATATCCTTCTTCTTTGATCCAGCGCAACATCTCTGGTAATAAAGAAGGTGGATCTTGCAGATCGGCATCCATCATGACTGCATAATCTCCTTTGCAGTTTTCGAAACCAGCATAAATGGCAGCTTCTTTTCCAAAGTTTCGCGAAAAGGAGATATATTTCACTCTTTCATCTTTTTGTGCCAATTCTTTTAGAATCGAAAGCGTTCTATCTTTTGAACCATCGTCTACAAATAAGAATTCAAAACTTGAATTGTTCATCTTTTGACTTACTTTGTTGATTTCTTCATAAAAGTATGGCAAGGCTTCCTGTTCGTTGAAACAAGGTACAATTACACTAATTAAATCCAAACCAATCACCTCTTTTCAAACACAAACAGTTTACTTAATACGTAATTGGATACAATGACCACAACATTTACAACCACTTTACTGACGAGTCCGTTGATAGACAATAGGGATACAAAGACCCACATAAGTATCATGTCTAAAACACCTGTGGCAATTCTAGAACTGAAGAATTTGATCATTTCTGAAAAAATGTTTTTGGATGTACTTTCAAACACAAATTTTCGATTGGTTATGTAGGCAAATAACACAGAAAAAAACCACGCAAAGAAATTGGATATTAAATAATGAATGTGTAGAATGTCTTTACAAATAAAATAGACCACAACATTGACCAGAGTTGTTAAGACACCAAAAATCAAATAATTAATAATTTCTTTGTACTGTTGATACAACTTCATCATTAACAGTTTTCTCCGTAAATGAATTGATTGTTTGAATTTTCTAATGTTGGACCAACTTTATCTTTTTCACTTAATACAGGTTCAATTCCATTTAATAATTGTCCCCAGTCTACATTGACTTCTGGTGCATCATAACGCATTCCACCTTCTGATTCTTTATTGTAGACATTATCAACTTTATAACGGAATTCTACATCATCGGTGATAGTTAAAAAGCCATGGGCAAATCCTTGTGGAATAAAGAATTGACGGTGATTTTCAGCACTTAATTCTACACTAACCCACTCACCATATGTTGGACTTCCTTTACGAATATCCACAGCAACATCAATAACGGTACCTCTTGTACAAGAGACCAATTTAGATTGTGCATAAGGTGGATTTTGCCAGTGTAATCCTCTTAATGTTCCCTTTTGGGCACTAAAGGACATATTGTCTTGGACAAATTCTATACTTACACCTAGTTTTTCATATTTTGGCTTACTATAGGTTTCTGTAAAATAACCACGGTGATCTCCAAATACATCGGTATCAATGATTAAAACACCAGGAATTTTTGTTTCTGTTACTTTCATATTTATTCTCCCTTAATATATTTACGATCCATAATGCGTTTTAAATACACACCATATTGGTTCTTTTTATAGATTTCGTAAATTTCTTCTAGTTTTTTGATATCAATCCATCCATTGTTGTAGGCAATTTCTTCCAAACAAGCAATTTTACGGTGTTGGTGTTCTTCAATGGTCTTTACGAAGTTTGTCGCATCCACTAAAGATTGATGTGTTCCTGTATCCAACCATGTAAATCCATCGCCTAATAGTGTGACAGATAATTCATCGTTTTCTAAATAAATTTTATTCAAGTCGGTAATTTCTAGTTCACCACGAGCACTTGGCTTTAAGTTCTTTGCATATTCCACAACTTTATTGTCATAGAAATACAATCCAGTTACCGCATAATTTGATTTTGGATGTTCTGGTTTTTCTTCTAAGGAAACAGCTTTTCCATTCGCATCAAATTCCACAACTCCAAAACGTTCTGGATCTTCCACATAGTACCCAAAAACAGTGGCTCCTGTTTCTTTTTTAGCAGCTGCACGAACACGTTTTGTAAGTCCATGTCCATGGAAAATATTGTCACCTAAAATCATGGCAACCGAATCCTTTCCAATAAAATCTGCACCTAAGATAAAAGCTTGTGCCAATCCATCTGGACTAGGTTGTACAACATATGATAATTCCACTCCAAATTGGTGACCATCACCCAATAGTTCTTGAAAACGAGGTGTATCATCTGGTGTAGAAATAATTAATATTTCACGAATCCCTGCCAACATCAAAATAGACATTGGGTAATAAATCATTGGTTTATCATAAATAGGTAATAATTGTTTACTTGTAACTTTTGTGAGTGGATATAAACGAGTTCCACTTCCTCCAGCTAAGATAATTCCTTTCATAGATTAATCCTCCTTTTGGACCATAATAAATATAAACCCTAACGTTACGTAAGTGTCAAGTTGAAAAAGAAAAAGCACACAAGTTTTTAACCCATGTGCTACAAACAACTCTTCCTAATGTCAATAATTATTTCAAGTAAGCTGATAATCTCTGTATTCTTTCTCTAGTTCCTCTTTGGATAATCTATACAAGCTAACAAGATAGTCTAACTCTATATCGCCTTCATCAACAAGGTAAAATAGATATAGTTTTTGTGCTTCTCGTTTCATTTCATATTCCACTTTTTTCTTTTGTAACAGTTCAATTATTTTCTGAAGTTCATCTTCTTCTTTTCTTCGAATCTCTATCTCTTCTAGAATTCGTAATCTCTCTTTTCTTCTTCCTTCTGCTTCTGCTGCATCTAAAATCCAACAACCCATACTTATTCTCCTTCTATAAAATCTAGTTCAATCCACTAGGATATAACGCATTGTATTCTTTCTCTAATTCTTCTTTTGAGATTCCAAATCTTTCAATTAAATCATCTAATTCTAATTTACCTTTCGAAACTAGACTAAATAAATATTGTTTATTTTCTTCAATTTCTTTTAAATACTTTTGTTTCTCTTTTTGATGTTTTTCTTCTTTCTTTAGATGAAGTTCAATTTCTTTCAATAATTCTTGTTTCTCTTTTTGATTATGCACTTTTTCTTTTCTTCTTCCTTCTGCTTCCGCTGCATCTAAAATCCAACACATATTGTCT
>JAGHTX010000176.1 GCA_018065105.1 Bacillota bacterium
GACATGATTTCTTATGTAGATGCTTGCCCAAAATATGTAGAATTACACGTAGAAGGAAAGGATTACATTCTAGTTCATGCTGGATTTAATCCAGAAAAGCCGCTGATTGAACAAAGCGAAGAAGAATGTGTATGGATGCGAGACTGGTTCTACATGTCTCCAGGAATGGAAAACAAATTTATAATTTTTGGTCATACTCCAACTCCACACCTACATGGCAAACCATGCTACGATCCATGGATCGATCCTGTATACAAAGATAAGATGGGAATCGATGGCGGACTTGGCTCTTATGAAGATGGGCAATTAAATTGCATATGTTTAAATCATCAAACTCTACCGGTATTAGGAAAAAAAGACGTAGAGGGAGAAGTTTTATAGGAGGTATTTTATGGATATATTATTATCTAGAATTTTAGCGTTTTTAAATGGTACATTATTTTATGATGATTCCTATATTTTTTGTACATGGATTGTAAAACACTACAGTGAAATGTACGATACCGATTTCACTCCAGAAAGAATTATGCGTGAAACTGGAATTTCTCGCAGCAGCATCGATGACTTTGTTGCGCATTTGGGAAAAGATTGGAAGTGGGATGATTTTTTAGTCACTTTGCAACACAACCATGAAACCCGTCTAGACCAAATTCGCTCACGTATGATTGGACTTACTACTAAAGAAATCGTACATGGTCTAGAAAAGAATGAAACAGATGAAGAAATGTTAGAATACGTTTCGAAGATTTGTGAAGTAATTGATAAATCGGAAAGAATTTTCTTAATCGGTGCGCACTATCCAATTAGTGTGGCAAGTGAATTTCAAACAGATCTTATTACTTATGGAAAAAATGTCATTGCCTATCATCACTACGATCCAACGGTTCACTTCACAGAAAAAGATTTAATAATCTTTGTATCGGCTACAGGACGTTCTTTAAAAGGATTTTTGAAAAATAACGGAAACAAGAATCCACAAGCTGGAGAAGTTATCCTGATTACACAAAATCCAATTTACAAAAAAGAAGAATATAAAATTAGTGATTGGGTAATTCAAATGCCAGGTCGATACGATGGAATCAACATTAATTATCAATTGATGACTATATTTGATCTACTACGTCTACATTATTATCAACAGTATTTTATTGGTCATCCAGAAAGATAAAAGAAAGCTCATAAGTTTCATAGCTTATGAGCTTATTTCTTGTATCTTGTCACGAATATAGAGATATCGTGCACCTATCTCTCTGAAAATGTGTCGAGGACGAGCATAGTAATAATAGTCTGCACTATAATCTTTGAAATAGTCTTTTGCAATTGCACAGGCCCTACGGGCATGTGTACCACTAGTTAATATAAGAACGGATTGCTCTCCGATAATCCTTTTGGAAAATTGAAAATTCTCAACCGTATTTCTAGATTCGGTTTCACAAAGAATAGGGATATCCACTCTTTCCAAAATGTATTTCTTCATTTCCAAGGATTCGACATATTGATTTTGTACAGCACCACCTGTAATGACTAACGTGTTATATTTTCCTTTGTAGTAATCCTGGATTGCCAATTCACATCGCTTGATCTGACTGTTTGCATAGCTGCCATCGTTATGACTAGGACATCCAAGTAATAAGCCATATTCATAATGTTCCTTCTTTTTAGGAATCGCAGGAAAATAGTGATAATAGATGACTAGGATACTAATCAGGATAACAAGTACAACTATCATGGTTTGATCACGACTTGTCGAGTAACCTTTTTTTCTTCTACACTATTGTAAAGAGCATAAGATTTTAATTCGACATCTTTAAGGAAATCATCCATATCCGCAAATTTCATAATCTTTTCTTTTCCTTTTAATAGTTCTTTTCCTATAGCATCAAATCCAGCAACTTTTATTTTAAAGAAAGATGGATTTTCCATTTGGCTTTTTTTAATTTGTAGAAGAAGCATGACACAAGTTCTTTGAATACGCGCTTTCGAGTACGTTTTAGAAACCGAATTTTTTAAAAAATCCTCCCAGGTTTGGCTCATAATAGCAGCCTGTTTTAAACGGTTCTCAATTCCTTCATTCACTAAGAAGAAAGAAGCTAAATCTTCTCTGGAAGTTAATAATAGGAATGTTCTTAAATATGGATAATATTGATCCCAATTTTGATTTTTCTGGAAATATTCTTCAAAATCTTGAGAAAGTCCCATGTGATAATCCAAGCGAGTCTGGGTTGCACTTTTATAATGACTGTTACGAGCCAATGGGTGAGGTGATATATCGTAGTTTTTACATTCCTTAATATATTGAACACCCAGAATATCATTTGGACTCAATGCAAAGTTATTTTGTGCTTGCGATTTAGATGGATCGATATGTGTATTGTTACGGTTTGATATTATTTCTAAAGTCTCTAAATCGTGCAATTCCGATCCAAAATATAAATCAGTAACTCCTAAAGTAGATAATGCCTGAATGGCATATTTCGCAAAGAAATCTGCACTTTGGCATGCGTAACAAGGAGGCAGTTCTAAGACTAGATTGGCTCCATGTTCTAGAGCTAAGCGAGTTTTGTTCTCAAGTGTCATTAAGGAAGGTAATCCTCTTTGTGAAAAATTAGAAGACACGATAACAACAATGGCTTTGGACTCTAAAGCAACTTGTTTCAATTGATAAATGTGCCCTTTGTGAAAAGGGTTGTATTCTGCAATAATTCCGGCTATTTTCATACCTATATAGTATCATAAGATAGGTTCGGAAAGTTATAGAAGAATTGTTTATATCCCATAAAAGAAATGAAAAATAAGGAAAGAACGGAGTTCAGAAAAAATTCCTTTTAGTTATGTTGACTTTTACAAGTGCTTTTATTATAATATCATATGCGACATGAGGTGAAGAGCATGGTATTTACAAAAAATGACTTCTTAAATGCAAATGACTCCATAATCCAAATTGATGAATGGATTGCAGTAGAGGAAAATGACCTTCTTCATCAAACTCAAGTCAAGTCCATCCCAGAGGTACATATTACAGGTACTCTTCAGTTTGACGGAGATGCTCTCGTTTATTCAGACCTGGATTTGGACGGTAAAATGATTGTTCTAGATTCAATTACGAATGACGACATTGAAGTAGCATTTGACACGAAGTCGCAAGAAACGTATTCATTTGATCCTGTGGATGAGGATGCAGATGAAGAAATCATTGTGGTAAAGAAAAATCGATTGGATATCAAACCCGAAATATTCCAAGCCATCGTATACGAGGCGCCTATGAGTATTACGTTGCTACCAAGAAGCCAATATCCTAAAGGAAATGGTTGGCAGCTGCTTTCGGATCAAGATGAACAAGAAGAGAAAATTGACCCACGATGGGAAAAGTTGAATGAATTCAAACTGGATGAAGACTAGTAGGAGGTAACAAGCATGGCTGTACAACAAAGAAGAGGTTCAAAAACACGTAAAGCAAAAAGAAGAACTCACTACAAATTAGCAAAACCTGCATTAACAAAATGTCCTAACTGTGGTGAATACAAACTTGCTCACAAAATGTGTTCTTGTGGATATTACAACGGCAGACAAGTTGTTGAA
Organism: Bacillota bacterium; assembly: GCA_018065105.1. GTDB lineage: Bacteria > Bacillota_I > Bacilli_A > Erysipelotrichales > Erysipelotrichaceae > Floccifex. Next base: position 3,580 of record JAGHTX010000176.1, read on the forward strand.
AAGTAAGATTATTCTTAAGCTTAGAAATTGCTTCTCGAAAGAGGAGCTTTTTTATTTATTAAGAATTCGGATTCGGTTAACTGAAAGTGATAATAGTTGACGAGTCGGGTAATTTTCTGGTCAAGATTCTCAGAACTTTTATTAGTTAGGACAAAAAAATTATCAAATTACAAAAAGTATTTTTGGCATTGAGATAATTATATTTTGGATTTATAATTTCTATCGGAAGAATTCAGAGGGTGTTAAAAAATGAGCAAAAAGAAAAAAAATAAATCAAAAGGTTTTAAGGGTTTGATGAAGCAATCGAGTAATATGATTTATAGCTTAAGATGTTTTTTGTCTGCTATGATGGTGAAAAAGAAAAGGACAGTGGTTCCATGGTCTAAAATGCTACATCTTTTTTTATTCCCAATGCTTTTTATATATTATGAATTATTGCTGAAGATTTTCACGGGAACGGGCATTTTTAACCATCTTGTCTTCCCTATATTATTTGGGCTTGTTGCTGGGATTATGGCTAATGGTCTTACAGTTTTATTGAAAAAAAGGCAAAATAGAAGAATCAGTATTGTGCTAATGGTAATTATAAGCGCTTATTATATAACTGAGTGTTTAGTAAAAAGAACGTTCCATGTTTATATGTCGCTATTTAGCTTATTCACAAATGCTGGTGGTGTCATTGGACATTACACTGCTGGTTTTTTCTCGACTATTATTAGTGGCTTTATTGCGATTATTGTTTTTTTACTTCCAGTTGTTTTATATTGCATTTTTGGAAAACGATATCTACCTGCGAATCAATATCGTTGGCCAGTTGCTTTAGGATCGTTTGTAAGTTCAGGAATTATTTTTGTTGCATCTTTTGCGCTTGTTATGATTAGTAGTTCAAAACCGCTATATACAACTTCATTTGATTTTAATTTAGCAAGCGAGAATTTTGGATTGTTGACTGGGACTCGTCTCTCTTTAACAAAAAAGAGTAACTCTTTAGTAGTTATAAATCCTACAAATGGTATTGAATCAGATTTTACTAATTATAAGAAGAACATAATTGAAATAGACTTCGATCAATTAATTGAAAATGATAAAAAGGATTTCAAAGAAATAGATGAATATGTCAGTCAGTTATCCGGAACAAGCATGAATAAATATACTGGTATTTTTAAAAACAAAAATATAATTTTGGTATGTGCAGAAGCATGGTCAGATGTAGCTGTATTTCCGGAGTTAACTCCAACTCTTTATCGTATGATACACAATGGATTTTATTTTTCAGACTTTTATCAACCATATTGGGGTGGGAGCACAACAACAGGAGAGTTCTCTTTCTTATTTGGATTAGTTCCTGGAATTGATATGGGAACTATCACTGATACTGAAGGAGATAATAACTACTTTACGTTACCCAACCAATTTCAGAGAGAAGGATACTATACAATAGGCTTCCATAATGGACTTTATGATTTTTATGATCGAAATAAGACACATCCAAATATTGGATTAAATAAATGGTATGGAATTGGTAATGGAATTGAAAAGATTTCAGGAAAAGAAAAACTTTCGGATGAGGATTTATTTCACGATACAATATCTAGTTATATAGATAAACAACCATTCTGTTCTTATTATATGACAGTCGACGGACATATGCCATACCCATATGAGGATTACGAGGATGGAGAACTTTTAGAATATATAAAAGAAGTATTAGGAAATGATTATGGTGAAAATGCATATGCATATTTCTGTAAGCAATATCAGTTAGAGAAGGCCATGAATACTTTGGTTCAAGACTTAGAAGAACAAGGAATTGCAGATGATACAGTAATATGCATCGTAGCAGATCATTATCCGTATGGATTAGAGCCAGAAGGATTTGAAGAATTATATGGCGAAGATTCTGACTTTTATCTAAATAGGGATAGAAATGCATGGGTTTTATGGTCGTCTTGTTTAGAGGAAGGTGGAGCTCTTGAGAGTTATCAATGTGAGATTCAGGAACCAACATATTCACTTGATGTAGTACCTACTTTATCAAACTTGTTTGGATTGAATTATGATTCAAGAATGTTAGTAGGAAGAGATGTATTTTCTGATGGAATGCCGCTAGTTTTATGGAATGATTTTAGTTGGTTATCTGAAAAAGGTTTCTATTCTGCAAAAACTGGAGAGTTTTTCCCATACGAGGGAGAAACCGATTATGACGATGCTTATATTGAAAATATTTCAAATTTAGTTCGTTCAAAAAAGGATTACTCAACCAAAGTTAGAGAATTAGATTATTTTGCACATGTGTTTGGAAAAGATGAAATAACCGACTCTACAAATTTATGGAAAGAAAAGTACAGAAATAAAAAGAAAAACGAAGATTCGTAATTTAAAATAATTACGGATCTTTTTCTTTAAACAATAACAGGATGCTGATATAGCTATTCTAGAAGCGATATGTCATAATCAAAAAAAGAGAGGTATTTATATGTTATCAAACTCAAAACTAGGATTTGGATTGATGCGTTTACCAAAAGATGAAGAAGGAATCATTCAAATAGATCAAGTATCAAAGATGGTAGATGCATTTTTAGAAAAAGGATTTACATATTTCGATACAGCGTATGCATATGCAGGCAGTGAAAATGCGATTCGTGAAGCATTGGTAAAACGGTATCCTCGTGATTGTTTTACTTTGGCTGACAAACTTCCAGGATGGAAAATTCAAAAGAAAGAGGATGTAGAAAGAATTTTTAATGAATCTTTAGAAGCCTGCGGTGTAGATTACTTTGATTTTTACTTAATTCACAGTATTGAAGAAGGGAACTATCCAATTTATACAAACAACGAAGCCTTTGAATTCGCCAAAAAAATGCGAGAAGAAGGAAAGATTAAACATCTAGGATTTTCTTTTCATGATTCTCCAGAAATGTTAGAAAAAGTAATTAGTGAACATCCAGAAATGGAATTTGTACAACTTCAATTAAATTATTTGGATTGGGAGAATGCGGTTATCCAATCAAGAAAAAATTACGAAGTAGCTCGTTCTCACAATTTGCCGATTGTGGTTATGGAACCTGTAAAAGGAGGGCGATTAGCTTCCTTTACAGAAGAGATTGAAGATGTTTTAAGTCGTATGCACCAGAAAAATCCATTGCCTCTTGGGCACTCCGTTTCATTGGAAGCCAAGAAGGAGTTATGACCATCCTTTCGGGAATGAGCAACCAGGAACAGATGGAAGATAACCTAAATACAATGGCAGAATTCATTCCATTAGATGAAGAAGAAGTCGAACGAGTTAATCAAGTTAGAACGATGGCTTTATCGCAACCAACGATTCCTTGTACGAAATGTCGTTATTGTACGCCAGGCTGTCCAATGGAAATCTCCATTCCAGACTTATTTACGGCATACAATTCTCAAAAATTGTATGGAAAAAGTGGCCGTTACAAAACGTATTACAACAAATTTGCGAAAGCGACAAATCCAGCAAGTGCGTGTATCCAATGTGGACAATGTGAAGGCGTATGTCCACAACACTTAGAAATCATTTCTCTTTTGGAAAAAGTTGCTGAAGAATTTGAATAAACCCTTAGACTGGATTTACCAGTCTTTTTTTTGTTAACGCTTTCTTCTCCAGGCTATCCCATGATTTTATTAATGGACTTTCAATGATTTTTAAGATATAATGTACTCGGTTTTTGCCACATACGGGGAGGTAATAGGTATGACAACAATTATTATCTCGTCTGGAATTGGTCTTGTGGTTGGAATTATTTTAATGATTGGTTATTCCAAAGCAGGATTAAATAAAAATCAGCAAAAAGCTCAACAAATTTTAAGAGAGGCCGAAACTGAAGCAGACGCTCGAGTTAAGGAAGCGGTTTTAGATGGTAAAACGCAAGCACATGAATTGCGTGTAGAAGCTGAAAAAGATATTAAAGAAAGAAAACAACAAGTTACGGAATTAGAAAATAAGTTACTTCGTCGTGAAGACAACTTAAATTTCCGTGATGAAGCTTTAAACCAAAAAGAACGCCAAGTTACGGAAGAACTAAACAAGGTGACTAAAAAGCTGACAACACTAGACGAAAAAGAAAAACAGTTACAAGAACAAATCGACAAACAAATAATCGTATTGGAAAATGTCGCTAAGATGAGTAGTCAAGAAGCTAAAGATCAATTATTTGCGGCTGTTGAAAAGAAAATCGAACACGAAACAATCGCTTATATTAAAGATCGTGAAGAAGACGCAAAAGCGACCGCAAATGAAAAAGCACAAGAAATTATTTCATTAGCTATTGAACGTATGGCACAACAAGAAACACAAGAAAGAACTGTTTCTGTTGTAGCTCTTCCTGGGGAAGAAATGAAAGGTCGTATTATCGGTCGTGAAGGACGTAATATTCGTTGTTTTGAACAAGCAACAGGTGTTGAATTGAACATTGATGATACACCAGACCTAATCACTATTACATGTTTCAACCCAGTTCGTAGAGAAGTGGCTCGTCTTGCCTTAGAACATTTAATTCGTGATGGTCGTATTCAACCTGGGCGTATTGAAGAGGTTGTTAAGAAGTACCAAACAGAAATCGATTTAGAAATTCAAAAAGCAGGGGAAGATGCAGTCTTCAAACTTGGAATTGGTAAAATTGACCGTGAAATCGTTAAGTTAATCGGTACATTAAAATATCGTTATTCTTATGGACAAAACGGTTTACAACACTCTATGGAAGTTGCTTATATTGCAGGTGCATTAGCGGCTGAATTAGGGTTAAATCAACAAATCGCAAAACGTGCTGGTTTACTACATGACGTAGGTAAAGCATTGAATATTGAACAAGATGGTTCTCACGTAGAATTAGGATACAAGTTCTGTAAGAAACATGGAGAAAAAGATATCGTATTAAATGCGATTCAATCTCACCATGGTGATGTAGAGGCCCGTTTCCTAACAAGCCACTTAGTTATTGCAGCGGATACAATTTCCGCAGCACGTCCAGGTGCGCGTAAAGAAAGTACACAAGCTTATATCGATCGATTAGAAAATCTTGAAAAGATTGCTAAGGATTACGAAGGTGTCCAACAAGCATTCGCTATCCAAGCTGGTCGTGAAATTCGTGTTTTAGTAAACCCTGAAACAGTGGATGATATCAGTTGTGTTAAAATCGCAAGAGATATTCGTGAACAAATCGAAGAACAATTAACTTATCCAGGACAAATCAAAGTTAATGTAATTCGTGAAATTCGCGCTCAAGAAATTGCTCGCTAATGAATCTGTCGGATGAAAATCCGATAGATTTTTAGTAAGTATAAACTTACTATTTTGACTTGAATCCCCCTTTTTATGAGATTATACTTTATATGTAAAATCAATTAAGGAGGAAACTATAATGGCTGCTATCATTGATAAGGACGCATGCATCGGATGTGGTGCTTGTGAAGGTGGATGTCCAGTTGGTGCTTTAAGCATGGATGATGAAGGAAAATCATCATGTGATGCTGATGCATGTATCGGATGTGGTGCATGTGAAGGAACTTGCCCAGTTGGAGCAATCACAATCGAATAATCATTGGAAATGAAGTCAGGCCACATGTGCCTGGCTTTTTTTCTTGATAAGAAAGGAAATTGAATATGAAAATCAAAGCAGAATGGATTTTACCAGACTTAAAAGAAGCAAAGAAAAGAACAAAAAATCCAATTGAACGAGTAGATACATTTGTAATCCCAGAAAATGCGCGTTTTATTGGTCAAAATAAAAAATATTATATTTCAACATATGGTTGCCAAGCCAATGAAAGAGATAGTGAAACATTAGCCGGTATTTTAGATGCCTTAGGATTTACACAATCACAAAGCCCAGAAGATGTAGATGTAATTTTAATTAATACATGTGCAATTCGTCAAAATGCCGAAGAAAAAGTGTTAGGAGAAATTGGAAATTTCAAACGTTTATATCGTACGAATGAAGATTTAGTTATTGGAGTGTGTGGATGTATGAACCAAGAAGATACATTTGTGCGCACTTTACTTCAAAAATACCCACAAGTACGCTTATTATTTGGAACTCACAATCTTCAGGATTTACCAGAAATGTTATATGAATGTATGTTTGAAAAGAAAAAGGTAGTGCGTATCTACTCAAAAGAAGGAGAAGTATACGAAAACCTTCCAGTAAAACGTTTTGGAAAACACAAAGCCTGGGTAAACATTATGTATGGTTGTGATAAATTCTGTACATATTGTATCGTTCCATACACTCGTGGAAAACAACGTTCTCGTACTATGGACCAAGTATTAGCTGAAGTTCGCGAGTTAAAAGAAGAAGGATATAAAGAAATTACTTTATTAGGACAAAACGTAAATGCCTATGGAAAAGATATCGATGAATCGTATGACTTTGCCACTCTATTAGATGAAGTAGCGAAAATTGGTATTCCACGTATTCGTTTTACTACAAGTCACCCTTGGGACTTTAGTGATGAAATGATTGAAATGATCCGCAAACACGATAACGTAATGCCATTCGTTCACTTGCCTTTACAATCCGGGGATAGTGAAATTTTAAGAAGAATGGGAAGACGTTATTCTGCGGAAGACTACAAAGTATTATTTGACAAGATTAACTCTATTCCAAACATTTCAATCAGTACAGATGTTATTGTAGGGTTCCCGAATGAAAGTGATGAAGCTTTCCAAAATACATTGGATATGATGCACTATTGTAAGTTTGACAATGCGTTCACATTCATCTTCTCTGCACGACCAGGAACACCAGCAGCTAAGATGGAAGATCCAATTAATATGGATACAAAATACAATCGTTTACACGAATTGAATCGTATTTGGAATAAATACGCTTTAGAAAAGAACCAGGCCTATGAAGGAAGAACGGTTACTGTTATGGTAGACGGAGCTTCAAAGAATAATAAAGATGTATACGCTGGATATACCGATACGCAAAAGTTAGTAAACTTTAGAGGTAAAGACTGTCAACCTGGAGATTTTGTTGAAGTCTATATCGAAAAAGGGAAAACCTTCTCATTGGATGGTATCCAATGTGATATAATGAAGGAAGCAGAATAACTAAGAATAAAACGAAGAATAGAAATGGAGGTGTGCCTCATGGCAACAAAAAAAGCGGGAACTTTAGATTCTGAAAAAATTCGCATTTTCGCATTAGGTGGATTGGATGAAGACGGAAAAAATATGTATGTAATTGAAGTCGGACAAGATATCTATGTGATCGAAGCAGGAATTAAATTTCCAGAAACAAAAGAATCTTTAGGAATTGAATGCATTGTTCCTGATTTTTCATACCTTGTGGAAAATCAAAACCGTATAGCTGGAATCTTTATTACGCATGGTCATGACGATGTTATGGGGGCATTGACATATTTATTGAAACAAATCAATGCAGATATCTATTCCTCTCCATTTACTGCAAAAATTATTTCACGCTTATTAAGAAAAGAAAAAATTACAGGTTCGCATGTACACGTTTTACACGAAGATAAATCAGTGAAAGTTGGTAGTCACAAAGTAGATGTTTTCCCAATCACACACGGCTATCCTGGTACTTATGGCGTTGCGATTGATACAGCACAAGGATATATTGTGTATTCCGGAGAATTTATCGAAGACTACAATTCCTTAAGTGAATACTATCGTGGAGATTATATCAAATGTGCTGAAATTGGGAAAAAAGGTGTATTTGCCTTGCTACAAGAAAGTAAGGGAGTGGAACGTGCTGGGCACACTGCCCCAGCTCATAGAGTTGCTCCAGCTGTAGCAGATGTTTTGGAACAAAATCCAAATCGAAGAATCTTTATCAGTGCTTATACACAAAATGTTTTCTGGCTACAAGAAATTATCCGTACTTGTGCAAACTACAAGCGAAAGATGATTCTTTACACAGAAGACTTAAAAGAAATGGTAAGAGACCTTTGGTCTTTTGGATTTGAAATTACGGAAGATTGTTTCTTAAGCAATGCATATTTAAATCAAGTGGAAGATGTAGTTGTTATTATTGGAGGACAAGGAAAATCTGTGTTCCAATTGATGAGTAACATTTCCAACAATGAAGTCGATGATATTGACTTCACAAAGGACGACGTTATTTGTATTGCTTCTCCAGTTCTTTCTGGAATTGAAAGAGAATTCAAACAAATGGAAAACGACGTCTATAAAGATGATGGAGAAATTGTAGTTTTATACAATAAGGCAATTCGTCTGCATCCATCAAAAGAAGACTTAAAGATGATGATTTCTTTAATGAAACCAAAATATTACATCCCTGTTAAAGGAAACTATCGTCATTTATATATGAATGGTGAATTGGCAATGGAAGTAGGATTCAAGCCAAGCAATATCATTCTTTTAGATAACGGACAAGTAGCGACCTTTGAAAGTGGTAAACTTCGTTCATGTTCCATGGAATTGGAATTACACGATTCCTTGATCGATGGTAAAGAAAACTGGGATATGGCCGGGGTAGTATTAAAAGATCGGGAAACATTGTCTACTGATGGAGTTATGATCTTGGCCATTGGTATTGATTCAGTGACAAAGAAAATTATTAACGGACCAGATGTACAAACCCGTGGATTGATTTATTTAAGAGATGCTGAATACATCACAACCGATGTAGCTAAAATTATGGAAGAAACAATTGAGGAAGCCGTTAAAGAAGGAACATATGACAATCTAGTCACTCGACAAGATATTCGTGATAAAGTTTCTCGTTATCTACTTAAGACAATTGCGAAACGACCAATGATTTTACCAGTTATTTTAGAAATCAATATGAACAACATTTTATAAAAGAGAAGGAGTGGTGCAAACATGGCAAATGCCAAGAAAAAAAGAAAGAAAAGAAATACCACACGCTCAACACCAAAGAAGAATACTATTTCAGAACAATCTGCACTCGTAATGATAGGAATCCAGGTGGCTATTGTCCTTTTGGCCATTATGTCCATTTTTAAATTAGGATTTCTAGGTGCTTTTATCTTTAGATTTATTTCGATTTTCTTCGGAAATTTAACGACAGTTACACTTGTGTTGGTTATCCTGATTAATGTATATATATTCTTATCAAGAAAGACTAATCTTCCTAAACGATACGTTTTAGGAGGATTATTCATTTATAGTGGTTTATTACTTATTTTTGGAATTTTAGAAGTACAACCTGAAGCCTTTTGGTCCGGACTACAAAAATTAAGCTTTAGTTTTGTGCCAATTTTAAAAGGGGAAATGGTCACAACAGCGGGATTGATTGGAATGACATTACTCGGTGTTGTAGGTACGCTGTTTGGATATGCGGGATGCTGGATTTTAGCGATTGTTTCTATTTTAATAGGAATCGTATGCATTGGATTCGATTGGTTTAGTGACAAGGCAGAAAATCGTGAACCAGTAGAAATTACCAAGCCAAATTTGTCTCGTGTTCGTAAGAGCATTCAAAAGAACATTGAAAAAGAACCCACATATGTGGATGATTTTGACTTTGACTATGAATTCGATGATCCGAATGATAATGGAAGCTTTTTCGTCGAACCAGAAAAAAGTGTTTTTATAGATGTAGACTCAATTAGCTTAGATAAGCCCGTTGCTAATTCATCCATCTTTATTGATGTAGATGAGCCGACAGAAAAATTACCTAAGCTTAAAAAAGTCGAGTTTGGGATTACTGTGGATGATAAGAAACCAGCTCGTAAAAAAAGAAAAATTGAGCGCAAGGTAGAAGAACCTGTTGAAATCAAAAAGGAAGTAGAAGAGCCAGTTGAAGAAGTTCCAAGCTTTACTTTATTAACAGAAGAAGAAAAAAAGAAACCAAAACCAAAGAAGAAAAAAGTTGTGGTGGAAGAAGAGGAAGAAGAACCACATCATTATGTGCATGTGCGTGATGAGAATTGGGCAAACTATAAACTTCCGAAATTGAACTTGTTAGACGATATTACTCGAAAAGGAAAGAATAGCGTGAATGCTCTTACTTCTAGAGAACAAGGACAAAAGCTAATCGCTATCTTGAAACAATTTGGAGTCGAAGCTGAATTAAAAGATATCCATATTGGACCGAGTGTAACCAAGTTTGAGATCAAGCCACAATTAGGGGTGCGAGTTTCGAAGATTTCTGGTCTACAAGACGATATTAAGATGGCTCTGGCAGCTACCGATATTCGTATTGAGGCTCCAATCCCTGGAAAAAATGCAGTAGGGGTTGAAATTCCGAATGTGGAAAAAACAACCGTACAGATGAAAGAATTGATGAAAAATATTCCCGATGCCTACAAGGATAGAAAACTTGTGTTCTGCATTGGTAAGGACCTAATGGGAAATTCTTGTTATGGAGAATTGAATAAAATGCCTCACTTATTAATTGCCGGGGCAACTGGTTCTGGGAAAAGTGTGTGTGTGAATGCGATCATCAGTTCCATCTTGATGCGTACTCGACCAGATGAAGTGAAGTTAATCTTAATTGATCCAAAGAAGGTTGAATTTACACCTTACAACGGGGTACCACATTTATTGGCACCTGTAATTACCGATGGAGAAATGGCAAACAAAGCGTTAAAAGTTGTCGTTTCTATTATGGACAAGCGATATGATATGTTCTCCGAAGTTGGAGTTCGTAATATTTCTGGGTATAACGCTTATGTCGCAAATCATCCAGAGGCAAACTTACGTTCAATGACATCGATGGTTGTTATTATTGATGAATTGGCAGATTTAATGTTAGTGGCAGCCAAAGAAGTAGAAGCCAGCATTCAAAGAATCACGCAATTGGCTCGTGCAGCTGGAATCCACTTGATTGTCGCAACCCAAAGACCAAGTGTAGATGTTATTACGGGAGTAATCAAAGCCAATATCCCTTCTCGTATTGCTTTTATGGTCTCCTCACAAACAGACTCTAGAACAATTCTAGATCAAGCAGGAGCGGACCGTTTATTAGGAAATGGGGATATGTTGTATCTTCCAAATGGAGAAACAAGTCCAAAACGTATTCAAGGGGTATTTATTACAGACGATGAAGTCAATAGTATTACCGAATATGTAAAATCCCAAGGACAACCAATGTATGATGATACATTCATTGCCCTTCGAGATCTTTCTATGCAAGGTGGAGAAGTAAAACCAGAAAATGCCGATCCATTGTATCCGGAAGTTCGTAATTTTGTCATACAATCACGAAAAGCGAGTACTTCACTAATCCAGCGTCGATTCTCTGTTGGCTATTCAAGAGCCGCTAGATTAATCGATGTATTGGAATCCGAAGGGGTTATCGGACCGGCAAATGGGTCTAAACCAAGAGAAATATTGGTGGGTAAAGATAACTTAGAAGATTAGATTTGAATACAGATGCAGGTAGCGATAAATGCTTCGCATCGTGTGTTCAATTCGTTTGCCGTATTTAGAAACTAAGGATGTGTTATCGCAAAAGGTGATAATGCATTCTTTTTTTATATAGGCAATATTTTTGATCGCAAAAAAATTCACCCATATGCAGTCATACTCTTTTACATTGGAAATAGGAAAATAGATTTCTTCATTTGAAATCACAATGGGAATGAATTTGTGAACACCCATTTTTTCTTTAAAATACGTTTTTCGTGCTTCGATGGAAGAGCCTTGTTCCATGCATTTTTCATTCAGGTAGCGAATTACACTTGTTTTAGGAATGCGACTCACATTGGATTCAAAACTTTGTAGAAGAGAATTGGTTGTATAATCCATATACATATATTTAATCATAAAAAAAACCTCCTGATTTTATTGTAAAACCAGGAGATTATTTTTATCTTACATCCAAGTAATTTTACTTTCTGTTCCGTCTTTTATACGACCAACATTAGCCCAGTGTCGATAAATAACCAGGATTGTCATGATCCAACTTGCTAAGATCACAAATAAGTTGGTTGCATCAAGACTGAAATATGTTCCCGTAATATAAAGGCTTGAGAATAAAATTCCACACATACTTGCCAAAGATACGAACTTGAATAGATAAAGTACAATTAAGAACATAAAAAGTGGCAATATAAAGTATAAAATGTTGTGGAAAAGGAAAATAGAAATCGCTAGTAAGAAACCAAATACAGTACTTACGGCTTTTCCACCTTTAAAATGTGCGAAAATTGGGAAACAGTGTCCTATACAACAAGCTAGACCTGTCCAAATACAAGCGATTTGTCCAAATATAGAAGCAATACCACAAGCTAGTACCACTTTTAGGATATCGCAAACGATAACGGCCATACCAGCTTTTTTCCCAAGGACACGGCCTGTATTCGTTCCTCCAAGGTTTCCTGAACCAAATTGGCGAACATCGGTTTTATAGAAGACTTTACCAATAACTAGCGCAAAAGGAACAGAACCAAGAAGATAACCGATAATAATTGAAATTATTGTCAACATAAAAAGAATCTCCTTTTTTTTCTATATAATACCATTGTTTTATTGGATATGGATATATTTTGAAAAAAAGTGTGAATTTTGATATTATTGATAAGATTGACGAAAGGATGATATCATGGCAAAAAAGACATATGACGAAAGCAGCATTGTAATTTTGGAAGGGTTAGATGCTGTTAGAAAAAGACCAGGGATGTATATCGGATCTACGGATACTAGAGGATTACATCATTTGGTATGGGAAATTGTGGATAATGCGATTGACGAAGCGTTGAATGGATATGGAAATGAGATTCATATTACATTGAATGCAGATCATAGTGTCAGTGTCGAAGACCATGGACGTGGTATGCCAGTTGGAAAACATGCGAGCGGGAAAAGTGCACTTGAAGTCATTTTTACCGTACTACATGCTGGAGGTAAGTTTACAAGCCAGGGAGGTTACCAAAGTGCAGGTGGATTGCATGGGGTAGGAGCCAGTGTGGTAAATGCCTTGAGCAGCTGGTGTGAAGTTCAAGTATACGATGGAAAAAATAAATGGTCTATGCGTTTTGAAGATGGTGGGAAGAAAATTGGAAAGCTGGTCAATCTAGGAAAAACCAATCGTACGGGAAGTACGGTTACCTTCTTGCCTGATGCTAAGATATTTAAAAATATACAATTTTCTTTCACAAAAATAAGTGAAAGAGCCCAAGAAGATGCCTTCTTATTAAAAGGTTTAAAAATGATTGTTACAGACAATCGTAAAGAAAAAAGAGAAAACGTATATCAATACGAAAATGGACTACAAGCCTTCATTGAAGAAATCAATGTGGATCAAAATGCGATGCATGAACCAATCAGTTTCAATGGAGAAAGCTTAGGTATAAAAATTGCCGGATGCTTCCAATATACCGATGATTATCAGGAAAATATTTTTTCTTTCACAAATATGGTAAGAACACGAGATGGAGGAAGTCATGAAGTTGGAGCCAAACAGGCTTTCACCAAAGTATTTAATGAATTTGCTCGCAAAAATGGATTCTTAAAAGAAAAAGAAAAAGGCTTTGATGGAAACGATGTTCGTGAAGGATTGAGTTTAGTCATTAATCTTACTGTGCCTGAAGAACTACTTCAATTTGAAGGACAAACGAAAGAAAAACTAGGAACTCCGGAAGCGAAAAATGCTACGGATGCGATTGTCAGCGAAAATCTACGTTATTTTTTAGAAGAAAATAAAGAAGTTGCGAACACTTTAGTTCGTAAGGTTGTTAAAGCCCAAGCAGCTCGTAATGCGGCTAGAAAAGCGCGTGATGAAGCTCGTAAAGGAAAAGGGAAACAAAAGAGTGAACGCGTTCTTTCTGGAAAACTTGCCAGTGCGCAAAGTAAAGATGCACGAAGAAAAGAACTGTATTTAGTCGAAGGGGATTCGGCCGGAGGTTCCGCTAAACAAGGGCGTGACTCTAAATATCAAGCAATTTTACCGCTTCGTGGAAAAGTATTAAATACGGAAAAAGCAAGTAAAGATGCAATTACGAAAAACGAAGAATTAAATACAATTATTCATGCTTTAGGCGCTGGTTTTGAAGAAAGCTTCCATGCAGAAGATTCAAACTATTATAAAGTAATTATTATGACCGATGCCGATGACGATGGAGCACACATTCAAAACTTATTATTGACATTCTTCTTTAGACATATGCGAGACTTAATTGCCAAACATATGTTGTATATCGCTCTTCCACCTCTATATCGCATTGCCAAAGGAAAACAAGAATATTATTTGTATTCCGATGAAGAGTTAGAAGATAAGAAACAAGAATTTAAGAATGGATATACAATTACTCGATACAAAGGATTAGGGGAAATGAATGCGAATCAGCTATGGGAAACAACCATGAATCCAGAAACTCGTACCCTAATTTGTGTAACGTTAGAAAATGCTGCTATAGCAGAGAAACGTGTGAGTGAGTTAATGGGAGATAAACCAGAATTAAGACGCAGCTGGATTGAAGACAATGTAGTCTTTACTTTAGAAGACGATTATGGAAAGGATGGGTTAAATGGCTAAGAAAGAAAAAGAGATAGTTGAAAATATCTTAGAAAATACCTTAGAAGACATTCTTGCCGACCGTTTTGCTCGTTATTCTAAGTATATTATTCAAGAACGTGCCTTGCCAGATGCACGTGATGGGATGAAACCTGTACAAAGACGTATTTTATGGGCAATGCATGAAGATGGAAATACCTATAATCGTCCATACCATAAATCTGCCAAAACAGTTGGTAACGTAATTGGTAACTACCACCCTCATGGGGATAGTTCTGTATACGATGCGATGGTTCGTTTATCCCAGAGCTGGAAGATTCGTACACCTCTTGTTGATATGCAAGGAAACAATGGTTCTATCGATGATGACCCAGCTGCTGCAATGCGTTATACCGAAGCGCGTTTATCAAAAATTTCAAGTTATTTATTGCAGGATATTGAAAAAAAGACCGTGGAATGGGCACCTAACTTTTCGGATGAAAAACTAGAACCCACTGTATTACCTGCTAGATATCCAAATTTATTAGTGAATGGGATTACCGGAATTGCGGCTGGATATGCTACAAACATTCCCCCTCATAACTTAAATGAAGTTGTTAAGGCAACCATTCACCGTATTCAAAATCCAGATTGTTCTTTAGAAGAATTAATGCAATATTGTAAAGGTCCGGATTTTCCAACGGGTGGAATTGTCATGGGGTTGGAAGGAATCAAAGAAGCTTTCAAAACTGGAAGAGGAAAGATTCTAATTCGTTCAAAGGTCCATGTGGAAAAAACTCGTACTTTGAAACAAATCATTATCACCGAAATCCCTTATGAAGTTGTAAAATGTCAGCTTGTGAAGAAAATTGATGACATTCATTTGAACAAAAAAGTGGATGG
>JAGHTX010000243.1 GCA_018065105.1 Bacillota bacterium
CATATGGAAAAGATTGAACAACTACAAAACAATTTAGAGAAGCTGCGAGAAGACTTACATTGGACAATTGAAGACGCATCCA
Organism: Bacillota bacterium; assembly: GCA_018065105.1. Lineage (GTDB taxonomy): Bacteria > Bacillota_I > Bacilli_A > Erysipelotrichales > Erysipelotrichaceae > Floccifex. The sequence continues at coordinate 83 of JAGHTX010000243.1, forward strand.
ATAAAACGCACATTCCACAGGCTACCTGGATTCATTTGGAAATGAAATCGGAGATCATGGATCAAACACAATACGATTCTATCGTAGCGGCCATGAAAAAGGATGGAAAGGATGTAGAAGAGTCTTTGACAAAACTGCTTGTCGCAACCGTTTTATCGCCTCTTGCCATTCTTGTTTCTTCGGCAACGGTAGTTCTAATAAAATCGGCATTAAAGAAAAGAAAATAGAGGTTGAAGTAAGACCTCTATTTTTTGTTGGCTTTCTTTTCACAAGCTAAGATGAAATCCCACCATTCGGTGTCATCGTCTTTTTGTACTTCCAGGTGTTGTTTACTGGTTGGATATAATTTTAATAATTCTTTTAATTCTTTATTTTCCAGATCAATTTTTACATCGGAAACTCCCATTCTAAATATGCGTATTTTTGGAATGGAAGCATGAGGAGATTTGACCATGATTCCTAGTCCGCCTTTGTATTGGCTTTCTCGTTTAAAACGATAAGCACGAGTAATATTTAGTTCTAGGGTGTAATGGTGTTCGGATTTGTTTCCTATGCCTCTTAACTCAATGCTTAAATAGTATTGGTTTCCATAAACGGTTCCATTAAGCATCGCAAAACGAGTATCATAGCGATATTCAAATTGAGAACGATATTCTTCGAGTAATTGTTTGGCTTCGTAGTTATCGTCACAATTGACGGCTTTTAACAATAACTCATCGTCTAAGCGTTCGATTTCATTGATTCCTAAAATCAATCGAGCGGATAAGGTGTTGTTGGCATCTTTAAAGATTCTTAGGTATCCACAATCCACAGTATCTACATAGTGTGACGAATAATTATAAATGTAGTAGAGTCCGATGAATCGATCAAAGGATTTATCTTCGGCTTTAGCTAATTCTTGATAATCTCCACTAAGAATACTCTTAATTTTATTGAGTTCGGTTTTATTTCTTTTTTCAATCTTGGATGTAAGACTTAATAGGAAGAGTTCACTTAAAATTTCATAGTTATCTCCAGAACGGAAACAGGCATTGATATTTTGCGTTGGGCTGTCCGAATAGATGATGTCGGCTTTTACCAGTTTTCGAAAAGCGAAGATGCGATCTTCGATTTCAGCCGCACACATACGATTTTGTTGCTCGTTGTTTGTGTTCATTAAGTTATAGAACTTTTGAACAATTTTCTTCTTATCCGTTGATAATAATGTATCTACGACCGATTGTGGGATTTGACGTTCGCCTCTTTTATAATCGGAAGCATATGTGTCACTAGTTCCATTAAAAGACTCCCCATAGAGTAGAGTGTTGATAATTTCTGGTTGTTTCTTATTGTGAAGGGTGATAGCTCCTTCAATAAGAGTGCTGTAGAATACTGCGAAATCAAATTTAATTTTGTCCATAAGAACACCTCCTAACTTAATTTTAGTATGTCATATATCTTGTGAAAATCTACAGAAATCGTGTTAAAAGCTCTGTTTTTAACGGAATATGTATGAAATCTTACAGTGAAAAGGAAGTTAAAAAAGAAGAATTTTTTTATTGTAGAATGTATGTATAGAAAAGGAGGACATACCAATGGTTATCACATATGCATTCTTTATTCCTGATTTTACTCGCCATCGAATTTTTAAGAAACGAAAAAGAAAACCGATGCATTGGTGTTTGTCTTTAGTGCCCTCTATACCTTGCGAGTAAAAGCTAGTCTTTTCATCACGGTATAGTTGGCACTTTTCTTTTTTTAGGAGGGAGGTATTGAATATGAGTTCGGAGCAAATGTTTTCTACAGTATCAATGTGTTTTATGTGCATCTTAATAGTTTTTCTAATCTTATGTGCAAATGCGAAAAGAACAAATTCTCAAAGACAGTTGAATGAATGTAATGAGGCCTTAAAGCTATTAGTATTCAATACCTCAGGAAAGAATTGGGGTGCTGTATTATTCCACAAGCTTTATGCCATAAATCTTGTCCTAGAATACAATCTTCTTCATCTGGAAGAGCAATCGTTGTGGAAATACAGAAGAGAATTGAAATGGATTAGAAAAGGTATTGAAGATGCTGTATCTCGTTCTCTTTCACACTACAATCCAGAAATTGAGGAACTTCCTGTATTTAGCGGTCACGAAAAAGAGATTGAATCATTGAATGATTTATATACAAAAATGGTTGTATTTGCGATTCAATCCCAAAATGATTTACTACAATTAGTAGGAAATTAAGAAAAGGTTAAGAGAAATCAAGATATATCGAAAGTTTTTTCTTCTATTCTTTCCTCGTAAAAAGGAAAGAAAAAAGAAAAGAGGAAAAAAGATATGGAATTTTTAATCACACCAAGTACAGCTGCCGTAATCGCAATTATTTTAGGAACTTACTTCATGTTTCAAAAAGTAGGAGAAGAAGGATGGAAAGCCATCGTTCCTTTCTATAGTGAATATACAGAATACAAGATCGCATGGAACACAAAAATGTTTTGGGTACAATTATTATTAAATAGTGTAACATTCGTAGCTTTTATCACTGCTTATGTTGCCTTGATGATGCACTTAACATTTATGGGTATTGCACTCATGATTATGATTGTTTTTGGAATCGCGAGTCTTGCGATGGAAACACAAAAGTCTTATAAATTATCTAAACGTTTTGGATATGGATTCGGATTTAGCTTAGGATTGGTATTCTTAGCACCGATCTTTAAATTGATCCTTGGTTTAGATGAATCAAAATACATTGCTGCTTAATTAGATGGAGATAATAAATCTTCATCTTTTTTTCTTAACGATATTAAGGAAATGTTAAGGAAAAACAAGGTTAAAGTTTAAACTTGGGCGATATTCTATAGTCGTAAAAAGGAAAGAGCTAAAGAGCTCTAGGAGGAACATATTATGAAAAAAATGAATTTATTTGCGAAATTAGGAATCGCTACAACTTGCGTATTTGGAGGAATAGCTCCAGTAATGACTGCTATGACACCTATTCATGCCAATGATGGAATGAATACAGTAAACTTCTCTGTTACTCAACAATATAAGACATTGATTACTTGTTGCGATACAGATGTTTGTTTCGAACCAAGTGATAATGCCAGAGTATATCACACATTACCAGCAGGAACTGTTGTACAAACAGAAGGTGTAACAAACAATGGATGGTACAGTGTTATCACTACAGATCCTAAAAACGGTGGAGAAACAAGTGGATATATTCGTGGTACACAATTGAGTGACCTTTACGAAGGAATCACATTCACAACTTCAGTAGACCACGGATTCTTAGCTCTTCGTTCAGAAAAAGCTTTTGATGATAGAAACATCGTTGGTAAGTTATACAATGGTTGCAAAGTAGAATCCATTGGTAGAGATGAAAATGGATATATCTTAGTAAAAGTTGTATCTGTCTCTAAAAACACTGATAAAAACTTAGTTGGAAAAACAGGATACGTAAACTCAAACTACTTACTATAGTAGAGATCGAAGATGAAGAAAAAACTTCATCTTCTTTTTTTTTTGTAAAGTCGCTTTTGTGTTTACCATGAAGTTTCTAATATTTCATAAACTTAGAGTGTAAAAAGGAGAACTTGTTTATGAAAAAGATTGAATTAGAAAATGGAAACTTATTAAGAGAAGCGGTAAAAAAGAGTAATGAAATAAGAAATGAAGAAAACTTGACTCGAGTAATCCAACTATTAAGAGATAGTCATGCGAGTAAAGTTTGTCTTTTAATCACGGTATAGTTGGCACATTTTTTTTTAGGAGGGAGGTATTTAATTTGAGTTCGGATCAAATGTTTTTCTGTATTATGATGATTCTTTCGGGTATTTTAGTAGCTTATCTTTTTATTAAATCAAGCGAGAAGAGAAGCGGTTCGTATGAGCAATTAAGTGAGTGTAATGAGGCCTTAAATTTATTGGTATTCAATACTTCAGGAAAGAATTGGGGCGCCGTATTATTTCACAAACTTCATGCGGTAAATTTCATTTTGGAACACAATCTTCTTCACTTTAATGAAGCGCATCTAAATGCTTATAGTAAAGACTTTAAGGAAATTCGCGATGGTATTGAAATGGCTGTTGCTCGAAGTCTTGCACACTACAATCCAGAAATTGTAGATCTTCCAGTTTTTGGACATGAAAAAGAAATTAAATTATTAAATGATTTATATACTGAATTAATTGTATTTGCGATTCAATCGCAAAACGACTTATTACAAGTTGTTGGAAGTTAAGGAAACGTTAAGAAAAATTCGGGAGTATTGAAAGTTTTTTCTTTTATTCTTTCCTCGTAAAAAGGAAAGAAAAGAGGAAAAAGATATGGAACTTTTAATTACACCAAGTACAGCTGCCGCAGTCGCAATTATTTTAGGAACTTACTTCATGTTTCAAAAAGTAGGAGAAGAAGGATGGAAAGCAATGATTCCTTTCTATAGTGAATATACAGAGTACAAGATCGCATGGAATACAAAAATGTTTTGGGTACAATTATTATTAAATAGTGTAACGTTCGTAGCTTTCATTACTGTCTATGTTGCCTTGATGATGCACTTAACATTTGCGATTACTGCACTAATGATTATGATTGTTTTTGGAATCGCAGCGCTTACGATGGAAACAAAAAAATCTTATAAATTATCAAAACGTTTTGGATATGGATTTGGATTTAGTTTAGGCTTGGTATTCTTAGCTCCTATCTTTAAATTAATCCTTGGCTTGGATGAATCAAAATACATTGCTGCATAATACTAGATAGTAGATATGGAAGATGAAGAAGAAACACTTCATCTTCTTTTTTTTGATAAGTCCCTTTTCTGTTTACCATTCATTTTCTTACTTTTTATAAACTAAGAGTGTAAAAAGAGGAGGGCATGTTTATGAAGAAGACTGAATTAGAAAATGGAAATTTATTAAGAGAAGCAGTAAAAAAGAGTAATGAAATCAGAAATGAAGAAAACTTAACTCGAGTGATCCAATTATTAAGAGATAGTCATGTGTGGGTTCCTTGTATTGCCAAGCTGGGCGAAGAAGATCAGAAACAATGGGAAGATAAAATCATGAGTGGAGAAAATCTAGTCGGGCAAACTTTGACCACAAAAGAAGAGATTCATTTTAAACCCGATATTCTACAATCGGGTGAAGATCTATTCTTTCCTATTTTTTCTAATGCAGAAGTTATGGG
>JAGHTX010000125.1 GCA_018065105.1 Bacillota bacterium
ATTTTGAGTACGCCATATATACCTCACGATTCTTATTCCACACCTAATGCTTTATATACAGCATCTTCTACTGTTGTATAGAATACAATATTGAATTTACCCATCAATTCTGGTGGTACACTTCCAAAATCCATGGCACTTGCCATAGGTAATAACACTCTATTCGCTCCACTATCAATTGACATTTGTAGAATATCTGCTAGATTCGCAGGTTTGTTGATTGTTCCACCTAGTGTGATATCTCCTAATACGATCATGGAAGATTGAACAGGTTTCTTTAGTGCGGAAGAACACATAGAAATCAATAATGGTAATGACAAGTGTTCTGTCATTGGAACACCATTTAAACTTTGTACTTGTAGTAAATAATCTTTTGTATTGACTGAAATGGATTGACTAATCTGTTTACTATTTGCCTTTAAATACTTATAAGCAATGTCACAAGCTTCTTTTGGCTCTTTTCCAGAAACACCGTTGACTTGGAACTTACCATTTCCATCTAATGCTTCACATTCAATTTTGAACGTTCCTGGATTACCATTCTTTCCAAATCCAACTGTATATACATGCCCTGGTTTATTCATTCCTTTTGGAATAATAGAAGAACCACCTTGCTCTGGTACAGATACATATTCTTCATCAAAAGTATTTACATCTAGATATGAGAAGTTTACATCAAAGAATTCCATTCCACCAATGCGTTTTAATTGTTCTTTTACGCGTCTTCTCATTTCTAACGCAATTTTTAAGATTTCTTCTACATCAGCTCTTGTAAATTCTCCATTTGGATACACAAGTTTTACGAGTGCAGAAACCATTTTACGAACTGCAATTGTATCACGTTGATTTAAATTATTTCCTAATTTGAAATATTGATCAAAAGCATCTCCATAAGACACTTTACGAAGTTCTCTTAAGAACTCACTAAAGTAATCTGTGATAAAACCATAATCGTCCGTAAAATAATCCGGTCTATATTTAGGAATTTCCCATCCTGGAATATAGCAGTGCATACGATCTAAGAAGGCTGTATCGGTTCCCATTTCATCTGGGAATGGATCAAATAAACTGGATGTTTTTAATAGAGATTCTACACTCTCATTAATATTCCCTACAAAAGACATAGATGCCATAGCACTGATTTCTTCTTTTCCTCTACTAAAAGAACCAGCTGCCATATAGTCTTTCATAATTTGTACACCGTCTTGATCTTTAAACTTAATACCAGCTACTTCATCAAATGCTACACAATCCCATAGCCCAACTAGTCCAATTTGTCTTCTAGACATGTTGTAGAAAAGGTTAGCTACGGTAGTTTGTCCACCAGATACTAAGATACTGTTTGGACTTACTTCTCTATATACATACGATTTACCTGTACTACGAGGTCCTAATTCACAAACATTGATATTATTTTCTACTAGCGGCATTAATCGTAATAAATGTAACCACTTTACACGTTCTGAAAACTTATTTGGTTCCATTCCTGTAGAACGAAGTAATACATCAATCCATTCTTCTTTTGTGAATAAAGAACGTCCTTCTTTTACTTCATTAATGTCTAATGATGGCATTTGTACTGGAGTTAGCTTTACAATTTGAATTGGATTTTCTTTAGGATTATCTTCATCAAAGAAATATTGGAAGTTAATAATACACCAAATACCACCAGATAATAATCTTTCATATTTAGAAACATAAGATGGTTGTACAACTACATCTCTAACACCTAAATTCGAAAATTCAGCTAAATATCTATCCTTCTTTAAATCTACTTTTACAGTAACTCTATCAATAACAGTATATGAACCTCGTTCTTTTAATTTAGCCAATACTTTTTGTGCTTCATCCGGACGTACATAGTTATTGGCAAGAATGGTTTTTACCGTATTCACTCCTTTAGAGATTTCTTCTGGATCATCGCTAGTGCAATACATACCAAGTAGATACTCTAATCCATATACAGGAACATTAGCTCCTTCCTTAATTTTCTTTGTTAAGTCTTTACGAACA
>JAGHTX010000229.1 GCA_018065105.1 Bacillota bacterium
ATACGGAGAATTATTATGAAGGCAATCGATATTTTATTGTTGGCACTGATCTTTTTCTACAGTGCGTACGTTGTATATAGAATGGTAAAAAGAAGAAACGATGATTGTACCCACGTTTGTACAACCTGCGCTTCTTCGAGTTGCCATTTAAGTGAATATACGGAGGAACTTCGAAAAATCAAGGAGAAGAATCATGAAACTGATTGATATAGTGCTTATAGTTGTTGTGGTAGTGATTATCATACTTGCACTAAAACCTACACGTAAACACATGAAAGCCCAAGGTGGATGTTGTGGAAATGGAAATGTGATTGTGGAACCGGATAAAGTTCTAACAAATCCAGTACTAGGATCCATGGAGTTTAGGATTGAAGGTATGACCTGCGAAAACTGTGCCAATCGTATTAAAAGAGCATTGAATCGAATGGAAGGCGTTTCCAGTCAGGTCTATTTAAATAAAAAGAAAGCCATCATTGAATATAGCCAGGAAATCGATGTAAAAACTATATTGAATACAATTGAGAATTTAGGTTATCAGGCAAAGAGAAGAGGATAAGAAGTCCCTTTTTCACTACATTATTATTTGGATGAAAATAGGAAGAGGAAACATAAGTTAATATGTTCCCTCTTTTTTATGCTTTTTCAAACTTTAATTTGATTCCCGTTTCTTCAAAGAATTCATCTTGAATGAATTGAATATTATTTTCCAATTGATTAAGTTTAATCACAAGTGTGTGTGATTCGGGACGATAAGATGGATTCTTGGCAATAGATAAATGATTTTCTGCACATTTTTGTATTGCGATATTTGTTAATTCATTTTGATTAACGCTTTTTGATACTTGAATCCTCCAACCAATTTGTTCACTAATTTCTAGGAGTTTATTTTTAATTCTAAGACCCAATATTGGTGACAAAAAAGATAGTTCAAAATATTTTCCATGTTGATCCACTTTGATACCTTTCTTATACGGCTTGATAGGAGAATCTATTAATGCAGAATCAATATATTGAATGGCTGTATTTTGTTCCATTGCTGGAACTTCAAAAAAAGCACTTTGTTCCTCAATGGAAGTATTTTTTCCTTTTTCGTTTATTAATAAGGTCCATCCAGTTTTTTCTTCGAACATCTTCTTATGTATTAAATCGGATTCAGTTTTCTCTTTAAGCGTTATAGAAAACTCTTTCGCAAATTCATAATATGACATTTTCGAAATCTGTGAACCAAACAGGGTCCGAGCACACATCTGCATCATTTGGAAATTTGGCTTTTTATTTATTTTAAGTGTCCATCCGCTCTGTGCTTGGAAATTATTCTTTAATATGTTAAATTCTTTGATATCAATCGCATCTGGAAAATCAAAAGTAAGTATGACTTCCTTAGTAAGAACGTGAAATGATTTCTTTCGGATGGGTAACATGCTACAACCGGCTAGCATTTGTTCTAAATCCTGTTGCGTATATTCATTTTTAGAAAGCTGTTCTTGTATTTCCTCTACACTGCTTGTTTCATAAAGAAATAAGCGATAGCGGTCTGGATGGAAATAAACAGAATTCATCAATTGTTTCTGTATTTTATCCAGATAATCTTCTTCATGCGTTGTTTTTCCTGTCCACAAAGTTGTGACTTGTTCAATCGTAAATTTTTTTCCAGGATACATATTATTCCAGAACTCATATAGTTTTTCTTCTTGTATGTCACCACTTTCACTCAATGTATGATTCAGCGTGAATTTAAGTTGTTTACGCTTAACATTTAAATGAATAGAGTATGTTTCTGTACATTTTGGAATATAAATTTGTCTTCTAAAATCTTGCGATAATTGAGTGGATAGTTGATCCAAGGCTTCTTCATTTCCATGCACAAGGAAAATTTTACGAGCACCTAATCTTTCTAACAGACCTTCTACTTCAGATTTGTCACTATGGGCAGAAAGTCCTACTTGTTCAACTTTTGATTTTACTAATATGGTTTTATGATTGATAGTAATTTGTTTCTCGATAATGGATTCATCCATTAAATTTAACAACATTCGTCCAGGTGATTCTTCATCTTGATATCCTGTAAGAATTAAGCAGTTATTTTCGTCTGCAAGAATGGAAGAGGCATAAGTTGCGCTAGGACCACCGGTTAACATACCAGAAGAACTGACAAAAATGGCAGGTCCATCTTTTCTTACGAGTTCGTCTCTTTGCGTATGATTATCTACTGGGTGTATGTCGTCGTTATAGAAAGGTTCAATTCCTTTTAATATGGACTTAGACAATGAATTTTTTAAAAATGTGGAGTGGTTTTTGTAAACTGCATTTATAGATCTGACCATCCCATCCACATATACGGGTGTATGCGGGATTTCCCCTTTATTCATCGCATTTTTTAAAATTAAAAGAACTTCTTGACTTCTTCCTAACGCAAAAGCTGGAATTAGAACTTTGTGTCCCTTAGATACAACATCATTTACCAAAGTAATTAAGCGAGCTTCTTCAACCTGACGATTGGCGTGTATCCTATTTCCGTATGTAGATTCACAAATTGCGATATCTGGTCTTAATTTAGGAATGCGAGCTCCTTCAATGGTTCTTTGAGAGAATGTAGAAAAATCTCCAGAATAGAAGATGGTACCTTCAAGACTTTCGAGCTGAATACATGCGGCACCAGCTATATGTCCAGCTGGAAAAAACTCTATTGATACAGTTTCTGATATTTGTGTTCTGGATTGAAAACGAAGAGGTCGAATGCGATTTAGCATGTTCTTTACATCCAATTCTGAATAATGAGGTATCTCTTCTTCATTTTGATCCATTAGTTTTAGCCCATCGTATAATAGAACACGCGTTAATTCGGCACTCATTTGTGTCATATAAATGAGCGCATTTGGAAATGCCTTAGAAAGAACAGGCAATGAACCAATATGATCCATGTGTGCGTGGGAAATCAAGATAAAGTCAAGTCCACCACCATCTTGTATTGCTTGAAAATTTGGTAAAGCATCTTTGGAAGAAGATTGACGAATTCCTGCATCCATTACATATTTACAATCCTCAGCTCTTACATAAATACAACTTCCACCAATTTCTTGTGCGCCTCCTAAAAAATCAATTTTCATACTTTTTCACCTTTTTTCTCTATCTGTATTCTAACATATTAAATGTTTTATTATTCAGCTTATAAAGAAGATTCATAAATAAAGATCCTTTAACGGAGTGGGTTACCATTGAAAAATGCGATAGAAAGTTTATGGTGTATTTTCAACACTCTTAGCACTTATGTGTTGACTCTGCTAAGAATATGTTGTATATTAGCATATGTAATCAAAGAGTGCTAAAAAGGAGTGATGAATATGGCAAAAAAGAAACAATTTAAAGCCGAATCAAAACGATTATTAGATTTAATGATTAATTCCATTTATACGCACAAGGAAATCTTCCTTCGAGAATTAATCTCAAACGCAAGTGATGCGATCGATAAATACTATTTCGCAAATGGAGGACACATTGATGCTTCTTCTTTTGAAATTCGTTTGGAACCAAACCGTGAAGCTCGTACCCTAACAATCAGCGATACAGGTATTGGGATGAGTAAAGAAGAACTAGAAGAAAACTTAGGAACTATCGCAAAATCTGGTTCTTTAGCCTTTAAAGAAGAATTGGAAAAAACAGAAGCCGATGCATCCGATATTGATATCATTGGACAATTCGGGGTAGGATTCTATTCGGCATTTATGGTTGCACAAAATGTAACTGTCATTTCTAAAAAAGATGGAGAAGAGACTGCCTGGCAATGGACAAGCGATGGAGCCAGCGGGTATGAAATTAGCGAAGCCAATCGTGACAAACCAGGTACTACAATTATCCTTACATTAAAAGAAGACACCGAAGAAGAAAAATATTCAGACTATCTTCAAGAATATAAATTAAAAGGATTAATCAAGAAATATTCGGATTACATCCGTTATCCAATCCACATGCAAGTGGAAAATTCTCGTTTAAAACCAGGAACAGAAGAAAGTGAAAAACCAGAACATGAAACAATCGTAGAAGATGAAACTTTAAACTCAATGGTTCCATTATGGAAACGTCAAAAATCAAAAATTACAGACGAAGAATACAACCAATTCTACAAAGATCACTTCTATGACTATACAGATCCTGCTAAAGTTATTCACTTTAGTGTAGAAGGAAATGTATCTTTCACTTCTTTACTATACATTCCTAGTGAAGTACCTCAAGAATTCTATAACCAAGATTATAAGCGAGGACTTCAATTGTATTGCCGTGGTGTATTCATTATGGATCATGCGGAAGAATTATTACCAGATTACTTACGTTTCGTAAAAGGGTTAGTGGATTCTCAAGATCTAAGCTTAAATATTTCTCGTGAAATGTTACAACACGATCACCAATTGAAACAAATCGCAAACCGTATTGAAAAGAAGATCCTTTCAGAGTTAGCGACTATGTTGACAAAAGAACGTGATGCATACGAAGACTTCTTCAAGAAATTTGGAATTAACTTAAAATTTGGTACATATGCAGACTATGGAATCAATAAGGACAAACTTCAAGACTTATTACTATTCTATTCAAGCAAGGAAATGAAATACGTAACATTAAACGAATATGTACAACGTATGAAAGAAGACCAAAAGGAAATCTACTTCATTTCTGGTAGCGATATTGAATTGATTGACAAATTACCAATTGTTCAAACCTTGAAGAATAAAGAATTCGAAGTCTTATACTTATGCGACAACGTAGACGAATTCGTTATGCAGGCATTACGAGAATATCGTGAAAAGACATTTAAGAACATTGCCCAAGGTGATTTAGACTTAGATACAGACGAAGAAAAAGAAGCTTTAGAAAAAGAAAAAGAAGCCAACAAAGAAATGTTGGAAATGATGAAAGAATCTTTACCAGAAGTTGAAGAAGTAAAACTTTCGAATCGTTTAGTGGATGATCCAGTTTGTTTAACAGCTGGTGAAGGGGTTTCTTTTGAAATGGAAAAAGTATTTGCCAATATGCCAAATCAATCGCCATTCCCAATGAAAGCGACTCGTATTTTGGAAATCAATCCAAATCACCCAATCTTTAACACATTAAAATCTTTATATGAAACAGATAAAGAAAAAGTAAAAGAAGTGGCTGATGTATTATATGCCCAAGCCTTATTGATTGAAGGATTCCCTATCGAAGACCCAATCGCATACTCTAGAAAAATTTGTGAATTATTAGTGAAACAAAACGGATAAGAATGAAGTGCCAAAACGGCACTTTTTCTTTTGATTGTGAATTTGATATAATGAATTCAAGATTTTCTTAAGGAGAAAAATATTATGTTAAAGTGTAAGAATTGTGGTGCGGATATCCCGTTCAATCCCGGTACGCAAACGTATATTTGTCCCTATTGTGGAAGTGAATATACCCAAGAAGAGCTAACCGAGCAAGAACAAGCGGGTGAAATTCAAGCCGAAGAACAAGTATATCAAGAGGATGAGGGGGGTATGGACGTATACGTCTATACTTGTCCACAATGTGGTGGTCAACTAATCACAACCGAAGAAACGTACGCGACCTTCTGTAGCTATTGTGGATCTTCAGTAATACTGGAACAATCAAAGGTAAAAGAAGAAAAACCGGATTATATCATTCCTTTTAAGATTACCAAAGAAGAAGCGGAACAAATCTACAATAAGAAAATGTCCAGTGCTTTGTTTGCTCCCTCGTATATGAAACGAATGAACGTTGAAAAAGTGCGTGGTATTTATATGCCATATTGGACGTATGCACTTCACGTAAAAGGGAATATCCAAGCTACCCATGAAGAAAGCTTCCGTCAGGCAGGAGGTACTTTATATAAAAAGTACGATGTGCGTGCACACATCGACTGGCAAGGAGATGGAATCGAATACGATGCTTCTTCCAGCTTCCCAGACGATCTTTCTCAAGCAGCCGGCCCTTTTGACTTTAAACAATCACAAGCCTTTAAAGCTTCTTATATGAGTGGATTTTATGCCGACCGTGGAAATATGCCAAAGGATGCCTATGCCCAAGCTGCTTACCAGGATTTCAAAAGAATCGGTGGTCAAAAATTAGCATCCAGACTTGGAATTCCAGAAAGTGTTATTAACTATCAGAATCAAATTGATTCGAGAGCGAAAAAAGCCATGTATCCAATCTGGTTTGTGTTTGCCAGAAACGAACATGCCAATAAGATCAGTTATGCGGTAATTAATGGACAAAATGGAAAAATCGCAGCCGATATTCCTTTTGATCCTAAGAAATTGATTCTAGGTACATTTATTGTTGCGATTCCAATTTTCTTGTTGATGTATTTACTATTTGTGCCAACTCCACATGTAACCGATCTTATTATTGGAATGTTAAGTATTGTCTCTTTAGCTTCCTGCGTTCTAAAAATGGGAGAAGGCAACAAAGGGTACATTATCCCTGTCGTTGCGAATGTAATATCCATTTTAGTTTGTGGGGCATTATTCTTTGTCAATCCTTTCCAAGATAGTATTCACTACATTGGAATTGCTGCATCATCGATTCTTTGTATGGTAGCGTATCTGTTTATGTTCCACGAAATCAATAGAAATATGGTTCGTGAACTACCACAGTTAGGGAAACGAGGAGGGGATGAAAATGCGTAAAATTAAATATGTATGGGGAATTCTTTCTTCTTTTCTAATGGTATTCAGCTTAAGTGTTGGGGTATTCGCTGCCAATATTTTTGAACAAAATAATTTAGAAATTGTATATCAAACAAGTAATAAAGAATATCAGGCATTTTTCTATGCGGACGATTCCTTGGATCGTAGTGTCGTTCCACCTCAAATCAAAGATTCACTGGACGAAGCCGTAAAATATGTCAATGTCTTAAGAATTTATGCCGGAAATTGCCAGGAAATCGATCCGGCCAATGATTCTGAGGCACTTCGAAGAGATTATATTATCCAGGCGGGGATTGATAACTCACAACCAGCTTTATTCTTCCTTCGTGGGGATCATCAAATTTGTTTCTCTTGTAACGAGGCTTTTGAAGATGCATATGGGAAAGAAGCTTTTGAAGCAATGGAAACCCACGCCTTTGAATTTAGTACACAAGATGTAAACACAAACAGTTATGAAACCAATATGTGTTTTGCGCTAACCGCCTTTATGCATGGAGAGTACGATGAAGAAATCGAAAAGGCTAAGAATCAAGAAGAATCGATTCCTTTTGAGTTTCCTAAAATTCCTCAAACCATCGATCCTTTGGAAGAAGAGTCGGAAGAAGTTTTATACACAAATCCAGACACTGGATTCCAGGCGGTAGTACAAGATAAAGCATCTTTGATTCAAAACATGGATTCGGTAAAAGAATATATGGTACCTATTACACAATATGAAAATATTCTTTTTGCGAGTACAAACTACAATTCATTAAGCCAAAAGGAATACGCCAGAAATGTAGGAAACAGTATTTTTGGAACGAATGCAGATTATTCTGTGTTCTTACTGGATATGTATAACCGTCAATTGTTTATTTTCTCTTCCGAAAGTATGTATAGAAAGATTCCAACCAGCAAGGCGAATATCATCACAGATAACGTATACAAATATGCCTCAAATGAAGAGTATGACACATGTGCTCAAAGTGCGTTTGAACAACTCTATATGGTATTAAATGGAGATCCACTTTCTTCTCCAATGAAATTCATCTGTTGTTTGTTGATCTCTTTAGTAGGTGGATTAACAATTTGCTGGATTGTCATGTCTTCATCCAATGCGATCAAGAAAGCTTCTTATCAGGAAATTGAAAGTGGTATGGGAAGTAGTAATTTCAATGTATCCAATGTCACAAAACGATTAATATCTACACGTTTTGTGAAAGCCTCAAGCAGCAGCTCAAGAGGAGGCGGAGGTGGCTTCTCTGGCGGTCACGGAGGTGGCGGTGGAGGCGGAGGCCACGGCTTCTAAACACGCTATACACTCAATAAGCACTTAGATTGTTTCTAGGTGCTTTTAATATTTCGTTAAGGAAGATTTATGGAATAGAAATGTTGATCAATTATAGTATAGCTAACATAAAAAGGAGAGATACATATGAAAAATATCAAAAAAATGTTAGTAGGAGCATTAATTCCTATCGTTATGGTTGGCGGCTGCATTGGATATTCAAAAATGCATTCCCAAGCTGTTCCAACTTTGGATTACAGTGTACAAGAAAACTGGGCCGTTACCCCTGAAAAAGTAGACAAGGATGTCGATGTGTTCTTTATTGCCCCAACAACTACCAAAGATCCAGCGATGAACATGAATGTAAAGGATCCAGAAGCACGTAAAAAATTCTTAGGAGCCACTATGATGGAAAAAGGAATCTATGACGATAAGACAAATTTCTATGCGCCATATTATGAACAAATGACCATGGAAGCCTATAATCTAGATGAAAAAGGACGTGAACAGTATTTTGAAAAAGCGTATGCAGATGTGGATGCTGCCTTTAATTACTACATGGAACACTATAATAACGGAAAACCAATCGTTCTTGCAGGATTCTCACAAGGTGGAGAAATCTTAAAAATGTTGTTGATTCACCACCCAGAGATTCAAGATAAATTGGTAGCGGCTTATGTCATTGGTTGGAATATTACCGATGAAGACTTGGCAAAATATCCACAATTAAAAATGGCACAAGGAGAAAAAGATACAGGTGTAATCGTTTCTTTCTGCTCTGAAAATGAAGACATTCATGAATCGATCATTGTTCCAGAAACTACAAATGGAATCAATCCATTAAACTGGAAAACCGATGGTACAGTAGCGACTAAGGAAGAAAACTTAGGTGCGTGCTTCACAGATTATTCTGGGAAAATCAAAAAAGAAGTACCTCAACTTTGTGGAGCACACTTGGATGAAAATCGTGGAACATTAAAAGTAAGCGATGTAACTCCAGAAGAATATCCAGCAAGATTAGACTTCTTAAAAGATGGAAATTATCACATCTACGACTATCAATTCTTCTATCGCAATCTTGAAAAGAACGTACAAACTCGTATTCAAAGCTATTTTGAAACACACATGAACTAGTATAGAAGTGGAGCCTTCCACTTCTTTTTATTATTTTGTTGGTCTTTCTACTAGATATAAATAAAAATCTTGATATAATATGTGGGCTATGATTAAGAATGTTGTATTTGATTTAGGCAATGTACTCGCTAGGTTTAATCTAAACGATGTATTGAACAGCTTAACCGAAGATCAAAAGATGAAAGACGATATTTTCCAATTCTATTTCCAAAGTGGATTGTGGCATGAATACGACCATGGATTACATTCCCAAAAGGAAATGATTGAAATGGGACAAGAACGATATCCGGAATATAAAGAAATCATAGTACAGTTTATGCATACTTGGTCCGAATTTGTACTACCGATTCCAAGTAGTATGGAAGTTTTAGAAGAATACAGTCAAAGGAAAGACTGTTATATTTTATCGAACATTCCAGAAGATTGTTTTACCTTTATTAAAGAAAAAACTCCAATTCTAAAGATGGTTAAAGGTGGAGTGTATTCTTATCAGGAAAAACGCATAAAGCCAGACTTAGAATTGTACAGAATTCTATTGAATAAATATCGCTTGAAAGCGAGTGAATGCCTATTTATTGATGATCGAATCGAAAATGTAGAAGCAGCATTGCACTTAGGATTTCAAGCCATCCATCTAAGAGATGTCTCAAAATTAAAAGAAGAAATTGAGGTGAAACTTCATGAAATGTAAAGTAAGTAAACTATGTGGTGGTTGTAGCTATTTACATATGGCCCAGAAACAACAAGCACAGGTCAAGAAACAAAAAGTAGAAGAACTTGTGGAAAAATACCACTTATTAGTCAAAGTACAAGACGTTATTATGGCAGAACAAGATACAAAATATCGTAATAAGATTATTGTTGGTTTTGCCAAAGATAATGGAAAAGTATACTCTGGATTGTATGCAGCCCACTCTCACAAAGTAGTGCGTACACAAAATTGTTTAATGCATCCAGATATCGTAAACGAAGTTATCAACAAGATCACAGAACTAGTCGATTCTATGAAAATCTTATTGTATAACGAAAAAACAGGAACAGGATTGTTACGACACGTAGTGATTCGTTATGCGGCAACAACCAATGAAATGATGGTTACTTTTGTTACGGCAAGAAAAGAATTCCCAAATCGTAAAAACTTAATCAATGTATTACGTACTGAATTCCCAAATATTACGACAATCCTTCAAAACATCAACCCTCGAAATACAAGTATCGTTTTACAAGATGAAACCTTATTGTTGTATGGAAAAGGAATGATTACCGATGAACTATGTGGAATTAAGATTAGCTTTGATCCATCAAGCTTCTATCAGATCCATGTTGGACAATGTGAAAAACTATACAACATTGCTCGTAATCTTGCGAATTTAACAGGAAATGAAAATGTTCTAGATACATATTGTGGGGTTGGAAGTATTGGGCTTACAATGGCAAACTCTTGTAAGCAATTGACTGGAGTGGAATCGAACAAACAGGCTGTAGAAAATGCCAAGTTCAATGCCAAACAAAATGGAATTAAGAACGCTCGTTTTATTGGAATGGACTCCACAAAATTTATGGTAGAAGCGAAGAAACAACGTGCTAACTACGATGTTATTATTTTGGATCCACCTCGTGCTGGCACAACACCAGAATTTATCGATGCATCCACTTCTTTAAATCCAAAACGCATTGTATATATTTCTTGTGATCCAAGAACAATGGTTCG
>JAGHTX010000092.1 GCA_018065105.1 Bacillota bacterium
ATTTATTTAGCTGGTTTCACTATGTTTCGGCAGTGGCTTTTGGCAGTTTTTCATAAATTCTTTACACTACCTAGTCATAATAAAGAGGAATGCTTAAAATATTCTTAAAATAGTAATGAAAATATCAAAGTATACGCATTAGATAAAATAAAGCTTTCTTACACTTTTAAGCATATCGTAGCGGGTGTGCTTTTCTTTTGGAAAACAAGTTAAACAAGTGTATAATAATCACTCGGAGGATTGGTTATGAAAAAAGATGTAAAATTAATTATTTGTGATATAGATAACACACTACGCTCTTACCCAGATCCTATGTCACAATTTATGATCAATACCATGAATGAAATCCATGAAAGAGGTATTCTATTTGGACTAGCGAGTGGAAGACCAGTAGATGATATCATCGGCAGCATTCAACCCTGGAATTTGACTTTCAAACCGGATGTGGTCATAGGGATGAATGGATGTGAAATCTGGGATGAAAAAGATCAAACTTTAACCACAACGGATTTATTAGATCAACAAACGCTGCAAGAAATTATGGAATTAATGAAAGGGATTCCAACCTATCCTCGAATTTATCAAGATGGAGCCATTAAAGGCATACCAGGTGATCCAATGATTGATATGTCGGCTAAGAAAGTAGGAAGACGAGTGGATACTTGTGATACTATCGATGAATTCTGGAAAGAAGAGAACGCAAAAATTATGTTCTTCTGTGAACCGGAACATTTTGAAGAAGTCAAAGAATATTGTTTGGCACATCAAAGTGAAAAGTATATTGCTTTTCAAACGGGTCCTATTTTAATGGAAATGTGTTCACCCAATGCCACAAAAGGAAATGGATTAAAGAAGTATGTCGAAAAGTACAATATACCTTTAGATTTAGTTATGTCTTTTGGTGATACTTCCAACGATAATTCCATGTTGGAAATTACCTATGGTGTCTGTTTATTAAATGGAAGCGAAGACACAAAAGCGGTAGCTAAAGAGATTACGGAATTTACTTGTAAAGAAAGTGGATTTGCGCACTATATTCACGATCATTTATTCGATTAATAATCAATGCATGCTTCGGTATGCATTTTATAATGGAATTTTGACATCATATCTCCACAAAAAATACAAGTTTCATATTGAATGTTAAAGTATTCATAGACTAAGTGAAATCGTTCTGTGAATAAACAATAATGATGCATGTTGTCGTATGCTTACTATTTATCAGTAATTATTTCATATTTATAAAAAGTCAGATATTGATTTATAATAATACTGAATATGAAGAATGTATAAACTATAAGAGAAGAGGTTATATTTTATGAATGCACAATATAAGAAACAGGAACAATTCTTTGAAGATGAGGAAGAATACATAGATTTAGAACAAGAGCCAGTATATGTACAACCAGAAGAAGATTCTACCGTTTCCGCAGAAGAAGCCAATGCGTATTTAGAAAATGTTTCTCAAACTTCCACTCAAATGGGAGCTTCCGTTGCTCTTTGTATATGTTCAGCTATCCCTTTGATTCTGATGGGAGGCTTGTTTGATCATACAGCTATGGAAGATAAGATGGGATTACTCGGTTTAATGGGAACCGTAGTTATGGTAGCTATCGCGGTTTATAATTTCATCCAGATCGGAGCGAAAAATAAACCTTTTGAATATTTAAAAAAAGAAGAAATCAAAGTATCCAGTCCTGTAAAAAAAGCCATTCAAAAAATGAAACAGAATTATACATCTAAACACACATCGAATATATCTACCGGTGTTGTTTTATGCATTTTAAGTGCACTTCCACTTTTTGCCTTTTTGATTCTAGGTATGGAAAACTTATTGCCGGTAGCTCTATGTATGACAATCGCAACCGTAGCCTATGCCATTTATCAATTTGTCAAAACCAATTCGATTATGAATGGATATAAGGTATTACTGCAGGAAGAGGATTTTACAATAGAAGCCAAACAGGAAAATAGCGCCTTAGAAGTCATAGAAGATCAATTCTGGTCTATTACCTTGATTCTATATTTAGGCTATTCATTCTTAAGTGGAAACTGGGGAAAATCATGGATTATTTGGCCAATGGCTGTAGTAATCTCTATGTTTCTTGATACAATATTGAAAATGATAGGAAAGAAAAAGAAATGAGATTTAGACAAGCACAAAAAGAAGATTTATTAGAAATAGAAGAACTAGTAGAACAAGCTAAGATTCATATGCATGAAGAAGGTATACCGCAATGGAATGAATTTTACCCCGTACGAGAAGACTACGAAAATGATATTCAAGAAGGGAATTTGTATGTAGGAGTCCAGGATTCAAAAATTGTATGTATTTATACGCTAAATACATATTATGAGAAAGAATACGAGGCATGTACATGGTTCACGGATTCTTATATTGTGATTCATCGTTTATGTGTACATCCTGAATATCAGAATCAGAAAATAGGATACCATTGTATGCAGCATATTATTAAAACCTGTGCTGTTAGATCCATTCGTTTAGATGTATTTAAAAGAAATCCATATGCCTTAAACCTATACAGCCATTTAGGCTTTAAAAAAGTAGGGGAGGCAACCTGGTTTGGAAATGATTTCTTCATTATGGAGAAAGTATTGTAAATAGAAAACAGAGACCATTCGCTGGCCTCTGTTTTATTCTTTATTCTTGAACAATTGGAGCTAAATTCCATTTGGCATAAAGAACTTTATTACCACTGGATCCTACATCGATTCCTTCGACAGGATTGATCCATTTGGCTTCTTTGTACCATCCCGCAAATTCAAATCCTTCTTTAACAGGTGCTTCTAGAACAATGTGATCCTCACAAGTGTATTGGCCAGGATTGTTTAAACTGTTAACACCTCCGTCTAAGAAATACGTGATTGTATAAGAATTAGGAATCCACATCGCATATAAGGTTAAATCTTCAAAAGTACCTTTTTTGATGGAAGTAATCTTATTGGTAAATGCAGGATCGGTATACCATCCACCGAACTTATAACCAGTCTTTGTTGGAGAATACAATGTGTAAGCTTGATTTACTGTGAATGTTTTTGGATTCTTAGCCGAATTGATGCCACCATCCATTTCATAAGAAATAGAATATTTGTTCAAAATCCATTTCGCATAGAATTTTTTAACGCCAGTAGAACCCTCTACAATTTCATTATTCGCAGTTTTGAACGTACTGTTTGTATACCATCCATCAAATGTATATCCATTCTTGGTTGGATCTTCCAAAAGAATATGTTGTGACTTGTTGTATTGATCTGGGTTATTCGCTGAATTTTTTCCTCCACCTAAGACATAGGTAATTTGGTATGGAGTTAAGATCCAGTTAGCGTACAATTGAAGATCACCAACTGTTCCTTTTTTTATTGCTGTAATCTTATTCACAAATTCAGGTTCTGTATACCATCCCATGAATTTATATCCTTGTTTGGTTGGAGCCTTTAAAGTATATGCAGTATTGACATTGTATTTTTTAGGATTTGTAGAAGGATTGACACCATCATAAGTTTCATAAGAAATAGAATACGTATCTAATATCCATTTTGCATAGAATTTCTTATTTCCCATTTCACCAGGTTTGATTTCTTCTTTCTTTTCCTTAAAGGTAGAAGTTGTATACCAGCCATTAAATGTATATCCTTTTTTCACAGGCTCTTGAAGCGATACATCTTGAGTTGTGTTATAAGTTTTTGGATTTTCTTCGCTATTGGTTCCCCCATTTAGAACATAAGAAATTGGATATTCCATCGGTGTCCATTTTGCGAATATTTGAACGTCTTCATGAGTATCCTTCGGAATGGAAGAAATAGCTATTTGATAGTCTGCATCTAAATACCAACCAGCGAAAGTATAACCTGCTTTTGATGGAGCTTTTAATGGATAGGCTTTATAAGGCGTTAAGTACTGCGGATTGTTGACATTGTTTTGTCCACCATCTAGATTGTAGATAACTGAATGTTTTTCTGGTAGCCATGCCGTGTTTTTATTTGGACTTACCATTTTAAAAAGACGGAAATAACTGTATCCACTAGAGTCCCTATGATAATTGATATCCTCAATTTTATTCACGGCTACACATCGGTTGGCACCATAATTGGCATTGATGAATAAGCCATTTCCAATGTAAAGTCCCATATGACAAGACCCACCGGCTTGCACTACTCCTGTCTTTGAACAATACATGACGATATCTCCGGGACTATAAAAATCCCATCCTTCCTCTGGTTCTTCTGCTAGCCATTCACCACTTTTTTTATAGATTTTACATACTTTGGAATGATAAACCGGTTGGTTTAATATACCTGTTTTGGAACCATGCATCAAAAGTTTTGTCCAACTTGCGGTTGTCATGTAATTAATTGTACCAATTCCGTAACGATCGATTGAACCATCCACGTCTTTCCATCCATAAGGAGCAGCTGTCGTCGATTTTCCATTTTCTATAACTGTCCCTAAATAACGCTTATAGACCGTTGTTACATATCCTGAGCAGTCAATTGGCGCGCTGTAATTTTGCGCGTTACCTCGCCCACCTAAACGATAAGGCGCTTCTAAATAAGCACCTGCGATATCCAGTAATTGGCTAGTATCGATTTGAATACCTGTAATACTTTCAAAAGTTGGAATTTGTTCCCAGTTTTGATTTATTATATGTTCTTCTTGATTCGCTTCTTCAAATGATTCAATCTCTTCTAAAGCTTCTTGTGCAAAAGCTGTTTGTGAAAAAGTATAGAAAAGACCAACATTACTAGAAAGGGCAAGAAGGGAAGATAGGGCAATACCAGTCCATCTTCTTTTTCTATTCGAATAATTCATTTGTTTCCTCTTTTCTCT
>JAGHTX010000187.1 GCA_018065105.1 Bacillota bacterium
TTTGGATCGGATAAATAAATGTAGGTCAACTCCTGCTTGACCTTGAAGGATTTACCCTGACCGGGTTTTCCCAGAATCCATCCACTTGGTGTTTCCAAATAAAAACGATTGCATAGGATCATGTTGCTGGTAATCTGATTGACTCCATAGAAGACCGGATGGCTTGGATTCATCAGCTCCTTGGAAGTAAATGGCATCAGAATCGAACATACCTTGGAGGTTACAAGTCGAGCAAGCTCCTCTTTAGGATTTCCTAACGGTAACACCGCATTGAATCCATCTTCCTGTTCCAGTGTCATTTCCGCAAATTCACAATCGCATTGGGTACAGATAACTTTGATATCCTTTGTGATTAGTTCCATTTCTTCCTTGGAAGAAGCATTGATCAGAATAAACATACTTGTATAGAACATTCTCTGATCTCGATTGGATACCTCTTCCAATAATTCGGTCGTACCGGCATAGGACATTCGCAAATGCACAGGTATCTGATCGGGATCCATCATATTTTTGATGTTTCTTCGGTTTTCATTACCAATCTGTTTATCCAAAGCGTTGAGCTTTGTCTTGATAAGCTCCTTATCCTTTCCTCTTGGAACAACCTTCATATGAATGGTCATCGTCAGGTTATGTTCCAGATTGGATAATCGATATAAAAGCTTGTCTCCCATTTCACTGGCCCACGAAGATAAATACAATACCTTGCAGTATCGTGAGTCGATACGAAAATAATCTCTCGATTCCTTGAAATCAAAACAATACGGAGCAATATAATCCTTGCTGGTTTCCTTGATTCCAAGATTCTCAAAGGAGAAGTTAAATTTCTCTCCCGGTTTTACGATGGAATAAAGTGTAGACAATCGCTGCACCCCATCCATGATATGCGTTTCACATTTCAGATCACGAAAAGACTTTTCAAACTCGGAAGCAATATTGCCCAATGTTCTTCGGGCATCTCGAATATTTGCCTCTCGAACCGAGAAGGTAAACATCTTTTCACTGGTGATTTTGTTGTTACCTTTTTTTACATTATCCAGTATGTAGTCATTGATAATAACACGCTGGAAATCCTTGCCATCCCCGGCATGCTTCAATAGCATATTTTCTTCAAATTCCTTGATATCCAGCAAACGGTTATTGATGGTAAGACACATATCAATATCATTTCCTAAAGAGTTCAATATGTTCTGATATTTACCAAATATCACCTGCTGATTTTCTTCGGTCGCAATCTGATAATCAATATCCGAAAAGCCTATGGACATGGAATAGATATCGTTTCCAAGTTCACAGATACCATCCTCACACATCGTTCGATATCGAAACACATTCTGTGTGGATCGTTTTTGTCGGATTTCCTTCTTCCTATCCTTTCGACTTTTTTTCTTTTTTCGATTCTCTTTTTCTTTCGTAACATTCGGATCGGTTGATTTTTCGGTCTTTGTATTTCTTCCAAACATTCCTTTTTATCCCTCCTTCGAAGTACCGTGCTTCCGACCTGTAGAACACGGTCTGACTGGTCATGTAGTATCGATATCCTGCCTTGAAAAGATCTGTTACGGGTCTTCCTTCCCAGGTTCCCCATCCACAGGCAAAGAAACCAATCGCTACAGCTGCCGTTCCATAGATGGCAATGTCCTGATTCAAATGAAGAAGGACAAAAGAAGCAATATAGAAGGATAAACCTACACCCATAGCTACACCGGACCATTTTGCCTGACGGGCTGTCAATCCGGCAAAGATTCTTTCTTCATATTCCTCGATGTCAGTAGGTACATTGACAAATAATGACATGCATAACTCCTTTCACAATATTTAGTTAAAAGGTGGCAGTGCTGCCACCATTAGAAAACGCAGAAGGCACACACTGCTCCTGCGGAGGTTTTTAATTCGTTACTATCGGGCTTCCCCGGATTTTCTTACTGGCTGCTCATTTGCTGGCGTAGATTGGACCTGCGTCTGTTGCTGGCTTATAGACTGTTCCTGTGTTTGTGCCGGATTCGTAGAACTGATTGCCAAATTTGGATTTCTGACCTTTTCTCTGGAACGATTTGGAAAGCATTCCTTTAGTTCTTCCACCGAAAGACGAACCTTGCCCGGTACATCAAAGATTCGTGTACCACGCTGGTTATAGATCATATTTCCCTGTGCATTTCTTTCCGGTTCGGATTCAAAATAAACAACAAATCCACAGTGCTCTTCCGCATTTACGATCTTGATAAAATGCGTAAGCGTTGGTTTTCCTGTTTCTTTGTTTAAAACTGCCTTGATGGCATCCTGTGCCACCTGGATATAAGCCTTTCGTTCATTGATATTGATTCGAGGATCTACCGTTTTTGGTTCTACATCTCCTCGTTCATTGATCCTTGTTCCTGTTTCATAAAGACGGTTGCGATCAAATCCATAGCTTTCCGTAAACTGGAACGTTCTATGATCCTTGTCTGGAAGATAGACACGTACATATTTTGCAGGTTTCCCTTTATCATCCTTTTGGGCACTGTGTACATAGTGGATCTTCAGAGCTTTCTCATCCATCTTTTTTGTTTCTTTTGTATAGGTTCTTTTTTCCTGTCTAGCCGACCAAGTAAGGTATTGTGTACTCATTTAAGCACCCCCTCATTAGTAAAAAATTTCCCATCTGTGTGTGCTGGGTTATAAATAAAACTGTATCAAATCAAAAAGGTGGCAGTGCTGCCACCATTGTACTAATTACACTGTAATAGCTGTTTGCTCCATCCACCTGTCTGGAATGCTGCAATAACCAAAAGCAGACTATATCCAAGCATGGTAAACATTGGACTGATTGCACCATCTCCAATGGTAATGCTTCCTACGGTCTGATTGACAATAACCGCATAGAAATAGCAGATGATGCATATAAATACACCCTGCAGTCCAAGAGCAAACATTCGTTTCACAAAATTCACACCCATTTGTTTGTATTCCTGAGATACAAAGGTGCTGAATGGAATCGGAGCCACTGCCATAAATATGTAGATTTCTACAAATCGCAGCTGACAGATGATCTTAACAAGAGTGAACGCCACATTGTTTACAAGACTGATCAGGAATGCCGTTAAAAAGGCTCCCAGCTTTGTCCAGAAGGAAATATCTTCTCCATTGTAGTAATCCGTAATAGCAGAAGCTATTTCTTCTCCGCCAATCGAGGTACCCGAGTTTAATAAAGCTCCGGTCTGCTGAGCCAGAAGATTTGTGATCTGAAAGCAGGCACCAATGATAACATCCATATTCTTGATTACGGCTAAAGAAATCGCCATTTTAAGAAAAGCCATCAATATACATTGAAGTCCATCCAGTCCTCGTATATTGGAGCGGGTCATCAGCTCGACCAGTTCAAAAAAGAGAAACAGAGATACCAGGGCCGATGCGACCCCGACAACCACGTTCTGCTGAAAATTCTGAGCAGCTGCCCAAAGGGTAGATGCAGGAAAACTTACGCCTCCTCTTGTGCTCCATGGAGTCGATCCAGCCAGTGCGATGATATCATCAATGCTGGCAAAATATCCTGTAAAAAATGCACCAATGGCTTCTGCCATATTCTGTATAAATTCACTCATATCAATTCAATCCTATCCACCAAACAGAGCGGAAGCATCAATCGTGTTCATCCATGTTGCTGCTGCAAAGATGATTGCTCCACCCAGTGCAGTAAAGAAGCCCTCAGTCATCTGATTCTGATTTCTCGAATCCGATAACCCCATGGCAACTCTAACAATTCCAAAAACCGCAATAAAAGCTCCACCAATTTGTAGAGCTGTACCAAACAATCTGATAGCTGTATTTAAAAATGCCATTTCATTTTTTCCTTTCGAGAATAAAGGAAGTTTTGGGTCATTCCCAGGACCTAGTGAGAGAAAAAAATGTGCAGTTTAACGTCGTGCAGGACGTGTCGTTTTCTACAGCATATCCATTTCGCCAAGATCCAGATATTCTGTTTCCGTGTGAAGAAACTGCATGTAGCTAGCAATATTATCAGAGCTGGTGTAATAATCTTCTATCTGTTTAGGATCTAAATTTCCTATACTTTCACCAGCCTGTATCGCTTCAGCCATTTTTCTGTTTGGATCTTCCTCTTCTTCGTGGATCACCCATCGTTTAATCTGGTCACGTGTTTCATCGTATTTACCAATTACTTTGCGATAAACCCTTGGAATAAACGTGTTGAGTTCTCCATCCTTGCCATCTTTCGTCTTATTAACATTTTTATGATCCAGAACATCGTATTTCTGATCCATAAAAATATTATAACCCTTCACATGGACAATGCATTTATCCAGATCCAACCGGCTCAGTTCGTCCGGTGTAAACAGTCTACGCTGTGAAATCTGATCACTGGTTGAGTTGCTGCCATTTCTTCCTTTCGAAATGGATTCATTTTTATAATGAACTGTTTCTTCCCCAGCCAGTTTTGAAATCTCTTCGGTTGTGG